>JBLMXY010000160.1:0-25305 GCA_050257975.1 Acidobacteriota bacterium
CAGCGGTTGAACACCGAAGAATGCGTGATGTGCCACAACCCCAACGCGAACGACTCGGCGCGGCGTCCTGCCGACAAGGGTCCCGTTGAATCGATCGACTTCAAGCGCATGATCCACCGGATTCACACGGGCGAGGAGCTGACACAGGACTTCACGGTCTACGGCTTCTTCACTCCGCCGAACCCGCCCAATCCGGTCAACTTCAACGAGGTTCGGTTCCCCGGCGACCGGCGCGACTGCGAGAAGTGCCATGTCCCGGACGCCCAGGAGGTCTCCGAGACGCCGCCGGACGGCCTGCTGCCGACGACGACGCTGCGGGACTGGTATAGCCCGCAGCAGCACTTCGCGGCGGCCTGCCTCGGCTGCCACGACAACAAGCCGGCCGCGGCCCACGCCTTCGTGATGACGGCGCCCTTCGGCGAGGCTTGCGCGGCCTGCCACGGCCCCGACGCGGATTTCGCAGTCAGCAAGGTTCACGCCCGGTAGGAGCGGCCCTCGGCCGCTCCTCCCGGCTTTTTTTGGGAAGTGAGGGTGTGATGTTGCGCGGAAGGATTCGCACCGCGCTCATCCTCGCGGCGGTCTTGGGAGCCGCGGGGATGATCGCCTCCGCTCAGGAAACCCCGACGCCCACTCCGGTTCCCTCTCCGCCTCCGGCGGCAACGGCGGCCGCCGGAGAGCTTCCCAAATGCGCCGACTGCCACGAGGAGCAGGTCAAGGCCTTCGCCGCCAACCCTCATGCCCGGTACGCGAGCCGCGGAAAGAAGCCGGACGCGAGCGACGTGTGCTCGACCTGCCACGGCGACGGGACCAAGCACATCGAGGCCGGCGGCGACGCGAGCCTGATCCAGAAGTTCCACGGAGCCGAAGGCGCAGAGCTGTGCCTCTCCTGCCACGAGAAGGCCGACGAGCACGCCTCCTTCTCGACGGGCTTCCACTCGAACTCGGCAGCCGTCAACTGCCTCTCCTGCCATTCGATCCACAAATCGGTCAAGTCGAGTGAGCGCCTTCTCGCGAAGGAGCCCGGCGCCATCTGTCAGACCTGCCACACGAGCACCTCCGCAGCGTTCCGCAACAAGCCCTATACCCACCGGCTGGATCGCGGCGGAATGACCTGCCTGGACTGCCACGACCCGCACGACCGCAAGGGGCGGACCATCAAGCTCACCCGCGACGGGGAGCTCGCCTGCCTCAACTGTCACTCGGAGAAGCGCGGCCCCTTCGTGTTCGACCACGTCACGGGCTCGGCCGGCGACTGCCTCACCTGCCACCAGCCGCACGGCTCCAACAACCCGAAGATGCTGCAGTGGGCCCGGGTCGACCAGCTCTGCACCTCCTGCCACTCGAAGACCGGCGGCCCCAAGACGAAGGGCGATCAGCCCCCGTCGTTCCACGACCTGACGCTGCCGCGGTACCGCAACTGCACGAGCTGCCACGTCGCGGTACACGGGTCGAACCTTTCGCCGCTGTTGCTGAAGTAGGGATTTATGAGCAAAGCGATCCGGACGCCCTTCCTCGCCCTGGGGTTCTTGCTCGCGGCGGCCCTGCCGCTTCGGGCGCAGGGGGTCCCCGAGTTCGAGCTCGGGTACCGCTTCGTCGACATCTCCGGCAACGAGCAGATGTACCGCACGCAGATCAACGATCGCCCGGGCTTTCTGCTCCGGTCCCTGTCTTTCAATTCCGCGGGCCCCATGGGCGGGATCCTGGACTACGCCCACCTCGACGTCTCGGACGTCGGCGCGGGGCCGGCCGGGATGCTGCGCTTCACGGCGGGCCAGGTCGAAACCTTCCGGCTCACCTTCAGCTGGCGGCGCACCAATCTCTACAGCGCGCTCCCGGCGTTTGCCAACCCGTTCCTCGATGAAGGCATCGTTCCCGGTCAGCACACCTACAACCGCACGCGCGACATCTACGACGCCACACTCGAGCTCTTTCCGGGAAAGACCCTGACGCCGATTCTCGGGTACACCCGGAACGTCTACCGCGGGCCCGGGAACACGACCTATCACGTCGGCGAGAACGAGTTCGCGCTCGACGAGGACGTGCGCTCGCGCGACGAGGAGTACCGCGTCGGTCTCGCCTTCGACGCGGGCCCGGTGCGGGGCGCCGTGATCCAGGGTTGGCGGCACGCTCTGTGGACCAATACCGCCTCGCTTCAACCCGGCGCCGGCAACGGCAACATCGATTTTCCCATCCTCGGCCAGAACGTCACGGCCGACGGGATCACGCGAACGACGGACAGCAAGATCAACACGCCCGTGACCAGCGCGTGGGTGACCGGGAAATTCCTCGGGCGCATCAAGGTGATCGGGAGCTACATCCGGGCCAACGCCAGCGGCCCTTCGACCGACTCGATCGAGGCCGACACGGGCAACTTCGTTTCCTTCGAGCTCGCGCGCTTCTTCTCGGGCCTGAACGAGACGATCACCTCCTCGGCGCACACGGACTACTGGCGGGGATCGGCCCGGGCGGAGATCAACCTCGCGCCCAACGTCGACCTGACCGGGGGCTGGACCGAGCGACGCCGGAGCCTGGACGGGACGGCGCTCGTCTCGAGCCTTTTCGTCGACGCCCTGACCTTCGGCGGGGTGAGCGTCGGGGACCTTCAGCGGATCGTCGATTCCGACACGTCCCTCGAGCGGATGGACCGGACCTACGACGCGACCGTGACGGCCCGGCTGCTCGGTCCCGTGTCCGCCAACGCCGGCTGGTCCCAGACGCATCAGGACGTCACTTTCGGCGCCGATCCGGACCTGCTCGCCGCGGGGGAGGGAGACCGTTTCTCTCGGGTCGTGAACACCTACGGAGGCGGCGTCACGTTCTCGCAGGCCGGCTTCACGCTCGGCGCCGACTATCGCCGCGACCATGCCGATCATCCGATCTTCCGCAGCGACTTCATCAACCGGGACCGCTACAAGGTCCGCGCCGGCTGGTCCTGGAAGGATCTGGTGCGCATCGGGGGGACCTGGCAGGAGACGCACGCCAACGACGCGATCATCGAGATCGGCTACAACACCAGGGTCCGCGAGCTGGCCGGCGACCTCGAGGTCGGGCCGATCGCGAAGGTCCTGACGATCCACGGCTCGGCAGGGGAGTTCAAGGTGGACCGGGACATCCTCATCCGCCAGCCTCAGGACTTCTCCATCGTCGACTCCGTCCAGAAGGAGCTCGGGCACACCTGGGAAGGCGGCCTGCGGCTCGCCTGGGATCGGTTCACGCTCGACGGGGCCTTTCTGTGGATGGGCAACGACGGCTCCATTCCCTTCACGATCAACCGGGTGCGGGCGCGCGCCGAGGCCTTCGTGACGAAGAACGTCGGGATCGCGGGCGAGTGGTGGCGAGACCAGTACGGGGAGAAACCGGCCTTCGATCAGGCGGGCAGCCTCGCGAACTTCAACGGCAACCGCTACTACGTCGGGCTTCACTGGCGTCCCTGAACGCGCCTGCGATCGTGTGTACAATTGGCGCTGCGAAAGGAGCGAAGGATGAAGAATGCAGGTACCCGCCTCGGCTTGCTCGCCGCGACACTCTTCTGGTGCGGATGGATCGCCTTTTCCGGCACGTCGTCGGCGACCATGGACGTACAGAAGCAGGCGAAGGCTGTCGGGGTCAACGCCGCCAACTGCCAGTTCTGTCACGTGGACAAGCTCCCGAAGAAGGACGCCCACCCGATGAACGACCGCGGGAAGTGGCTCCTCGCGGAGAAGGACAAACGGCACGCCAAGGCGGTCGACGGCGCCTGGCTGAAGGACTATCCGGGCGACAAGAAGTAGCCGTCGAGGCCCGGCCAAGGAGGCTTTCCGATGAAGAGAACGGGCGTAAGTCTGGGATTGGCGACGATTCTGCTCGCCTGGAGCGGCTGGATACTGCTGGCGGGAACGTCCTCCGCGACGATGCCGATGCAGAAGAAGGCGAAGGAGCAGGGCTTCCCCGTCGAGAACTGTCTGTATTGCCACGGCGAGAAGCTGCCCAAGAAAGACGCCGTGACGTTCAACGACCGCGGCAAGTGGCTCGTCGCGGAGAAGGGCAAGCGCAAGGCGGCGGAAGTCGACGTCGCCTGGCTGAAGGACTACCCGGGAAGCAAGAAGTAAGGCCGAGGAAGAGGCTCTCGGGCGTCCTCCTCGCGCTTTCTTTCGCCGCCGGCGCTTCGCTCGCGAGCGCGGCGCCGGCGGTCAAGCCCCCGCCCAACGAAGACTGTCTCGCCTGCCACGGGGAAGCCGACGCCAAAAGCGGAGCGGGCAAGTCGGTCTTCGTCTCGAAGGAAAAATTCGCTTCCTCGGTCCACGGTCAGGCGGGCCTCGCCTGCGTCGATTGCCATGCCGACCTGGCGGCGGCCACCGAGTTCCCCCACGCCGAGAAGCTCGCCCCGGCCCAGTGCGCGAGCTGCCATGCCGACGTCGTTTCCGAGTACGGGAAGAGCGTCCACGCGCAGGCGCGCGAGCACGGCGGGAGCCTCGCGGCCACCTGCGTCGACTGCCACGGGGCGCACGACATCCTGCCCGCGAAGGACCCGGCGTCCCGCACCTACGCCCTGAACCTGCCGGGGACCTGCGCCCGGTGCCACGGCAATCCCGAGGTGATCAAGAAGGGGCACATCGCGATCGGCAACGTCGCGGCGCTCTATGAGGACAGCATCCACGGGCGCGCCGTCTTGAAGAGCGGCCTCGTCACGGCTCCCAACTGCAAGACGTGCCACGGCATGCACGACATCCGTCGCTCCTCGGAGTCCGCTTCGAAGATCTTCCGGGGCAACATCCCGGGAACCTGCGGTTCGTGCCACCAGGGGATCGAGCGGCTCTACCAGGAAGGAATCCACGGAACCCTCCTGCGCAACGGCGACAAGCGGGCCCCCGTCTGCACCGACTGCCACACGGCGCACCACATCCGGCAGGCGGACGTCGAAGCGTGGCGCCTGGATGTCGTCAAGGAGTGCGGGAACTGCCACGCCGAGTCTCAGGAGACCTTCCGGGACACCTACCACGGACAGGTGACCAGCCTCGGCTTCGCGCGGATCGCGACCTGCTCCGACTGCCACCGGGCGCACGACATCCACCCCGCGTCGGACCCGCGCTCGACGGTCTCGGCCGCCGGGCGCGTCGCGACGTGTCAGAAGTGCCACCCCGGCACCAACGAGAAGTTCGCCCGCTACGATCCGCACCCGAACCCGAAAGACCGGGCGCGCAACCCGCTTCTCTTCTACGGCGCCATCTTCATGAAGTGGCTCCTTGTGGGAGTCATGGCGTTTTTCGGCCTGCACACCGTTCTCTGGTTCCCGCGCTCGTGGCGCGCCCGTCGCGAAGGAAACGGCGGAGAGCCGCCCCCGCGGGAGGGAGAGAAGAAATGACGAGCGACGCCCCGGCCGGCCGGCCCCTCGATCGCTACATCGCGCGGTTCGACCCGTTCGACCGCTTCCTGCACTTCCTCCTGATGGCGACGTTCCTGGGGCTGGCGCTGACGGGACTGCCGCTGCTCTTCTCGACCCACGCCTGGGCTGCCGTCCTGGCCCGCGTGCTCGGCGGTTTTCACGTCGCCGCGCTCCTCCATCGCATCTTCGCCTTCGGAATGCTCTCCTGCTTCGCGATGCACCTGGCGCGGCTCGCGTACCGCCTCGTCCTTCGGAAGGACTGGGGGATTCTCTGGGGACCTCACTCCATGGTGCCCCAGCCTCGAGACGTCGTGCAGATCCTCCAGAATTTCCGCTGGTTCCTGGGGCGCGGCCCCCGCCCGAAGTTCGACCGCTACGCCTACTGGGAGAAGTTCGACTACTGGGCGGTCTTCTGGGGCATGGGGATCATCGGCGGCTCGGGGCTGGTGCTGTGGTTTCCGAAGTTCTTCGCGCGGTTTCTTCCCGGCACGGCGTTCAACCTGGCCCTCCTGATCCACGGGGAGGAGGCCTTGCTCGCCGTTTGCTTCATCTTCACGATCCACTTCTTCAACAGCCACCTGAGGCCGGAGAAGTTTCCCGTCGACAAGGTCATCTTCACCGGCACCGTTCCCGAGGAGGAGCTTCGCCACGAGCGGCCGGCCGAGTACGAGCGGATCGCCGCGAGCGGGCGTCTCGAGCGCCTCGCCTCGGCTGCTCCGACTTCCGCGACGCTGATCTGGACCCGAATTTCGACCCTGGTCGCCGTGGCCCTGGGTCTCGCCCTCGTTTTTCTGACGATTCTCGCGCTGTTAGGCTAGAACGGCTCGCCGAGAAAGCCCGATCCGGCCCAAGGAGGTCGACCCATGGCCAGAGGAGCTCGCGAAAGGGCATCGACCGTTCTTCGACTGGCCGTCTTTCTCGGCCAGAACCCGATCTCGCTCACGGGCGCCATCCTCACCACGAGCGCGGCCATCACTCTTCTGGTGTTCTGGATCTACCTGATCATTCAGGCCCGCCCCATTCACCCGTACGCCAGCATCGTCTTTTTCCTGATTCTTCCCGCCATCTTCGTCCTCGGCCTGCTGTTGATGCCGCTCGGCGGCTACCTGCGGCGCCGGAAGCTCCGCGCCCGGGGGCAGCTTCCCCGCGAGTATCCGAAGATCGACCTGCGCAGCCCGTTCCTGCGGCGCGCGTTCCTGATCGTGGCGGTCCTGACCTTCGCGAACTTCGCCATCATGGGGGCGGCCTCGTACAAGGGAGTCGAGTACATGGACTCGGCCCAGTTCTGCGGGCAGACCTGCCACACGGTCATGGCGCCCGAGTTCACGGCCTACACGAACTCTCCCCATTCGCGCGTCGCCTGCGTCGAGTGCCACATCGGCCCGGGGGCGCCCTGGTTCGTCAAGGCGAAAATCGACGGCGTCCGCCAGGTCTTCGCCGTCGCCTTCAAGACCTACTCGCGGCCGATCCCCTCGCCCGTCCACAACCTGCGGCCGGCGCGCGACACCTGCGAGCACTGCCACTGGCCTCAGAAGTTCACGGGCGACAAGTTTCTGGTCAGGACGAAGTACGCCGACGACGAGCAGAACACCCCGGCGACGAGCGTCCTGCTCCTGAAGATCGGCGGGCGGACCTCGCAGGGCCTCGTGGGAATTCACGGCCGCCACCTGGACACGATCGAGCGGATCGAGTACGTCTCGACCGACGGCCGGCGGCAGGTCATTCCTCTGGTCACCTACCTCGACGACACCGGAAAGAAGGTCGAGTACCTCTCGACCGACGCGAAGGCGACGGCCCGCGAGCTGGCCGTCGCCGAGCACCGCAAGATGGACTGCATGGACTGCCACAATCGGCCGACCCACGCCTTTCAGATGCCCGAGCGGGCGGTGGACGAGGCGATGGCGACGGGCCGGATCAGCACGCGTCTGCCCTTCGTCAAGCGCGAGGCGGTGGCGGCGCTGCGCGGGAGCTACCCCGACCGCGCCGCGGCTTCCGAGCGGATTCCTGCCGCGCTCACGGACTTCTATCGGACCAAGTATCCGTCGGTCTATCAGAGCGATCGGACCGCGGTCGAGACGGCGGGGGAGCAGGTCAAGGCGATCTACCTGCGCAACGTCTTCCCGGAGATGAGGGTCACGTGGGGCACGCATCCCAACAACATCGGCCACGAGGACTTTCTCGGCTGCTTCCGCTGCCACGACGGCAAGCACAAGAGCTCCGACGGCCGCGTCATCCGCGACGATTGCGAGACGTGCCACCAGGTTCTCGCGATGGAGGAGAAGGAGCCGAAGATCCTGGCGGACCTCGGCCTGAAGTGACCGGGCCGGACCGGCCGGCGTCCCGGCCTTAAGCCGCCGCGCTCGAGGGGGTCGCGGATCTTCCGCGCGGCAGCACCTTGAGCACCGCCTTGACCGCCGACGGCACGAGGATCGGCCGCAGCAGCCGCCGGTCGTAGGGCGCGAAGCGCCGCTCGTTCTCCGCGAGACAGAGCTCCAGGAACGAGCGCAGCGAGAAGTCCGAAAAGCTCGTGTGGCTCTTCAGCGTGAAGCCGTCCTGCGAGTCGCCGCCCGCCGAGCCCATCTGCATCGCGCCGCGCACGCGGTCGACGGCCTGCGCCGCGATGTTCCAGGCGCGGCGGGCGTCGAAGGCGGGGCGCAGCGGCATGGGGCGCTGCGCGCGCAGGTAGGCCGCCCAGTTGACGATGAAGAGAATGTGCCGCGCCTCCTCCTGCATGATCGTTTCGAAGATCGACACGATCTTGGGAGGAAAGAGGCCCGAGCGCCCTCCGAGGGCGAAGAGCCCGAAGGCGAAGAAGGAGTCGAGGCACTCGCCGTAGCCGGTCCGCAGGAACGCCCAGGTGGGGTTCCTGGGGACCTCCGGCTCGGGATAGGGCTTGACCGCGATGTCGTAGCGCCGGGTCAGCCGGCGGATGACGTCGGCGTGGCGGGCCTCCTCGTAGCCCTGCAGCGCGATCGCCTGGGCGAGCACCGGATCGGGCTCGGTGCGGCCGAGGGCCTGGACCTTGACGGCCGTGGCCGCCTCGGTGCGAGCCGCCTCGTTCCAGACGGGCAGCGACTTCAGGCGGGCGAGGCTCTCCTCGTCCAGGTCCGGCCAGGCGATCTCCTCCGGCTTGAAGGGATCGTGCGTGTCGATGAAAGTCTGGCAAAACAGCCGCTTGTGTTCCTCCGAGCCGATGCGAATCGATTCCATTGGACTTCTGTTCTCCTTTGAGCCGGTCGAGCCCCTGGCCGCCGCGGCTCTCGGTCGAGTGCTAAACCCTATCACACCAAGGAGATTCGGCTTGATATACTCGGCCTTCTTACCGCGACCGGCATCCGGGTTGGCGCCAACGGCCCGGGCGAATGGGATTTTGCCGGAGGAAGGGACGACCAAATCGACACCATGAAAGTCTTGAATCACATCGAGGGCCCGGCCGACCTGAGATCCTTGAGCCACGCCAGGCTCCGGACCCTGGCTCAGGAATGCCGCGAGGTGATCATCGAGACGATCACCAAGACCGGCGGTCACCTGGCCTCCAACCTCGGCGTCGTCGAGCTGACCCTCGCGCTGCATCGGGCCTTCGACAGCCCGAAGGACCGCCTCGTCTGGGACACGTCGAACCAGTGCTATACGCACAAGCTCGTGACCGGCCGCCTGGAGCGCTTTCGCTCGATCCGAACGCCGGGCGGCCTCTCGGGGTTCGCCGAGCCGACGGAGAGCCCCCACGACACGCTGGCGGCCGGGCACGCCGGGACGGGGCTTTCCTACGGCCTGGGCGTCTCGATCGCCCTCCAGGAGGCCAAGGACGACCCGTACGTCGTCGTCATCGTCGGCGACGGCGCCCTGACTTCCGGCCCGAGCTACGAGGCCTTGAACAACATCGTCCACGTCAAGCCCAAGCGCCTGATCGTGATCCTCAACGACAACGGCTGGTCGATCTCGGAGAACGTCGGGTGGATGGTGCACTGGCGCAACCGCTTCGAGCTCCATCCGGCCTACGGGAAGCTGATCCAGAAGGGGCACAAGTTCGTCAAGCGCCTCCCGCACGGCGACAGGGCGTGGGAGCTCGCGCGGAAGCTGAAGAGCTCGGTCGAAGGCCTGTTTCTTCCGAACCTGGTCTGGGACGAGCTGGGGTTCCACTACATCGGGCCGGTGGACGGCCACAACTTCGTCGAGCTCGAGGAGGCCCTGGCCCGAGCCCGCAGCGTCTCCGCCGACGGCACCCCCGTCGTCATCCACGCCCTGACGCACAAGGGAAGGGGCTTCGCCCAGGCCGAGGAGAACCCGAGCAAGTTTCACCAGCCGGGCACGCCGACCGGAGCGCCGGGCTCGGCGCCGCGCTACACCTACTCCCAGGTCTTCGCGCGCACCCTCTCGACCCTCATGGAGAAGGACGAGAAGATCGTCGCGATCAGCGCCGCGATGCTCGAGGGCACGGCTTTGATCGAGGTCCGCAAGCGCTTCCCCGGCCGCGTTTACGACGTCGGGATCGCGGAAGAGCACGCGGTGATCATGGCCGCGGGAATGGCGCGGGAGGGATGGCGGCCGGTCGTCGCCATCTACTCGACGTTCCTGCAGCGCTCCTACGACCAGCTGATCCACGACGTGTGCCTCCAGAATCTCCCGGTCACGGTCTGTGTGGACCGGGCGGGGCTGGTGGGCGACGACGGAAAGACGCACCAGGGCATCTACGACATCGCCTACACGCGCGGGATCCCCAACATGACCGTGGCAGCCGGCAAGGACGAGAACGAGCTGCAGCACCTGCTCCACACCGCGATCTATTCCGGGCGGCCCTTCACGGTCCGCTACCCCCGCGGCGCCGGGATCGGTGTGCCGCTCGACGAGAAGCTCGAGACCCTGCCGATCGGCAAGGGGGAGATCCGGCGCGAGGGAAAGGACCTGTTCCTGCTCGCGTATGGCTCGATGGTTCCGGTCGCCGAGGAGGCGGCCGCCCAGCTGGCCGAGCGCGGAATCGACTGCGGCGTCGCCAATGCCCGCTTCGCCAAGCCGCTCGACCTCGAATTGCTGCGCCGCGTGCGCGACGCCGCGCCCCGCGTGTTGACGCTCGAAGAGCACCTCCTGATGGGCGGGTTCGGGAGCGCGGTGCTCGAAGCCGTCCACCGCGAGGGCTGGAACGCCGAGGGGTTGCGCTCGCATGGAATCCCCGACCAGTTCGTCGAGCACAGTCCGGCGCCGCTGCAGAGGGCCAACTTCCGGCTCGACGCGGCCGGCGTGGTCGAGACCGCTCTCGAGCTCTATCCGGATCTGGCGGGCCGGTCGGGCCCGCGCAAGGGCTCCGCCCGCTCGGGCGGCCCCCGGGGGATCGTCGCGGAGACGGTGACGTGGTGAGCGAGGCCCGACACGGGGGGACGCGGATCGAGAAGCTGCTCGTCGCGGGCCTGCGCGGCTTCTGCGCGGGCGTCGTGCGCGCGATCGACGTCGTCGAGAAGGCCCTCGAGGTCTGCGAAGGCCCCGTCTACGTCCGCAAGGAGATCATCCACAACCGCTACGTCGTGGACGAGCTTCGCAGCAAGGGCGCGCATTTCGTCGAAGAGGTCCAGGACGTTCCCGACGGCGCCTGGCTGATCTACTCGGCGCACGGCGTGGCCCCCGAGGTTCGCGAGAACGCGCGCCGCAAGCGCCTCCGGACGATCGACGCCACGTGCCCGCTCGTCACCAAGGTGCACCTGGAGGCGATCCATTACGCCCGCCAGGGGTACACGATCATCCTCATCGGCCACGAGGATCACGACGAGACGATCGGCACGCTCGGAGAGGCGCCGAACTCGATCCGCCTGGTCGGCAGCCCCGAGGAAGCCGAGGCCGTCGAGGTTCCGGATCCCGGCCGGGTGGCGTACCTGACGCAGACGACGCTCTCGCTCGACGACACCCGGGAGATCGTCGAGGTCCTCAAGCGCCGCTTTCCGAAGCTCGCCCGGCCCGCCAAGGACGACATCTGCTACGCCACGCAGAACCGGCAGGACGCCGTGAAGGCCATGGCGCCGTTCGTGGACCTGCTGCTCGTCCTGGGCGCGCCCAACAGCTCGAACTCTCTTCGCCTCTGCGAGGTCGCCCGCGACCAGGGCGTGGCTTCGCACCTGATCGAGCGCGCGGAGGACATCCGGCCCGAATGGCTCTCGGGCGTGAGGGTCCTGGGCCTGACGGCGAGCGCGTCGGCCCCCGAGATCCTCGTCCGGGAGGTGGTCCGCTACGCGCAGGAGAAGCTCGGCATCGAGGAGGTCGAGGAGTTCGAGACCGTCCGAGAGAACGTGAGCTTCTCGCTGCCGCAGGAGCTCAAGGCGCTCTTGAAACCCGCTTCGTCGCAAGCGGTTTGACCGGCTCGCCGCCAGAACGCTCACCGGATCGCACCATGGAACCCGTTGGCCCCTCGAGGCCCGCGCCGCCGCTCGCCAGACGCTGGACGCGTCTGGCGCTCGTCGCGGCGGGTCTCGCCCTCGTCGTCTGGATGCTTCGAACGGTCGGCTGGACGCCGATCGAGGAGAACCTGCGCGCGATCGGCGGCTGGTTCCTCGTGCTCCTTGCGCTCTATGCCCTCTCGCAGGCGGCGTTCTTTCTCGGCTGGTGGGCGGTGATGGAGCCTCGCCCCCGCGCCTCGCGCCTTCCGAGGCTCTTCGCCATCTACCTCGCCGGCGACTCGGCCAACTACCTCGCGCCCGGAGGGGTCGCCGGCGAGCCGCTCAAGGTGCACCTGCTCTCGGGCGAGATGGAGACGGGGCGCGCGCTCGCCTCCGTCACGCTGCACAAGCACGTGGACCTGCTCGCGCAGTGGCTCTTCGTCTTCCTCGGCGTCCTCGTCGCGCTCGCCTCCTTCCCGCTCTCCCCGGCCGCCCGCGCGGGCGCGCTGGCGGGCGTCGCGATCCTGGGCGCGATGCTCGCGGGCCTGACCTGGGCGCTTCGCCGGGGAACGTACGGGCCGGCCGTGCGATTGCTGTCCCGGTGGAAGTCGCTCTCCGAGCGCCTTCTCCCGCATCACGACGGGGCGCGGGCCGTCGACGACCGCATTCGCCGTTTCTACGCCGAGCATCGCGGGAGCTTCGCCGCCGGCGTCGCGCTCTGCTTCCTCGGCTGGTGCGGCGGCGCCGTCGAGACGAGGATCGTGCTCCACCTTCTCGCGCCGGGGCAGGGCTGGGCGGCGGCCCTCGGAATCGAAGCTCTTTCGATCGTGGCGACCACGATGCTGCTTTTCATCCCCGGACGCATCGGGGGCGCCGAAGGGGCCCGGACGGGGATCTGCATGGTCCTGGGGCTGACCGCCTCCCAGGGCGTCGCCTACGGGCTCGTGCGGCGGGCCCGGGAGCTCGTGTGGCTGCTGCCGGGGATCGTCGTGATGCTCGCGGCGACCTGGCGCGGGCGCGGCGGGCGCCGCCAGGCGCGGCGGGTCGCGGGGCTCGCCAACGGAGAGGCGCGGCCGTGAACGCCGCGGCCGGTCCCGTGCAGGCGGTCCTCTTCGACTTCGGCGGAACGCTCGACGCCGACGGCGTCGCCTGGAAGGAGCGCTTCCGGAGCCTCTTCGCCGGGGAAGGGGTCCCGCCCGAAGAAGGGTTCGACCGCGCCTTCTACGGCGCCGACGACGCCCTGGTGGGCTCCATCCCGCCGGAGCTTTCCTTCTCGGAGACCGTCGCGCGCCTGTCCTCCGGCGTCGCGGAGCGCCTCGGGCGGCCCGAAGCGGCCGGCCGCGTGGCGGCGCGCTTCCTCGAAGACGCCCGGGCGCACCTGGCGCGCAGCGCCGAGGTCCTCGGGCGCCTGCACGGCCGGTATCGCCTCGGCATCGTTTCGAACTTCTACGGCAACCTCCAGGCCGTCTGCCGCGAGACCGGCCTCGCTCCGCACCTCGACGCGGCCATCGACTCGGTGGTCGTGCGCGCCGAGAAGCCGGATCGCCGCATCTTCGAAGCGGCGCTCGCGGCCGTGGGCGCCGAGCCTTCCCGGGCGCTCTTCGTGGGAGATTCGATGCCGCGCGACATGGCGGGAGCCCGGGCGCTCGGAATGCCGCACGTGTGGCTTCGCGCGGGAGAGGGAACCGCCTGCTGCAAGGGAGATCGCGTGATCGGGAGCGTCGGGGAGATCGTGGAGGTCCTCGCATGACCGCGATCGCCGCCGGCGGCGTCATCGCGGCCGGGGAGGGCTCGCGTTTGAAGGCCCTGGGGCGGCCGAAGCCTCTGGTCCCGGTCGCGGGGGTTCCCTTGATCGAGCGCGTTCTGGGCAACTTCGAGGCGGCGGGGATCCGCCGGATCGCGGTGATCTTCAACGGAGAGGAGGAGGACTGCGCCGCCTTCGTGCGCGCGCGGTTCCGCTCGCTCGTCAAGACGGTGATCGTGCGGACGACCCCTCATTCCCTCGAAAGCTTCCGGACGATCCTGGCCTGCTCCCCGCCCGGACGGCTGCTGGTCGCGACCGTGGACACGCTGTGCGCGACGGAGGATTTCGTCGCCTTCGCGCGCGCCGCCGAGGAGGCGCCGGAGGAGGAGACCCTTCTCGCCGTCACGCCGCTCGTCGCCGACGAGAAGCCGCTCTGGGTCCGGATGGACGCCTCGGGCCGCGTGACCGGAATCGGCGGCTCCGCGGGAGACGCGGTGACGGCCGGCTTCTACTCGGTGTCCGAGCGCGCGCGTCGGCTCGAGCCGCCCGCCGGGCTGGGGCGCCTGCGCGAGTACCTCTCCTGGCTTTGCGAATCGGGGGAGCCCCTTCGGGCCGTTTCGATCGCGAAGGCCGTCGACGTCGACCGGCCCGAGGACGTCCGGCTGGCCGAGGAGCTGTTTGCGCCGGCGCCTGCCCGGCGCGCGAGCGGAGGCGCGGCGTGAGCGCGCGGCCGCGCTGCTGGGGCGTCTACCGGGAGCTCGCGCACTCGCCCGGGCGAGAGACCGACGATGCCCTGATCCTGAAGGCGACCGCCGCACAGCTCGAGCGGCGCGGGTTCGACGTGGAGCTGAAGTCGCCCGACGAGCTCCCGCAGGCAAGCGACGCCGGCGGCGTGCCCCCCTTTCTCTTCGTAATGTGCGAGCGAATCCCGACCGTCGAGCTCCTCTCGGCCTGGGAGCGCCGGGGGGTCCGCATCGTCAACCGCCCCGAGGCGATCCGCAACACCGACCGCGAGCGGACGATCGCCCTCTTCGCGCGCCGCGGCGTGGCGTTCCCCAGGAGCGTTCTCGTCCCGACAAAGGGGGAGCGCGGGGCCCTGCCGGACTTTCCCTGCTGGGTCAAGCGCGGCGACGTTCACGCGACTCAACAGGGGGACGTCTCCCATGCCGACGGCCCGAAGGAGCTCGAATCGGCGCTTGCCGCCCTTTCCGCGCGCGGCATCGCGCGCGCCGTCGTCCAGGAGCACGTCCCGGGCGACCTGATCAAGTTCTACGGTGTCGCGGGGGAGGCGGAGCCGGGCGCGCCGCTCTCCTGGTTCCAGTGGTTCTACCATCGGGACCAGAAGCTCTCCAACCACGCGTTCGACGAGGCGGAGCTTCAGTCGCTCGTGGCGCGCGGCGCCGAGGCGCTCGGGCTCGAGGTCTTCGGCGGCGACGCGATCGCCGGGCCCGGCGGAAGAATCGTGCTGATCGACTTGAACGCGTGGCCGAGCTTCGCGCTCTATCGGCCGATCGCCTCGGCGCGCATCGCGGAAGCCCTGGCCGCGCGCTTCCGGAAAGAGGTGGGAGTTCCCCGATGACGGAAACGGTCAAACGAAACGAGGTGGGTCCGCGCTCCAGGCGCATCTTCGAGCAGGAACAGCGTCACATGGCGCCCGGTCTTCAGTCCTTCGCGCTCTACTCCGGTCTCGCGATGGCGCGCGGCAAGGGGAGCCGGCTCTACGACGAGGACGGCAACGGATATGTCGACTTCATCGCCGGCATCGCGGTCGGCAGCGTGGGCCACTGCCACCCGCACTACGTCGAGACCCTGAAGGCTCAGGCCGAGCGGCTGACCTTCGGCAGCTTCACGACGGAGACGCGGGCGAAGTTCCTGGAGCTTCTGTCCTCCGTGACGCCGCCGGGCCTGACGCGCATCCAGCTCTTCTCCGGGGGCGCCGAGGCGGTCGAGGCGGCGTTTCGCCTGGCCAAGTCGGTCACGAAGAGGTTCGAGTTCGTCGGCTACTCGGGCGCCTTCCACGGGAAGACGGGAGGCGTCCTGCCGCTTCTCTGGGGAGACTTCAAGGTGGGCCTCGGGCCCTTCGTTCCCGGCTGCTATTCGGCGCCCTACGCCTCCTGCTACCGCTGCCCCCTCTCGCTGACCTACCCGGACTGCGGCGTCGCCTGCGCCGAGAAGACCCGCGAGGTGATCAAGAACCAGACCGGCGGCGCCGTCGCGGCGGTCATCGTCGAGCCGATGCAGGGGACGGCCGGCAACGTCATTCCGCCTCCGGGCTTCGTCTCGGCCATCGCCGGGATCGCCCGGGAGCACGGCGCCCTCTTCATCGCCGACGAGATGATCACCGGCTTCGGGCGAACGGGGAAGATGTGGGGCGTGGATCACGACGGGGTCGTTCCGGACATCATGACGGTGGGAAAGGGCGTCGGCGGAGGGTTCCCCCTTTCGGCCGTGATCTCGACCGACGCGCTGACGAAGGCAAAGCCCTGGTCCAACCCGTCGGGCAGCTCGTCTTCCTACGGCGGCAATCCGCTCGCCTCGGCGGCGGGCCTCGCGGCGCTCGAGATCATCACGCGCGAGAACCTCGTCGAGAACGCCGGGCGCGTCGGCCGCGCGATGCTCGCGAGGCTCGAGGCGATGAAGGAGAAGCGCCGCATCGTCGGCGACGTGCGCGGCAAGGGCCTGATGCTCGGGCTCGACCTCGTGAAGGACCGCCGCACGAAGGAGCTCGTCCCGAAGGATTTCACGAAGGCGCTCTTCCAGGAGTGCCTGCGCCGGGGCCTCGTCGCGATGTCCTACACGCCGGTCATCCGGATCAACCCGCCGCTCTCGATCGACGAGGCGACGGCGCTCGAAGGCCTGGAGATCCTGGACGAGGCGATCGGCGCGGTGTCGCGCGAGTGGCAGCTCGACTGATTGGCCGTTGGCGAGCCTGTAGGAGGGAGCCGGCCGCCCGAGCCGCGGACGCTTCCCCCTCTCCCGGCGGGAGAGGGTCGGGGTGAGGGGCGGGCCCCTTTCCTCGCCTAGAAATAGTTCTTCGGCTGAAAGAGTGAGCGAAACCCCTTACCCTGCCTTCTCCCCTCGGGGGAGAGGGGTTTCTGTTGGGGCGAGCCCACGGCGAGAATGGGCCACCCGGGCGGCACCTGAATGCTGAAAGGAGCCCTGATCGGCGTCGGGCACGTCGCCCGAAACGGCCACCTTCCGGGGTGGCGCAGGCGCTCGGACGCCACGCTCATCGCCGCCGCGGACGCCCGCGCGGAGGGCCGGCAGGTTTTTCTCGAGGCCTTCCCGATGGCGCGCTGGTATGCGACGGCCGGCGAGCTCCTCGCGGCCGAGAAGCCCGACTTCACGGACGTCTGCACTCCGCCGGCGCTCCATGCCCCGATCTCGCGCGCCGCGCTCGAGGCCGGCTGCCATGTCCTTTGCGAGAAGCCGCTCGTGCTCTCGCCCTCGCAAATCCCGCCGCTCGCGGCTCTCGCGCGCGATCGAGGCCGAGCGCTCGTGACCGTACACAACTGGAAGCACGCTCCGGCCCTGTCCAGAGTGACCGAGCTCCTGCGGGAAGGGACGATCGGCCGTGTCGCGCGGGTGCGCTGGGAGACTCTGCGCCGGGAGCCTGCCGTGGCCGCCGGGCAGATCGGCAACTGGAGAGTCGATCCCGCGCAGTCGGGAGGCGGGATCCTCGTCGACCACGGCTGGCACGCGCTCTACGTCCTTCGCGAGTGGCTGGGGGGCGCGCCGCGGACCGTCTCGGGACGCCTCGAGACCCGCAGGCACCGCGACTTTCCGATCGAGGACACGGCCTCGGTCTCGCTCGAGTGGAGCGGCGCGGCGGCCGAGGTCTTCCTGACCTGGGCGGCCGAGGAGCGCCGCAATCGCGTCGAGATCGAAGGCGAGCGGGGAAGACTCTCGCTCGACGGGGGAAGGCTCGAGCTTTCGGGAAGGGACGCGGCCCCGCAGACCTGGGACCTCCCGTCGGTCGCCGAAGGCTCGCATCATCCCGACTGGTTCGAAGGGGTCGTCGAGGAGTTCCTGCGCGAGGTGAAAGACCCTTCCGCGCGCGGGCGAAACCTCGAGGAAGCCGCCCTCTGCGCGACCCTGCTCGACCTCGCGCGGGAGTCGAGCGCGCGGGGCGGGGCGAGCCTCCCGGTGCCGGCCCCATGAGCGGCAGGGCGCTCCTCCTGGTCGCGCCGGCCGCGCCGTCGGCGGTCGCGCCCGAAAGCCCCCTGCTCGGCCTGCCGATGATCCGCCGCACGGTGCTGGCCGCCGAGCGCGCGGGATTCGGGCGGATCGCGATCGCCGGAGCCCCGCCGGGAAGCCCGCTTGCGCGCGCGCTCGCGGGAACCCGGGCCGAGCTGCTGCCGGCCGGCGATCCGCCGCCGCAGGACGCCGTCGTGGTTCCGTGGAACCTCGTCCTGCGCACGGCGGAGGTCAAGGAGATCGCCTCGGGCCGCGGCCCCGCCGGCCTCGGCGTCGCGGTCTCCTCCACGGAAGACCGCCGCGTGGCCGAGCGGTGGCTTCTCGACGGCCTCGTCAAGGACAGCGAGGGCTTCATGTCGCGGCACTTCGAGCGGAAGGTCTCCCTGGAAGTCAGCCGGCGCCTCGCCCCGACCCGGATCACTCCCAATGCGATGACGCTCGTCTCGGTCGCCATCGGGCTCGCGGGCGCCCCGTTCTTTCTCTCGGCGCAGCCGCCGATGCAGACGGCGGGGGCCCTCCTCTTTCTCCTCCACTCGATCCTGGACGGCTGCGACGGGGAGCTCGCGCGGCTGAAGTTCCAGGAGTCGCGCTTCGGCGGCGTTCTCGACTTCTGGGGCGACAACGTCGTCCATTCCGCCATCTTCGCGGCGATTGCCGTCGGCTGGAGCCGGGCAGAGGGCGCCTCCTGGCCGCTCTTGCTCGGCGCCGCGGCCGTCGCCGGCACCCTCGCCTCGGCCGGCTTCGTCTATGCCAGGACCATGAGGCGCCCCAAGGAAGGGCCGCTTTTCACCGGGGTGGTGACGTCGGATACGCGCGTCTCGCGGGTCGCCGACGCCCTCTCGGGCCGGGACTTCATCTACCTCGTCCTGCTGCTTTCCCTCTTCGGGAAGGCGGCGTGGTTTTTGGCTCTCACAGCCGCCGGCGCTCCGATATTCTTCCTGGTTCTCGTCCTGCTCGACCGGCAGCGCCCCGAAAGGAAGACGACATGAGCGACCTGACCTCGTTCTATCCCGAGCTTGCGCGGGACATCGCGCCCGCGCAGGGCAAGCTCGGAGTTCTGCTGCCCGGCCTCGGCGCCGTCGCGACGACGCTGGTGGCCGGCGTGCACCTGATCCGGAAGGGCATGGCCCGACCCTTCGGGTCGCTCACGCAGATGCAGAAGCTGCGCCTCGGCAAACGCTCGGACCCGCGGTTCGTGCCGATCAAGGAGCTCGTGCCGCTGGCGGAGCTGCCGGACCTCGCCTTCGGCGGCTGGGACATCTTCCCGGACAGCGCCTACGAGACGGCCGTCAAGGCGGGCGTCGTGCCGCCGGAGATGCTCCACGCGGTCAAGCCCGAGCTCTCGGCGCTCACCCCGTGGCCCGCGGTCTTCGAGCGCGCCTGGGTGCGCAACCTCGACGGTTCCCACCGCAAGCAGGCGCTGACCAAGATGCACCTGGCCGAGGCGCTCGTCGAGGACATCGAGGACTTCCGCCATCAGACCGGGGTCTCGAGGAGCGTCATGGTCTGGTGCGGCTCCACCGAGGTCTACGCGGAGCGCTCGGCCGTCCACGAGACGCTGCCGGCCTTCGAGAAGGGGTTGAAGGAGAACTCGCCCGAGATCGCGCCGTCGATGATCTACGCCTACGCGTCGCTTCTGTCCGGCATCCCGTTCGCCAACGGCGCCCCGAACCTGACGGTGGACATCCCGGCCCTGTCCGAAATGGCGAGGGCGCGCGGCGTTCCGATCGCCGGCAAGGACTTCAAGACCGGGCAGACTCTGATGAAGACGATCATCGCGCCCGGCCTGCGAGCGCGCGTCCTGGGCTTGAACGGCTGGTTCTCGACCAACATTCTCGGCAACCGCGACGGCGAGGTGCTGGACGACCCGGGCTCCTTCCGCACCAAGGAGGTCAGCAAGACCTCGGTGCTCGACGCGATCCTGCAGCCCGAGCTCTACCCGGAGCTCTACGGCGAGTATTTTCACAAGGTCCGCATCGAGTACTACCCGCCGCGCGGCGACGCCAAGGAGGGCTGGGACAACATCGACATCTTCGGATGGCTCGGCCAGCCGATGCAGATCAAGATCGACTTCCTCTGCCGCGACTCGATCCTGGCCGCGCCGATCGTGCTCGACCTGATCCTGTTCCTCGACCTCGCGCAGCGGGCAGGTCTCTCGGGCATCCAGGAGTGGCTCTCCTTCTACTTCAAGAGCCCGATGTCGCGCCCGGACCTGCGCCCGGAGCACGACCTCTTCATCCAGCACCTGAAGCTGACCAACACGCTTCGGATCCTCGTCGGCGAAGAAGTCCTCGACCACTCGGGGCTCGACTACTACGAGAGCGGTGTCGGCGAGGCGCGCAAGGCCGGAGCGAAGTAAGGCCCTCGTCCCAACGCGTCCGCTTCGGGCGACGTAAGATAAATCGTGCCTTCGATGCACGAGGAGCCGACCCTGCCGTCGGCCTCCGCGAAGTTACGCCGGCTTCTCGGGCATCTGTGGCTGGCGGCGGCCCTCGCTCTCCTGCTCTTCCCTGCGATCGGCTGGAAACGAATTCCCGCCGGCTACCGCTTGAGCCTTCCGGTCACGCCGCTCGACGCGACGAGACCCGCCACCGCCGAAGAATGGCGGTTTCTGGATCTCGCGCGCCGTTTCGTGCCCCGCGGCGCGACCTTCACGGTTCTCGCCCGGGATAAGTCCCGGGAGATGGAGCTCTTCATGATGTCCTTCGGCCTTCTGCCGGAGGGCGTGCCCCTGCCGGCCTCCTACTTCCTCTTGCCCGAAGAGATCGGTGACCGGGCGGAGTACGCTCTGGCTTTCGGGTGCGATCCGCGAGGCTCGCGTGGGGCCGCCCTGATCGGGCGGGTTCCGCTCGGCTGCGTGTACCGCCGGCAGAGGGTCGGTCCCTGAGCGCGCTCGCGATCTTTCTGCTTTCCTGGATGATGCTCCCGGCGATGGGGGCGGCAGCGGCCTTTCATCCTGCCGTTCGGCCTCTCGGCCTTGCGGCCCGCCTCTCTGCCGCGTTCGCGGCGGGCGCGGTCGGTCTGACGGTCGAGGCGGTCCTCTTCTCGCTCCTTCGCGTGCGGTGGACCGTTGCCGGGCTCTGTCTGCCGTTGTTGGTCCTGTCCTCACTCGGGGCGGTTCTCTGGTCGCGCCGGCCGCCTTCCCGCTCGCTCTCCGGAGCGTTCCAGCCGGGAGTGGTGATCGGCAGCCTCTCCGTCCTGGCCGTTTGCCTCGCGCTTGCGCATCTGACGGCTTCGCTCGTGACCGCCCGCTCGACCTCGGTCGATTACGTCTTCTTCTGGGGAGTCAAGGCGGCCCGGTTCGCCACGGTCCGCGGGATCGACGTAAGACTCCTGAAGTGGCCATTCTTCGTGCACGCCGTTCCCGACTATCCACCTCTGGTTCCCGTCGTGGGCGCCTGGAGCGCGCTCGTGTCCGGCCGGATGCACTGGCAGGCCGGTCTGCTCGCGGCGGTGCTCTGGCTCGCCGCCGCCGCGCCCATCGTCCTCGTCCTGCTGCGCCGGAGATTGCCGGACGGCGCCGCGGCCGCGGTGACGGCGTTCTGGACGGTCGCCCTGGCCGTCTCTCTCGCGTCGTCCTACTGCGGCGGAAACGCCGAGGCTCCTCTGCTCTTCTTCGAGACCGTGGCCGGAGCGGCGTTGCTCTGCGAAGGGAAAGAGGATCCGCCGGAATCCCGCTTCCTGCCGGCCCTCGCCCTCGCGGGAGCCGTCCTGACGAAGGTCGAGGGGACCGTCGGAGCGGCTCTTCTCGTCGCGGGCGTACTCCTGCGCGACCATCTCGAGAATCGCCGGCGCGTCCTCTCGCGCGGCCTGCCACTTGTGGCCGCGACGCTGGGCGGTCTTTTCCTCTGGTTCGGCTTCCAGCTCGCGACGGGCCTGGAGCCCGGCTATCGCGCCCACGGCGCCCCGCTCGACCTTCACTTCGAGCACCTTGGCGCGATCCTCGCCTCGGCCTTCGTGCATCTCGATGCCGGGACCGCCGGCGTTTCCTGGCTCTTCCCGGCGGTCGTTCTTCTGGTTCTCGGCCGCGATCGCCGCGCGGGGCTGCCCGCCCTCGTCTTCGCCGCCGGGCTCGCGGTCTTCCTTCTCTTCGACTATCTCCACGACTCGGGCGACCCGTGGCTGCGGATCGGCTGGACGCTGCCGCGCGTCTCCCAGCCCGCGCTGTCGCTGCTGATCCTCGCGGCCGGAGCCAGCAGCTTTTCGAGGATGTCGAGACGCGATGAGGCTCGGCCGCAAACCGGCGCGGCGGGCGTGGCACTCGAGCACCCCGTCCTTTCGCGTGGCGGAACCACATAACATCGCCGCGGCATGTTTCTCCTCGTCTTGCGGCTCCTCGCGGTTTACTGCGTCACGACTCTGACCTGCCTCGCGCTGGCGCGGCGTTTCATCCGGCCGATTGCGTTTGCCTCCGGTTTCTTTCTCCTCCTCGCGCCGGCGCTCTTTACCGGCAAGGCGTTGATCACGGCGGGCGTCTATGGGCCGATCGACATCACCTACCAAACGAATCCCCTGGCCGCCCGCCGGGCGGAGATGGGCATCGGCCGGATCCACACCCATACCCTCACCGATGTTCCGGGCTCGATGGTCCCCTGGCAGAAAGCCGTTCGGGAGGCCGTCAAGAACGGCCGTCTGCCTCTCTGGAATCGCTTCACGCTCACCGGAGAGCCTCTTCTGGCCGTCCTGCAGCACGGGATGCTGCATCCCGGAACCTGGGTGGGCTTTCTCCTCCCTCTCGGGCAGGCGTGGACGTTCGCGATGTCGTTTCGAATCTTCCTCGCGCTGATCGGCATGTATCTCTTCCTGCGGGAGGCCGGCTGCGCCGAAACGGCGTCGCTCTTCGGGGCGGCGGCCTACGCATTCTGCGACTACCTGTTCTTTTTCCTGGAGTTTCCGCACCAGCCCGTCGTCGCGACCCTTCCCCTGCTGCTGCTGGGTCTCAAGCGCCTCGCCAGGGAGCCCGGCCGGGGGTCGCTCGGAATCACCCTGTCGGCCCTGCTTCTCATGATCGCCGGCGGGCACCCCGAAACGCTCCTGCATGCCGTTGCCGGCGCCGGAATCTATTTCCTCTTCGAGCTTGCCGGCGTCCGGGCCGAGAGCCGGCTCCCCTCCGTGTCTCGAGCCCTGCTTGCGGGAGGCCTGGCGCTCGGACTTTCGGCGTTCCTCCTGCTTCCTTTCCGGGAGGCAGTCGGGGTCACCGACGGTTACGCGATGCGCGTCCACTGGTACGCGAAATCGGAGAGGTCGGTGCCCCTGCCGCAGAGCCTCAAGCGTTCCGTCAAGAACATCGTTCCCTACGCATTCGATTCATGGATCGAGGGCTGGGGGGATCCAGCGTTCGCCGGCCCGGCGGCGTACGGGGGCTCACTCCTGCTCCCTCTCGCGTGTCTCGGGCTCGGGTCGCGGCGCCGGGAGCGATGGCCGTTCTTGATCATCGGGTTTCTCGGATTGTCGGCATGGGCCCGGCTTCCGGTCGTCAATGACGCCATCTGCAGGCTCCCTCTGTTCCGGATCGCCATCAACGAGTACATGGTCTTCCTGGCTGCGTTCGCCGTGTGCGCGCTGGCGGCATTCGGGCTCGAGCGGTTGAGCGGAGGAGAAGGCCGGTCGGCGCTGCTCGTGTGGGCCGGGGTGATTCTCGCGCTGGTGACGATCCTCTTTTTTCGCTTCCAGGCAAGACTCGTCCGAGTGCCCCCGTCCGAACGCGCAGCGCTGCTTCTCGCACAGGCCGTTCCTCTGTTGCTGCTCGCCGTGGCGGTCGCCGTGGGCCGGCGGCGGCGGATCGCCGCCGGGATTCCGCTGCTTGCGCTCGCCCTTCTCCTTGCGCAGCGCAAGGCTGAGGTCGGCCGAGCCTATGTGACGCTTCCCGCGCCGGCCTTCTATCCGCCGCTGCCTTTTCTTCAGAGCATCGACGGCCGCGAGCCGTCTCGGATCGCGGGCATCGGCTACACGTTCATCCCGAAGATGGCGACGCTCTACGAACTCGAAGACGTTCGCGGCGACGGCGCCATGAGGCTGGCCAGGCTCGGGGAGATCGTTTCTCTCTGGTCTACGCCTCAGCCATCCTGGTTCAACCGCGTGGACGACCCGACCAGGCCGTTTCTTTCGTTCCTGAACGTCCGCGACGTGATCGCGCCGCCCGGCTATCCGCCGCCGCCGGGATGGAGAGTCCTATCGGAAGACCGGGGCGGCCGGCTTCTCGAGAATCCGAATGCGCTCCCCAGGATGTTCGTGCCCGGGAAGATCATCCCGCTGAGCGATCCGGACCGGCAGCGCGAGCGTCTCTCCGAGATCGTCGATTTCTCGCAGGAGGGAGTCGTCGAAGGGCCCGAGGCGCCCGAGAGAAGCAACGGAAGGGCGAGTGTTGCCATCGTGAGCTACTCGGCCCAGAGGGTGGAAGCCGAGATCGAGGCTCGAGAGGAGGCCCTGATCGCGACGTCGACGACGGGCTGGCCCGGCTGGCGCCTGACGGTGGACGGAGCGGAGCGGCCGCTTCTGGCGTACAACCGGGCATTTCTCGCATTCGAGGTCCCGGCCGGCAGGCACCGCGCCGTGCTGCGCTACTGGCCTCGATCCTTCGTTGCGGGGCTCTGGATCTCGGGGCTCTCGCTGCTTCTCGCCATCGCGTACTTCGCCTGGCCGCGCCGCGCCCCGAGCGCCAACGCCAGGAGCGCCGCGACCGGCGAGAAGGTCCTGGCGGCGGACCAGCCGATCCAGGAGACGGGATCGCGCACGGGAAGCATGTAGGTCGCCGCGAGGAAGGCCCCGAGGGCCGCCGCGACGGCAAGGGGGAGCCGACGAATGCCGGCTCGAGCGAGCAGGAGCACGGCCAGAGGCACGAGGTAGGGGAGAGCGAAGCCGGCGCCCCAGAAGGATCGCCCGATCGTCGCCAGGACGAGCCCGAAGCGGTCCCACCGCAGCTCCAGGAGGCTTCCGTACTCGCCGTAACGCGCGAAGGCCTTGCGGGACAGGCCGAACAGGAACCAGGCGCCGAGCGAGGCGGCGGCGGGCGCGAGAAGCAGGCCGAGCCTTCCGGCGAGCCGGGACCGCGAGCCGTCGAAGGCGATGAAGAAGAGGACGGCGGCCACGACGAAGGGCAATCCCTCGACCTTCGCGCAAACCGCTCCGGCGAAGAGAAGGCCGGCGAGCAGGAGCCGTTGCGGCGGATGAGGCGCCGGCGCGAGCAGGAGCGCGAGACCGAGGATCTCGAAGAGGAGGAGCCACGGGTCGGCGTTTCCCGCCATCTCCGACTCGAAGCCGAGAAGCGCCAGGGCGGAGACGACGAGCGCCGACACGGCCCGCGGGGCGACGGGACGCTCCGAGAGGCGCAGCAGGCAGGGAAGAGCGATTCCGAGCGCGGCAATGAGGATCGGGAAGGTCAGGGTCGCCGCGCCCCACGCGAAGCGGCCTGCGGCGATCGAGGCGAACGCGTAGAGGTTCGTCACGAGCGGCGGGTAGTACGGGTGCATGTAGGAGGCGCGGGGGCTCGCGAGAAACGCGGCGTCGATCGTGCGCGCCGAGGCGAAGGCCTGCGCCTTGGGCCCCCAGAAGAAGAGCAGGTCCGTCGAGCCGGCCGCGCCGGCCATCGTGGCGGCGAAGGCGGCCGCCACGGCGGCGGCGGCGACGAGGGGCGCCAGGCGCTC
>JBLMXY010000161.1:0-5555 GCA_050257975.1 Acidobacteriota bacterium
CTTCTTGCATCATGCTTACATGATGTAGACTCGACGGATGCGACGCACGCAGGTCCAACTGGACGAGGCACTGTACGCGACCCTGAGACGCCGGGCGTATGACCAGGGCACGTCGATGGCGTCGATCATTCGCGAGAGCCTGAGCAAGACATTCGGCCCGCGCGCGGGCAAGCGACGCCCGCCAAGGAGCCTGCGCCGGTTTTCGTTCGTCGGAGCGGGACGGTCCGATCAGAAGAGACTCGCGCCCGTCTCCGAGCGGCACGACGAGGCCCTGGCCGAGGCCCTTCGGAAGAAAACCCGCCGGTGATCTTTCTCGACACGTCCGCCATCTATGCCCTCGCTGACCGGGCGGACGGGCGGCATGCGGAGGCGAAGGATCTCTTCGAGGCGCTTCTCTCGGAAGGCGAAGCGCTCCTCACCCACAACTACGTGCTCGTCGAGTCCCTGGCGCTCGTGGATCACCGTCTGGGAGCGGCGGCGGCAGTCCGGCTCGCGCGGGACAGCGCCGGCTTCGAAGTCGTCTGGGTCGATTCGGCGCTCCACACCGAGGCCGTTCGCCTGTTTTCCCGGCGGGCGCGCCACCGCGTGAGCTTCGTCGACCAGGTGAGCTTCCTCGTCATGAAAGCACGCGCCATCGACACCGTCTTCGCCTTCGACACGGACTTCTCGAGGCAAGGCTTTCGGCTGCTCGGCTCGCCCCCGTGAAGTTCGATCGACAAGCCACGGCTCAAGTTACGGATCGGTGCTCTGAGGCGCAACGAGCTGCGGGATGTCGAGGACGCGGTGCGAATCACTCTCGGCCTCCCGCTGTGAGCGACGCGATTGGCGAGGTGATGCCCCCCGGGTCGTCGCGAGATCGTTCTTTCTGCGGATTCGCGCCCGGGTCACGGCTGACCGGCGCTTGCCTCAGATCCCCCGCACCGCCCGCATCGCTTCCTTGAGCCCCTGCCGGCTTTCGAAGAAGTCGGCCCAGGGGTCCTTCTTCGCGAGACGCCTGGCGAAGTTGCCGAGGTTGAAGTCCGACGGGGTCAGCGTCGGCTTGACCTCGGACCAGGCGAGCGGGGTCGAGACGGGAGCCTTCGGGGCGCGGCGGACGGAGTAAGGCGAGACGACCGTCTGCGCGAAGCCGTTTCGGAAGGGATCGAGGTAGACGCGGCCCTTGCGGGCGGCGATGCGCGTCTCCATCGTCAGCTCCTTTGGAAAAGCCTGGGCCAGCCGGTGACCCAGCCGGTCGGCGAACTCGCGCACTTCGTCGGAATCCGGTCCGGGGCGGATCGGCACGAAGACGTGCAGGCCCTTCTGGCCGGAGGTCTTGGCGAAGGATGTCAGCTTCACGGCGTCGAGCGCCTCCTTCAACTTGAGGGCAGCGCGCGCCGCGTCGGCGAAGAGCCCGGTATCGGGATCGAGATCGAAGCAGACCCAGTCGGGCTTGCGCGGGCTCTGCCGCCGCGCGTTCCAGACGTGGACCGCGATGCATCCGAGGTTGACCAGCGCGAGCTGTGTGGCGAGCTTGCCGCCGACGACGTAGTTGGTCGCGCCCTTTTCGTGCTGGATGCGCTCGGTCGGGGTGTCGGGCGGCATGCCGTTGGGCTTCTCCTTCTGGTAGAAGCACTCCCCCTTCAACCCGTCGGGGCAGCGCTCGAGCGAGAGCAGGCGGTCCTCGACGTAGGGCCGAAGCTTCGGGAAGACTTCCATGTAGAAGCGCATCAGGTCGAGCTTGGTGTAGCCCTCCTCGGGCCAGAAGACCTTGTCGGGGTTCGAGATCGAAAGCGAGACCTCGGGAAGCTCCAGGGAATCCTTCTTCTTCTTCTTCTCTTTCTTCGGGCTCATGAAAAGCGCTCCGGCAGCAGGCATTCGCGGGGCGTCTTGTCGTCGCGAAGCCCGAGGAAGACCGGCTGGCGCAGCCTCCCGTCGTCGGTCCACTCCTGAAAGGAGACCTGCGCCACGAGTTTCGGGGCGAGCCAGGTCGCGCCCTTGAGTTTGGGCGAAGGCGAGAAGGGCGAGGTCTTTCGCACGAGAGGCTGGAAGCCGCGGTAGAGCGTGGCGAGAGCCTTCTGGTCGAAGCCCGTCCCGACGCTTCCGACGTAGCGCAGCTCGCCGCCGCGAAACGCCCCGAGAAGGAGCGCGCCGAAGTAGGACCGCGTGCCGGCTGGCTCGGTGTACCCGCCGATCACGAGCTCCTCCTCCTGGTGCTCCTTGACCTTGAGCCATTGCGTCGAGCGGCCCTCGTAGTACGGGGCCTCGCCGTTCTTCGCCACGAGGCCCTCGAAGCCCTTCTTGCGCGCGAGGTCGAAGGCCTTCAGGCCGTTGTCCCCGAGCCGGCGCGAGGGGAAGAGGTGAGGCGTCTTCCCGATCGCCTCTTCGAGCGCGGCGCGGCGGACGGCCAGCGGCTCCTCGCGCAGATCCCGCCCGTTGCGGTAGAGGCAGTCGAAGACCGCGTAGACGACGGGGACCTCTCCCTTCTGGAGGAGCTGGAAGCGAGAGACGAGGTGGCGGTCGAAGGCGACGGCCTCGCCGTCCAGAAGAAGCGTCGTGTCCGGGAGCGTCCCGATCGCCTTCGCGACGTCGGCGAAAGACTCGGTTCGGTCCTTGCCGTTTCGGGAGAGAAGAGTGACGCGCTTGCCCTCCTTGTAGGCGAGGATCCGATAGCCGTCGTATTTCTCCTCGTAGACCCAGCCCGGCTTGTGGAAGGGCTTTTCGACGAGGGTTGCCAGCATCGGGCGGACGCGGAAGGGGATGCGCGAAGTCACGCCCTCACCCCAACCCTCTCCCGGAGGGAGAGGGGGCGGAGCGCCGTCGCCATTGTCCCTCCTCGTAGAAAAGGAAGAAGAAACGTCCTCGCCCCGGGCCTCTTCCTCACGACATCCCGCCCTTGCGTTTGCCGGAGTGCCAGACGGACTTCTTCTTCGTCTTCTTCGCGGGAGAAAGCAGATCCGGGTTCTTCAGGATCTTGCGAAGCAGCGCGGGCGGGTCGCCGTCGGCGGCCTTTTCGAGGTTGCCCCCTTCGTCCCGGGCGATCTCGATCAGCAGCCGATTGGAGACGACCGAGCGCGGCGCGAGCTCGGCGATGTCCTCGGTGCTCGCCCACTCGTCGCGGTGCTTGATCAGGAGCCAGGCCGGCCGGCCGTCGCCCTTTCTGCCCCGCGTGCGCACCAGGACCCATCCGCCGTGCAGCTTCTTCCCGTCGAGCGTGAACTTGAGGTCGCCTTTCTTCACGGCCGCGTCCACGTCTTCCATCTCCGGCGTCCACGTGCCGTTGTCCCAGATCATCACGGTGCCGCCGCCGTACTCGCCCTCCGGGATGATCCCCTCGAACTCGTTGTACTCGATCGGATGGTCCTCGACCTGCATCGCGAGGCGCTTGACGGCCGGATCGAAGGACGGCCCCTTCGGGACGGCCCACGACAGCATCACGCCGTTCCACTCGAGGCGGAAGTCGTAGTGGAGCGCCGTCGCGCGGTGCTTCTGCACGACGAAGGCGAGCTTGCGGCGCGCGCGCCGGCCCGAGGCCTTCCCGCCTTCCGGCTCGGACGTCACGTCGAATCGGCGCTTCTTGCGGTACTCGTCGAGCGGCATCGCGGGCGGCTTCTCCCTTACACTGTTGCGCAGCGTGCGCGACATTCTGGCATGGGTGCTCGCGGTCGAGGCGCTCGGCCTCGCCGCTCTGCCGATCCTGCGGCTCTTCTTCGGCAACCGGCGCGACGCGGCGCTCCTGTCACGCCCGGTCGGACTCGCTCTCGTGGCGTACGTCGCGTGGGCGGGGACGCTCCTGCCGCGCATTCCCTTCGAGCGGCGGCTGCTCTTCTTCGCGCTTCTTCTCGTGGCGGCGGCCTCCTACGCCGTCCATCGCAAGACCCGGGCCAAAGGAGCAAGGCCTCGCTTCTGGGGCCCCGACGAATCCCGCGGCGCGCTCTATTTCTGGGGCTCCGCGGGGGTCTTCCTCGTGATCCGCGCGGCCGTTCCCGAGATCCTCGGCGCCGAGAAGTTCATGGACCTGGCCTTCTTCAACTCGATCGCGCGGCACGGCGCCATGCCGCCGCTCGACCCGTGGATGTCGGGCAAGACGATCAACTACTACTACTGGGGCTATCTTCTGGCGGCCTCGCTCGCCAAGCTCTCCTCGGTGACGCCGTTTGTCTCCTACAACCTGTCCGTCGCGACGTTCGCCGGCTATTCCTTCTGCGCCGCCGCGAGTCTCGGCGCGCGCCTGTGCGGCGGCAGCCGCCCCGCGGCGCTGGCCTCGGGAGCGGTCGCCGTCTTCGCCGGAAACGTCCAGGGGGCGATCGACGCCGTCAAGGCGCCTTTCGACCGGGGCTTCGACTACTGGCACGCCTCGCGCGTGATCGCGGCGGGCGACACGATCAACGAATTCCCTTTCTTCACCTTCTTCCATGCGGACCTGCACCCGCATCTGCTCGCGTTTCCCTACTACCTGGCGGCCTTCGTCTTCGCGCACCGCCTCTTCGAGCGGGAGCCGATTCCCGACGAGGCCCGGTGGAAACCCGCGCTCGCGTACCTTCTCGCGGCGCTGGTCGCCGGCACCGCGGTCGCCGCCAACACCTGGAACCTTCCGTCGGTCGCGATCGCCTTCGTCTTCGCCGCGGCCTTCTCGCGCCCGGCGGCCGGAACCCCGGCTCGCCTCACAGGCGTCCTTCGCGGCGCCCTCGCCGGCGCGGCCACGGTCCTGGCAGCGCTGCTCCTCTTCCGTCCCTACTCCCGGACGTACTCGCTTCCCTACCTCGGGCTCGGCTGGACGACGCAGAAGTCGGGCCTCTTCGAGTTTCTCGGCGTGTGGGGGCTCTTCTTCGCGGTCGGCGTCGCCGCGCTCTGGCCTCCGGCGGCCATGGAGGAGCCGGCGCGCCGGCGGCGGGACCTCTTTCTGGCGGGCTCGGCCGGCGCGGCGCTTCTCGCGGCATTCGTCCTCGGAAAGCCGGCCCTGCTGGCCTTGATGTTCCTCGCCTCCCTCGTGGTCGCGCGGGCGGCGCGAGAGTGGCGCTCGCCGGAGGAGCCCGGGCGATCGCTCCTCTTCGCCGCCTTCCTCCTGCTGCTCGCGCTCGCGATGATCGGCGGCTGCGAGTTCATCTACTTCAAGGACTCCTACGGCGACAAGCTCCAGCGCATGAATACGATCTTCAAGTTCTACCACCAGGCCTGGCCCCTCTTCGGGATCGCCGTCGTCGTCTTCGCCGGCCGGGTGTGGAGTGAAGCGGGAACGCGAGGGCGCCTCTTGCGCGCCGCCGCCGTCGCGTGCGCCGCCCTCGCCCTGCTCTACCCGGCCAACGCCGCGATCTCGCGCCTGCGCCAGCGGGAAGGCGCCTTCTCGCTCGACGCGCTGCCGGCGCTCGCCCGGCGCAACCCCGGCGACGCGGCGGCGGTCGTCTGGCTCGAGAAGAATGCGGCCGGCCGCTCGGTCCTTCTCGAAGCCACGGGCGACCCGTACCAGGAATTCGCGCGCATCTCCTCGCACACGGGGCTTCCGACGGTCATGGGCTGGGCCAATCACGAAGGGCTCTGGCGCTCCAACGACCCCGAGGTCAACGTGCGGGCGCAACTCG
>JBLMXY010000162.1:0-14839 GCA_050257975.1 Acidobacteriota bacterium
GGTCGTCCCGCCCGTTTTGGAGCAGCTCGGCGTAGGACACGCGGCGCGTCGCGAGGATTTCCCCCCCGACGTAGATCAGGGACTCGACGCACGGGTTGCTCGCGCCCTTGTCCTCCGTCTGCACATGGAAGACGCGGTTCCGGTGCTTGACGTCGGTGTTGTAGCCGGTGATCACGGAAGGAGAAATTGTAGCCGGGAATCGCCGGGCCCGGGTCCGCAGAAGGGCCGGTGTTTGCGTCAGATCGGCTCGAAGCGGGCCGTGAAGTGCCGGAGAACGGGCGCCTGATGCACGATGCGGATCCCGCGCAGGTTCTGCGGAGAGCGGCGCATGCCGCGGACGACCTCGGCCACGTACTCGAGGTGCGTGTTCGTGTAGACGCGGCGGGGCACGGCGAGCCGCACCAGGTCGAGGTCCGGGAGGATCTCGCGGCCCGGACGCTCCGGGTCGGGCTTTCCGAACATCACGCCGCCGATCTCGACGGCGCGGATCCCGCCCTCGAGATAGAGCGCCACGGTCAGCGCCTGCCCCGGGTACTGCTCGGGCGGCAGGTGCGGCGCGAAGGCGCGCCCGTCGATGTAGACCGCATGTCCGCCGATGGGCTCGACCACCGGCACGCCGTCGCGGGCGAGGGCTTCGCCGAAGGCCGTGACCTGGCCGACCCGGAACGCCAGATACTCCTCGTTCAGCACCTCGCGCAACCCCAGCGCGACGGCCTCGAGGTCGCGGCCCGCGAGGCCGCCGTACGTCGGGAATCCCTCGATCAGGATCAGCTTGTTCTTGAGCCTCTCGACCCACGTTTCGTCGCGCAGGGCGAGGAAGCCGCCGATGTTGGCCAGGCCGTCCTTCTTCGCGCTCATCGTGCAGCCGTCGGCGAGCGAGAAGACCTCGCGGACGATCTCCGCGACCGAGCGGACCGACTGCCCCGCCTCGCGCTCGTGGATGAACCACGCGTTCTCGGCGAAGCGGCATGCGTCGATCAAGAGCGGAACGCCGTGGCGCCGGCAGACCTCGCGGACGCCGCGCACGTTCTCCAGCGAGACCGGCTGGCCGCCCCCCGAGTTGTTCGTCATCGTCAGCATCGCGAGCGGCACCCGGCCGGGGTTCTCCGCCAGGCACCGCTCCAGCCGGCCGAGGTCCATGTTCCCCTTGAACGGGTGGCGCGTCCGCGCCTGCTTGCCTTCCGGGATCACGAAGTCGAGCGCCACGCCCCCGTTGACCTCGACGTTGGCGCGCGTGGTGTCGAAGTGCGTGTTGTTGGGCACGATGTCGCCGGGCTTCAAGACCGTCGAGAAGAGCAGGTTCTCGGCGACGCGGCCCTGATGGGTCGGGATCACGTGCGGGAATCCGAAGATCTCGCGGACGGTCTGCTCGAAGAAGTAGAAGTTGCGGCCGCCCGCGTACGACTCGTCCCCGCGCATCAGCCCGGCCCACTGCGAGTCGGACATGGCCGAGGTGCCCGAGTCGGTCAGCAGGTCGATGTAGATGTCCTCGGAAGCGATTCCGAAGACGTTGTAGCCGGCGTGCCGCAGGCGGTCCTCGCGCTCCGCGCGCCCGATCCGCCGGATCGGCTCGACGACCTTGACGCGCCAGGGCTCGGGCGAGAGGCTCGACACGGAGCGGGAGTCTAGCCGGTCTCGGCGCGTTTCGATCCGCCCATTCCGAGGAGTCCTGCTCGGCTACGGCGAGGCACGCCGTGCCGTCGGCGTCGGCGCCGGCGAGGCGATCCGGCGGCGGAAGACGAGGGTTGCGTCGCGCGTTTTTCCGTCCTGGATCGAGACGCTCTGGCGAACCCAGGTACGCCGGTCCGCGGAAAGCTTCCAGATGCTTCGCTGCACGACCTGGCGCGGATTCGACTCCGGCCCCGCGGTGACTTCCAACCAGAGCGACTTGCGGTCGGTCCCCCACTGCGCGACGAGGATCCCCTTGCCCGAGTTGCCGAGCGTCTTCTCGTAGGGGCGCCCGTCCACGACGATCGACTCGGAGAGCAGGTGGCTCCTGGATGGATTCATCGGCGAGATCCAGATCTCGTTTCCCGTCTGCCGGACGTTCAGGATCTCGCCGCTCATTGCGGGGGCCACGTTCCGGCTCGCCTTCTCGTCGAGGACCCAGACGCCGGTGAAGTCGAGCGGCGGCCGGAAGGGTGTCGGACGCGCGGCGGGAGCGGCCCTGCGGGCCGGGGGCGGCGTGGCCTGCCGGGCGGGCGCGGCCGGCGCCGCCGCCGCGAGGAGGACCGCGAGAAGCGCCCCTTTCACGCCCGCGCTCGCCGCCTCTCGCCGCCCAGCACCCGGCGCAGGAAAGCCCCGGTGTGCGAGCCGCGCACCTGCGCCACATCCTCGGGCGTTCCCTCCGCGACGATCCGGCCGCCGCCGTCCCCTCCCTCGGGGCCGAGGTCGAGCACCCAGTCCGCGGTGCGGATCACGTCGAGGTTGTGCTCGATGACGATCACGGTGTTGCCCTTCTCCGTCAGGGAGCGCAGCACGCCGAGCAGCTTCTTGATGTCGTCGAAGTGGAGCCCGGTCGTCGGCTCGTCGAGGAGGTAGAGGGTCCGCCCCGTCGAGCGCCGCGCGAGCTCGCGGGCGAGCTTGACCCTCTGCGCCTCGCCTCCCGAGAGCGTCGTGGAGGACTGGCCGAGCTGGATGTAGCCGAGGCCCACGTCCACCAGCGTGCGGCAGATGGTCGCGACCGCCGGGATGTTCTCGAAGAGCTCCAGGGCCTGCTCGGCCGTCAGCGCGAGGATGTCCGCGATCGACTTGCCCTTGTAGTGGATCTGCAGCGTCTCGCGGTTGTAGCGCTTGCCTCCGCACACGTCGCAGGTGACGTAGATGTCGGGCAGGAAGTGCATTTCGATCTTGATCTGCCCGTCTCCGCCGCAGGCCTCGCACCGGCCGCCCTTCACGTTGAAGGAGAACCGTCCGGGCGCGTAACCCCGGGCGCGCGCCTCGGGGGTGCGCGACATCAGCTCGCGGATGGGATTGAAGACGTTCGTGTACGTCGCCGGGTTCGAGCGCGGCGTGCGGCCGATCGGGGACTGGTCGATGTTGATGACCTTGTCGAGCTCGAAGAGCCCCTCGATCCGGTCGTGGCGGCCCGGCCGCTCGGTCGCGCCGTGCAGGGCTCGCGCGAGGGAGCGATACAGGATGTCGTTGACGAGCGTCGACTTGCCCGAGCCCGAGACGCCCGTGACCGCCGTCATGACGCCGAGCGGAAAGCGGACGTCGATCCCCTGGAGGTTGTGCTCGCGCGCCGCGCGCACGACGATCGCCTTGCCCGACCCGGCTCGGCGGACCTCGGGTGTCGGGATCTCGAGCTCGCCCGCGAGGTACTTCGCGGTCAGCGACTCGGGAAAGGCGGCGAGCTCCTCGGGCCGGCCATGCGCCACCAGGCGGCCGCCGTGCACGCCCGCGCCCGGGCCGAGGTCGAGCACCCAGTCGGCCGATCGGATCGTCTCCTCGTCGTGCTCCACCACGACGACGGTGTTGCCGAGGTCGCGCATCGAAAGCAGCGTGTCGATCAGCTTGCGGTTGTCGCGCTGATGCAGGCCGATCGAGGGCTCGTCCAGGACGTAGAGCACGCCCATCAGCTTGGATCCGATCTGCGTCGCCAACCGGATGCGCTGCGACTCGCCGCCGGAGAGCGACGCCGCCGCCCGGGACAGCGAGAGGTACCCGATCCCGACGTTGGCGAGGAAGCCCAGCCGGTCGCTCACTTCCTTCAGGATCTTGCCGGCGATCTCACGCTCGCGCGCGGTCACCCGCAGGCCGCCGAAGAACTCGACCGACTCCGCGATCGTGTCGGAGGCCACCTCGTCGATCGACCGCCCGCCCACCTTGACCGCCAGCGCCTCGGGCTTCAGCCTGCGCCCCTTGCAGGACGGGCACGGCTCGGCCGACATGTAGGCCTCCAGCTCGGCGCGGTGTTCCGGGTTCTCCGTCTCGCGGTAGCGCCGCTCGAGCATCGGCACGAGCCCCTCGAAGGAGGACCGCCAGTGGTACTCCCCCTTTTCCGCCACGTAGGAGAAGCGGATCTCGTCCTCGCCCGAGCCGTAGAGGATGACCTTCTGCGCCGCCTTGGGCAGCTTCGAGAAGGGCTGGTCGAGACGGAACTTGTAGTGCTTCGCGAGGGTCGCCATCTGCCGCGCTCGCCAGTTGGTGGAGCCGGGCTTCAGGATCGAGATCGCGCCGTCGGCGACCGACTTCTCCGGCGCGACGACCAGGCGCTCCGGATCGGCCTTCAGGATGGTGCCCAGGCCCGAGCAGGAGGGACAGGCCCCGTAGGGCGAGTTGAAGGAGAAGAGGCGCGGGGTGATCTCCGTCAGCGACGTGCCGCAGTCCGGGCAGGCGTAGTTGGCGGAGAGGACCTCCTCGGGGCCATCGGACACGGCGATCGTGACGAGGCCGCCCGACACCCGCGTGGCCGTCTCGATCGAATCGGCCAGACGCTTGCGGTAGTCTTCGTCGTCCGTCCGCTTCGCCACGAGCCGGTCCACGACGAGCTCGATCGTGTGCTTCTTCTGCTTGTCGAGCTCCGGCGGATGGTCGAGATCGTAGAGAGCCCCGTCGATGCGCGCCCGGAGAAAGCCCTCCTTGAGCATCTCGGCCATCTGCTTCTTGTACTCGCCCTTCTTGCCCGAGACGAACGGGGCGAGCACCGTGAACCGGCTTCCCTCCGGCAGGCGCAGCGCGCGGTCCACCATCTCCTGAACCGTCTGAGCCTGGATGGGGCGGCCGCATTTGGGGCAGTGCGGCTGCCCGATCGAGGCGTAGAGCAGGCGCAGGTAGTCGTAGATCTCCGTGACGGTGCCGACGGTCGAGCGGGGGTTCTTGGACGTCGTGCGCTGCTCGATCGAGATGGCCGGGGAGAGCCCCTCGATCGAGTCCACGTCCGGCTTTTCCATCTGCTCCAGGAACTGGCGCGCGTAGGCGGAGAGGGACTCCACGTACCGGCGCTGGCCCTCGGCGAAGATCGTGTCGAAGGCGAGCGAGGACTTGCCCGACCCGGAGACGCCCGTGATCACGACCAGGCGGTTGCGCGGGATGTCGAGGGAGAGATTCTGCAGGTTGTGCTGCCGCGCGCCGCGGATCCGGAGGAAGTCCATGGAGGCGGCGAATTGTAGCCCGAGGTCGATTCTTGCGCAGAATGAGGTTGACGTCCCGCTGGTCAGGATCTATCCTGCTTCCAAGACTTTCGCGTTCAGAACAGGGAGAAATTCGGGAGGACGCCGCGCGAATTCCTCGTGGTCCCGGATCTTGGTCTGCCGCGCCGGTCCAGAGAGCCGCCGGGCTGGCCGCGCTTCTGGCCGCGCTCATCCTGCCGGCGCCGCTTGCCGCCCAGGTCGTTTTCGATTCGGCCGCCAGCGCCTCCTCCGGCGCTGCCAACGTCAACACGCTGGCCTGGAGCCACACAGTCTCCGCGGGAGCGAACCGGATGCTCCTCGTGGGCGTGTCCACCCGAACGACCACCGTCTCCTCCGTCACCTATGGCGCTCAGGCCCTGACCTTCATCGGCGGTCAGTCGGAGGGAGTGGGCCCCGTCGTGCGCGCGGAGATCTGGGCACTCGCCAACCCGGCCTCGGGAACCGACACCATCACGGTGAACCTTCTTGCGTCCAACCGCTGCGTGGCCGGATCGGTCTCCCTGACCGGGGCGACCCAGGACACGAGCCTGCTCGGCTTCGCGAGCAACAACGCCAATGGAGTCAACTCGTCCCCGGCCACGGTGACCCTGGCGAGCTCGGCCGGATCGTTGGTCCTCGACACGGTCGCCGTGCGCGGGGACGCGACGAGCATCACGCCCTCGGGCTCTCAGACGCAGCAATGGAACCTCCTGACGTCGGCGGGGGCGAGCGAGATCTTCGGCGGCGGAAGCACCGCGGCAGGAGCGCCTTCCGTCACGATGTCCTGGGCTCTGGGCACGAACAAGCTCTGGGCCATCGGGGCCGTGGCGGTGCCGCAGTCTGGCACACCGCCCACGTTCACCCCGACCCCAACGCAGACGCCGACTTCGACGCCAACGCCGACCGTCACCCCGTCTCCGACTCCGACCGATACCCCGACGCAGACGCCGACCGCGACGCCCACTCAAACTCCGACGCCCACGCACACGCCGACCGCCACCCCAACGGACACGCCGACTCCAACTCCGACGCCGACGCCGACGATCACTCCATCTCCGACGCCGACCGCGACCGCCACGCCAACCGACACGCCGACGCCGACCCGCACGCCGACCCTGACCCCTACGCCGACTCCGCCCCCCTTCGCGCCGTTCGCCCTGAACGTGGACACCGCCGCCGGCGCCGGATCGGACGGCAACGGGGTCTTCGAGCCCGGGGAAACCGCGTCGGTCGAGCCTTCCTGGAAGAACCTCGGCGCCTCGGCGGTGGACGCGAGCGGCGTTGCATCGAGCTTCACCGGGCCCGCAGGGCCGACCTACTCGCTCGTTGACGGGCTCGCAAACTACGGGATCGTGGTCCCCGGCGCCTCGAAGAGCTGCGCCTCGGCCTCCGACTGCTACACGATGTTCGTGTCCTCCGCGTCGCCGCGCCCCGCGACCCACTGGGACGCGACCTTCCTGGAAACCATCAACACGGCGACCCCGCCGAAGACCTGGATCCTGCACCTGGGCGACAGCTTCACCGACGTGCTTCGGAGCAACGCCTTCTACCGGAAGATCGAGACGATCTTCCACAACCAGATCACGGTCGGCTGCACGCTGACGCGGTACTGCCCGAACGACCCGGTCCCGCGCTCGCAGATGGCGATTTTCATCGCGCGAGGTCTCGCCGGCGGAACCAGCCTGCCCGTGAGCGGCCTGGCCGGCGGGCAGCTCTACAACTGCGCAAGCGGGGGAATCTCCCTGTTCGCGGACGTCTCACCCACCGACATTTTCTGCAGAGGCGTCCACTACATTCTCGCCCAGAACGTGACCTCCGGCTGCGGGCCCTCCACCTACTGCCCCTCGCAGAACGCCACCCGCGCCGAGATGGCCATCTTCATCGCGAAGGCGATCGTCGCCCCGGCGGGCGGCGCGGCCGTCCCGATCGCCTACGGCCCCGACCCGGTGACGGGGCTCTCCTACTCCTGCGACGCCGGCAGTCCCAATCTCCACTTCACCGACGTCTTCCTCTCCGACACGTACTGCAAGCACGTCCACTTTCTCTGGGCAAAGGGAATCATCGCCGGCTGCTCGGCGAACCAGTACTGCCCCTCTCTCCAGATCGGCCGCGACGAGATGTCGAAGTTCCTGAGCAACGCGTTCAACCTTCTCCTGTACGGGCCCTAACGGGTTGCTGAGAAAGGGTGTGGGACGGCGTGACGCGCGCCGGGGGGTCCGATGCAAGGAAGCGCGACGACGGCGATGCGAGAGCATCGTCGAGAAGCGATGAGACCTTTTAGCGGGCGCTTGACGCGCCCGAACGAGAGCGGAGAGCCGGCCGTGGCGTACGAAGCAGGGTCGGGTCCCCGTCCGGCTGAAAACTCTCGGCCGCCGTTCGCGCAGCGAACGCCTGCGGCCGACAGCCCCGGACACGACGCCCGCATCCCTTTTTCAGCAGCCTGCGAGGCCCGCCTCCGCGAATTCAAAGAAGCGCGTCGCCGGAGCGGGCCCGGCGCGAATTGAAGGCGCCGTCGGGACGGGGTTGCCCGGGCGAATCTCCGAACGCGCGGGGAGGGCGCGAGGATGCTCTCCTCCGACGAAGTGAAGTCAGCGCGGCTCGGAATCCTGCTCGCCGCTCCGTGGCCAGTGGCCCGAATCGGCGACCGGCCAGCGAATCGTGGCCAGGATCACGGGACTGATCACCGCCGTCATCGGCGTTCAGTTCGTGCTCAACGGCGTGGAAGCCGTCGCGCTCGCCATCCTGCGCGCTCCGAAAGGTTAAGCGCTCCCCGGCCGCGCTGCCGGCGCCGCCCGCCTCTGGAACGCGGCGGCCAGAGGCCTCACACTATCGCCGTGGTCCCACGTCTCCTCCTGACCCGGGCGGCCTTCCCGCTCGTGATCGCCGTGTGCGCGGCCCTCGCGCCCGGGATCGCTCCGGGCGATCAAGCCGCCGACGTTCGGGCGCTCCGGGCCGCGCTCGAGGCGGGAGAGCGGTCCAATCGCGAGGGAAACGGTCCCGAGGCGGAGGAGCACTTTCGCGCGGCGCTGCGGCTCGCCGAAGCGCTCTGCGACGAGCGCGCGACGGGCGATGCCCTGCACGGACTGGGCCGGGCGCAATGGCTCTCCGGCGACTCGGCCGGCGGGCTGGAGACCCAGCTTCGGGCCCTCGCGATCCGACAGCGGCTCGGGGACTCGGCCGGCGAGGCCATGGCCTGGAACAACGTCGGCCTTTGCCACTACAGCCTGGGCCGATACCCCGACGCCCTCGAGAGCTACCGGCGCGCGCTCGAGATCGACGCGTTCGCGCCGTCGGCTCGCCTCGAGGGAGTCGCAACGATGAACATCGGCCTCGTCTATCGCTTCCTCGGCCACTACGGCGAGGCCCAGCGATGGATGGAGCGGTCGCTCGCGGTGCGGCGCGGAGAGGGCGATCCGGCCGCCATCGGCCAGACGCTGAACGCCCTGGGCCTGCTGGCCCGCGCGCGCGGCCGGTATGCCGAGGCCCTCGCCTTGTACGGGGAAGCCCTCCTGCTGCGGCGGGAGGGCGGCGACCGTCAGGGAGAGGCCCAGACCCTCAACGGGATCGGCGTGGTTCTCATGGACCAGGGGCAGTACGGCGAAGCAAAGGAGCGATTTCAGGAGTCGCTCGTCGTGGCGGAGCGGATCGGCTACACGGCGCAGGTCGGCTTCGCCACCTGGAACATCGGAGTGTGCCTCGCGCACCTCGGGCGCCCGCGCGAGGCGCTCGGACGGTACGAGGCGACACTCGCCGTCTGGCGCAAGCTCCGCCGCTCGGCCGAGGCGGCGCGGACGCTCGCCGAGATCGGAGACCTGAGGATGCTGCTCGGGGATCCGGAGGGCGCCCGCGCCGCTCTGGAGGAGGGTCTCGCGCTCGCCCGCGAGGTCGGGGAGCCCGATCCCGAGGCCTACGCCCTCGATACGCTCGGCATGCTCGAGCTCTCCGGGGGACGGCCCCGGGAGGCGCTCGCGCGCCTGGACGCGGCGCTTTCCCTCGCCCGGTCCGCCGAGATGTCGGACATCGAATGGCAGGTTCGCGCCGACCGCGCCCGCGCGCTCCAGGCTCTGGGCCGCGACGGGGAGGCGCTCGAAGAGCTGCGCGCGAGCGCGCGGCTCATCAACGATCTTCGAGCCAACGTCGGGACCGACCCGGGGAAGATCGGCTTCTTCGAGCAGAGACGACAGGTCTTCGACGACCTCGCCGTGGCGCTCACCCGAGCCGGGCGCGCCGAAGAAGCCCTCGAGGCGGCGGAAGCTTCGCGGGCCCGGGCGCTCGCCGATTTGCTCGGGCAGAGGGCCGAAATGGCTCACTCGGGGGAGCACGGGGAGCTCGCGGGCGTCCAAGCGGCCCTGGAGGAGAGCCGCGCGAAGCCGCTCGCGCAGGCGCCTTCCGCGGCGGCGGCCCGGGGCGCCGAGGGCGGAGTGGAAGGCGCCCTCGCGCGGCTGAAGACGCGCAACCCCGAGCTCGCGAGCCTGGTCAGCGTGGAAGCGCCATCGGCGGGAGAGATCCGCAGCGCGATGGCCGAGCGGCGCGCGACGCTCGTCGAGTACCACATGACCGACCAACGCCTGCTCCTCTGGGCCGTCACGGCCGCGGGAGAAATCCACGAGGCGTCTCTCGACGTCGGCCGGAAACGGATCGTGTCGCTCACGCAGGCTCTTCTCCGGGCAATGGGGAGCACCGAGGCCTCCGCGGGCGCGGGAACTGGCGCCAGCCGGACCCTTCGAGAGCTGGATCGCCTGCTCGTCGAGCCGGTGGCGCGCTGGCTCCCCACCGCCCCCGAAGACCTCGTGATCCTCGCCCCGCAGGGCGCCCTCGCCCTGCTGCCCTTTCCCGCCCTCCTCGACGCGAAGGGCCGCGCGCTCCTCGAGCGGCACACGATCGCCATCGTCCCCTCCGTCTCGGTTCTCCGCTTCACGGCGAACAAGAGGCATCCGGCCAGGCAACGGATGAGCGTCCTGATCGCCGCGGATCCGGTGCCTCCCCGAGGATCCGGCCTCGAGCGCCTTCAGGGAGCGCGTCGGGAAGGCGCCCTGGTAGCCTCCCACTTCCCCGCCAGCGATCGCACCCTGCTGACGGGCGCGCGCGCAACCGAAGCCGCCTTCAAGCGCCGCTGCGGCAGCCGGGACGTGCTCCACTTCGCCACCCACGGGCTCGTATCCGACCGCCAGCCGCTCGCCTCTTCGCTGCTGCTCTCCGCCGGAGAGGGCGAGGACGGGTACCTGCGCGCCGACGAGATCCTCGGCCTCGACCTGCATGCCGACCTGGTCGTCCTGAGCGGCTGCTCGACCGGCGTCGGCGAAGTCACGGGGGAGGGTATTCTGGGCCTGACGCGGGCTTTTCTCTATGCCGGCACCCCATCGATCGTCGTCAGCCTCTGGGACGTCAGCGACCGCGCGACGGCGTTTCTGATGGATCGCTTCTACGCGGCGCTTCGGTCGGGCCTCGGCAAGGCGCGGGCGCTCCGGACGGCGCAGCTCGCCGCGCGCCGCCGATTCCGCGATCCGGCGCGCTGGGCGGGATTCTCGCTGGTCGGCGAGCCATGAGCGCCGAGCGGGCCGGAGACATCCGCGCCGAGATCCTCGACCGTGTCCGCCTGCGCTTCGCGCTCGACCTGCGGGCGTTCGAGAGCCGGGTTCGCGAGGCTCTGGCCTCGGGAACGCGCCTCGACCGACTCGCCCTGGACGATCTCTATCTGGCGAGCGCCTGCGCGGCAGGCGAGGACGCGGCGTGGGAGGAGCTGTCGAAGCTCCACTTCGGGTTCATCCGGGACTTCTCCCTGCGCTGCGCGCGCCGCGACCCGCCGGGGAGCGACGTCGCCGAGCGCGTGATCGCCGACCTCTGGCAGCGCGGCAAGATACGCCAGTTCGGCGGGCGAAGCACGTTGCGGACGTGGCTCGGGACCATCGTGGCGCACACCGCATCCAACGCCCTCGAGGCGCGCGGCCGGATCGTGCCCCTCGAGCGAGGCGGCGACCGGGCCGCCGAGCCGGAAGCCGACGGGCCCGACCGGAGCGCGCTCGCGCGAATCGTCTCGGAAGCGCTCCGCGCCCTGCCCGTCGACGCGCGCCTGCTGCTGCGGCTCTACTACGAGCAGGGATCGACGCTGGAAGAGATCGGCGCGGCGCTCGGCGCCTCGAAGGCCGCCCTGAGCCGGCGTCTGGCGAGAATCCGCGCCGCGCTGCGCGCGGACATCGAAGCCCGGGCCGGGGCGAAAACGGCCGGGCGCGACTTCGCCCGCGTCGATTTCGATCTGGCCGCCCTGCTCGCCGCGGCTCCGGAAGTGGAAAGAAACGGCGAGAGACCTGTCAAAGAAGGGTGAGCTTCGAGGAGAACGCATGACCCATGCCGCCGGCAGCCCCGACTTCGACGCCCTGGGCGCCCTCCTGGAGGGCTCGCTCGAGCCCGAGGAACGGGCGCGCGTCGAAGAGCATCTTTCGCGATGCCGCGAGTGCCGGGAGACGGTCGCGGTTTTCGCGCGCGCGCGAGGGGTTCCCCGGCGGCCGGCGCGGGCGGTGTCATGGCTCGCGGCCGCCGCAGGGATTCTCCTCGCGACGGCCGTCGGCGTCCGGGTCGGATCGAAGGCCTCTTCGTCCGCTCCGCGCGAGCCCCCGGCGGCCGAGGCGCCGCCCGAGAAATCGGAAGTTCCCGGCCCCCCTGCCGCGAAGGAGGTCGCCGCCCCACCCGAGGCGGCGCCCGCCGCGCCCTCCGTCGCGCCGGCGCCTGAGGAGCCTCTCGAGGTCCGGCGCTCCGGGCAGAAGACGGTCGGAGAAAAGACCTTCCGGCTGATCGCAGGCGAATGGGTGGACCGGGACTACGACCCGGACGGGGATCTGGAAACCGTGGCGGTCGTCGGGGCCGATCGTCGCCTCGAACTGCTGTCCCGAGTTCCCGCGCTCGCCCGCTTTGCCGCGATCGGAGACCGGGTCGTGGTCGTCTGGGAGGGCAAGGTCTACCGGTTCGCTCCGGCCTCCCGGTAGGGCGTTCGACTCCCCCCGCGCAACAAATCGGCGCCGGACCTGTCAGAGGTCCAAAAGGGAGGGCGAATGCGCGGCGGCTCCATCTCCCGAGTGCAGCGAGCTTCCCGGATTCGATCACCGCTGGCCCCGAAGGGCGCCCTCTGGTTCACCGAGCTTTACGGCAACCGGATTGGCCGGATCCCCAACGCCCCGGCCGCGCCAACGCAGACGGCAACCGTTCCCGCGGCCACGCCGACCGTTGACGCCGCCGGTCGGGCCCGGCGCCGGCGCAGGTCGTGCCGGTCCTTGCGCCCGAGATGCTCGCCCTCCTCGTGCCCTGCCTGGGGGCGGGGCGCTCTTCCTGATCCGGCGGAACTGAAGGCCACCGCCTTGATCCTGCTGATTCGAAAGGGGTAACGTCGCAATGCAATCGAGCGCACTTCCCGGTTCCGGACGCGATAGGCTGGCATCCGCTCCCGCGCACGCACGCAATACCGTGGAAATCAGGCCGGTGCACCGCGACCCGCGGGCCCGATTCCTCATCGGGCCGATGGGGTGGGTGCGCGCCCTGCTCGCTTACGCGATCACGGCCTTCGCGGGCGAAGCCGCTGCGCAGGTCACGGAGTTTCCGACGACGACGGCCCGAAACCCGTTTGACATCGTCGCCGGGCCGGACGGCAACCTCTGGTTCACCGCAATCAACAGCCTCGACAAGCTCGTGGGGCGGATCACGACCACGGGCGTCGTGACCGAGTTCCCGATCGCCGATCCCACCAACACCCTTGCTACCATCGGGATCACGGTCGGCCCCGACAATGCTCTCTGGTTCGCGGAGAACGGCACGGACCGGATCGGCCGGATCACGACGGCGGGCATCCTGACGGAGTTCCCGGTCCCGGGATTGATCGGCGGTCTGAATGGAATCGCCGCCGGACCCGACGGAAACCTCTGGTTCACCGAGACCGGCGCCCTGGCCAACAGAATCGCGCGCATCACGACATCGGGAAGCGTGTCCGGCTTCCCGATTCCGACGGGCAACTCCGAGCCTCTGTGGATCGTTACGGGGTCGGACGGGAACCTCTGGTTTACCCAGTCGAATGCGAATCGGATCGGACGCATCACGACGGCCGGCGTCGTGACCGAGTTCCCGATCCCCACGGCAAATCCTGGTCCGTTCAACGGACCCGGCAAGATCGCCGCGGGGCCCGACGGAGCCCTCTGGTTCACGCACAACGGCAGCAATCAGATCGGCCGGATCACCACCGCCGGCGTGATCACGATGTTTCCGATTCCCTCGACAAACGCCGGTCCGGCGGGAATCGCCACCGGTCCGGATGGCGCGCTCTGGTTCACCGAGAGCAGTTCGCGCAACCAGCTTGGCCGGATCACCACAGCCGGGGCGATCACCGAGTTCCCGTTGCCGGCGAACCCGTCGGGAAGCGGTCCCGAATACATCACGACGGGACCCGACGGCAATCTCTGGCTCACGGACCATGGCCGCCCGGTGATCATCCGGTACAGTCTGGCCGCCCAACCGACGGCCACACCGACGCCGACCGCGACGACTACACCCGTCACGCCCACGGTCACCCCGCCCGTCGGCCCCGGCCCGGCCAGCGAGATCCCCACGCTTTCGCCGGCCCTCCTCGTGCTCCTCGCCCTCCTGCTCGCTGGCGCGGCGATCTTTCTGATTCGACGGCTGTGACCGGATGACAGGAACGAGGACACCCGTCTCTCGCGAAGTCGCGAAGGGCAAGCGTCCGGCTCGTCCTTCGAGCGAGGGACCCCTCTCCTCGCCCTGGTCCTGCTCGCGCACCTCGGCGACTCGCTCGCGACCCGGCCAGCGACTACTCAGTTCTCCCTGTCGGACGTCCCGGCCGGCGGCGCGCAGATCACGACCGGGCCCGACGGCAACCCCTGGTTCACCGAAGACCGCGCCGGAAGGATCTGGCGAATCACGACGGCCAGTGCGATGACGGACTTCCCGGTTCCGCGCCGCGTCGCGGTCGGCGCGGCACAGCCGGCGCTCGCGGCGACGGCGACACCGCCGACCATCACGCCGACGGTCACGCCCCCCATCGGTCCCGGCCCGGCCAGCCAGATCCCAACGCTTTCGGCGGGCTTCCTCGTGGTTCTCGGCGTGCTGGTCGCCAGCGCGGCGTTCCTTCCGATTCGACGGGCATGACCGCTCTTGCGGCACTTTTCGGTCTCGCAATGACCGGCGCGGCCATCCTGCCGATCGGAAAGGGCCAAGAGGTGATGAAACGAATCGCTTGATCGTCTGTCCAAGCAGAGAGGGCTGCCGGGGGCGGGCATCGCCGGCACGGCCCCGCGGAGGGAAGGGTCTGATCGGAGGGCGGCATGAGGCGATCGTCGCCGACATCGACTCGCAAGAGTTTCCCGATGGCTCTCGTACTGGTCGCGACGCTCTCGAGCGCAGTTTTCGCGCAAAGCTTCACGGAGTTCCCGTTTCCCGCCGGAGTTGGGACTCCCATCCCGAGCTCAAACGGCGAGATCGGCCGCATCACGACTGCGGGCGTCGTCACGGGGTTTCCCGCCCCCACGCGGTTCAGCTTTCCCTACAGCATCGCGGCAGGATCGGACGGGGCCCTCTGGATCACCGACAACGTGGGGAACTTCACCGGAGGCCTCTCGGTCCAGATCGACCGCATCACGGGGGCGCCCTCCTGGATGCGGCGGAACTGACCCGTCGCAAGAGGATCTACGCATGAAACACCGAATCTCCCGCGTCATCGCCATCATGGC
>JBLMXY010000163.1:0-27731 GCA_050257975.1 Acidobacteriota bacterium
AGCGATGAAACTTTCGAGCGGGCGCTCGACGCGCCCGAACGAGAGCCGAGAGCCGTCTGTGGCATACGAAACAGAGGCGGGTCGGGGTCCGGAAATTGAAAACTCTCGGCCGCCGTTCGCGAAGCGAACGCCTGCGGCCGACAGCCTCGGACACGACGCCCGCATCCATTTTTCAGCACCCTGCTAGGGCAGGTATTCTCTAGGGATCGGGTTGTCCGGCCGCTCCTCGTCCCAGATCGCCGAGGCGATCCACCACCGCTTACCGTCCCAGAAGAGCTCGATCGAGTTGATGCCGCGGCCGACGATCGGGCCGCCGGGCTGATGGCGCGTCTCGTAGGTCGAGAAGACGTGCGCGATGTTGCCGAACCTCTGCGTCACGCGGTGGATCTCCCGCTCGTCGAAGCCCCTGGCGACCATGGAGGCGTTGGAGGAGTCCACGTACTGCTGATGGCTCTGGACGCGGGCAACGGGCTTACCCTCCCTGTCCACGCCCATGGCCACGAACCGCAGATCGGGGATGTAGAGGGTCCGGTCGCGCGACCACTGCCGGGGCTGTCCCGCGGGGCCGCAGATGACCTCGTAGTACGCCTTGATCATCCCGTCGATCGAGGCCACGTCCTCCGGCCGCGGCGCCGCGGGAGGCACCGGAACGTGCGCCGGCTTCTCGGCGGACCGGGCGGGCAGCAGCCCGGCGAACGCGAGCAGGGAAACGGCAAACGACACCCTCGACATCTGACGCATGGGTTCTCCCTCCGGCGCCAATCCTCTAACGGAATTGCTTCTCGGCCGCCCGGACGCGAGCGGAAAGGAAGCGGCCTCTCGTCCCCGCGAAATCCGCGATCGTCCCCGGCCGCCCGGCTTTCGGCCGGGCCGGAAATCGCGGCCGCCTTCGCGAAGATTTTCTCGCGCGTGACCGTTCCCCGAACCCGTGTAGAGTCCTTCGGGACGAAGCCATGCGACCCGAAGAGCCCGTCTTTACCCCCGCCGACTCCGACTTCGCCGCCCGCGTGCTCGCGAGCTTCGCGCGGCAGGGGTTGATGCAGACGCTCGGCGCGCACCTGGAGGACGTCCGGCCGGGCTTCTGCGAGATCCGGCTTCCGTTCCGGGAAGGGCTCTCGCAGCAGCATGGCTTCTTCCACGCCGGCGCCACGGCGGCCATCGCGGACAGCGCCGGCGGCTACGCCGCCTTCAGCCTGATGGCCGCCGGCGATTCGGTCCTGTCGGTCGAGTACAAGATCAATCTGCTCGCGCCCGCAAAGGGGGACCTGCTGATCGCGCGGGCGCGGGTGCTTCGCTCGGGACAGACCCTGAGCGTCTGCCGGGCGGACGTCTTCGCGCGCCGCGAATCGAAGGAGGCCCTCTGCGCGACGATGCTGCAGACCGTCATGCGATTGCGCAATCGCGCGGACCTGCCGGCGCCGGGCTGAGGCCGGCGCGCCCGGCGAAACCAGAGAGGAAACGATGAAGCTCTCGGGAGTCCTGCCGCTCGCGTTTTCGATGGGGGCGGCACTCGCGCCGGCGGCAGCCCTGCCCGCCGCGGAGCCCGGCGGAATCTCCGCCGCGGACCAGGCCAAGATCCGGGCGGTCCTGGAGTCCTACCGCAAGGCCTGGCTCGCCGGCGACGCGGAGGGCGTGCTGAGTCTCTTCGCGCCGGACGCGGTGCTCTTGCCTCATCATGGCGTCGAGCCGGTGGTCGGCATCGAGGCCGCGCGCGCCTTCTGGTTCCCGCCCGGCCCCCCGGTCACCGTCACCGAGCTGACACAAACGGTCGATCAGATCGGAGGCTCCTGCGACCTCGCGTACGCGCGCGGGCACTCGCGCGTGACGTGGATCACGGGGAAGGGAGCGCAAGCAAGAACGTCCTTCAACGCTGGAACCAACCTGACCCTCTTCCGGCGAGAGCCCGACGGGTCCTGGCGAATCACCCACCAGATGTGGGACGACCCGCCCAACCAGACGCGCTAGTTCGGGCGGGGGGCCGCGGGCTCCGGCGCGGCCGCGCGCCGCCGCCGGCTCCGGCCGGCCGAGGCGAGGCCCAGAACGAGGAAGGTGAAGGCGCCGAGCCCGCCCCCGATCGCCTGCGCCTTGAGCAGCCGGTCGGTCGTGTACTTGATGACCTGAGGCAGATTGACGAGCGCCTGAACCTGCCCGTTCTGAGACAGGAATCCCGCCTCGTTGTACCAGCCGAGCGCGGGCGGTACGACGAACGAGGCCGCGACGGCGCCGAGAATGGCGCCGAGCAGCACGAAGATGACGACGGTCTTCGCCATGATGGCTTCCTCCGCAATCCGCCCGAAGGCGCTTTGCGAATCCTATTCCCTTCAGGGCGGGGCCTCCCGCCCCGTCGGGCGAGGCGAGGGCCCCCGCGGGGGAATGGCAGGGCGGCCGGCTTCGTTCTGCAGGACGATGTCCCGAGGCTTCCCCGCTCGCCCGGCGCTTCCCGTTCTCCTCGCGCTCGTCGTCCTGGGTTGGAGCGCCCCCGCGGCCGCCGCCGACACGAGCTCCCGGCCCCTGCCCGACGCCCGGACGTTCCTGGAGGCCGTGCGCGACAGCCTCCACAGCGACGAGACGCTCCTGTCGGAGTACACCTTCACGGAGAACCACGTCGAGACCAAGCTCGATTCGAAGGGCGTTCCGAAGAGCAGCAAGACCGAGGTCTACGAGGTCTATCCCTCCTCGAAGCTCGGGCGCCTCTACCGCCGGCTCGTCCGGGTCAACGGCAAGCCGGTCGACCCGAAGGAGCTGGCCGAGGAAGATCGCAAGCACGACGAGAAGATGGAGAGGCGGCGGATCGAGCTGGAGACCGAGACGCCCGAGCAGAGGCAACAGCGTCTCGAAAAGGAGCGGGAGAGCCAGCGCCGCGAGCGGGAGGTCATCGAGGAGCTCTTCCGCATGGACGACATCCAGATCGCGGGCCGCGAGATCCTCGACGGGCGCAGCGCCGTCCTCGTGACGTTTCGGCCGAAGGCGGGATACCGCCCGCAGACGAAGGGGGGCAAGGTCCTCCAGAAGCTCGCCGGCCGCGCCTGGATCGACGAGGAGGAAAAGCAGCTCGTTCGGATCGACGCCGAGCTGCTCGACCCGCTGCCCGTCGGCCCGGGGGGCGTCTTCCGGCTGCAGAAGGGCGCCCGCGCGTACTTCCAGCGACGCCGCGTCAACGACGAGATCTGGCTGCCGGCCGAGGCGCGGTTCCTCGGCGCGGCGAAGATCTTCTTCTTCGTGCTCGGCCGCCTCGACGCGCGAAGCGAATACAGCGACTACCACAAGTTCACCGTCTCGACATCGGCCGAGATCGGCGGCGTCGAGAAGACGACGAACTGAGCCGGCCGGACCGGCGTCAGCGCGCGACGGGTCGCGATGACGGTCTCGCTATCAGCCGGCAGGCCGGCTCCCGCGGCATGAACGGGGCGGCCGCACGCCTGCCGCGGACAGGACCAGAAGGAATCGGATCGGACCGATCATCTCGGCGCCTCCACTGCCGGGCTAGCGGTCCCGCACTTCTCGATCCTCTCGATCCTTGCGAATTCGGCTCGCGGCTCGAGCACGAGATGCCGTGCCGGATAGTCGATCGTCAAGCGGAACTGCCGCAGGAAGTTGTAGCCCAGAATGCCGTCGAGTTTCGTCCCCACGATCTCACCGAGAGGCCCCAGGAAGGGGCCGATCACGACGCCGACCTGCCGGCCATCGTCTTGCCCCACTCGCACCCTCGCCACCGCGCCGGAAAGGCCGGCGACCCGGCCTCCCCCGCCAAGCATGCGCGCGGGCCAGCGGTCTCCGCCGCCGAGACCCCTGGCGACCTCCGGCGAGACGATGGTCATCGAAGCTCCCGTGTCCAGCGCGAACTCGAAGGGGCCCTCCTCGCCGAGGTACACCGTGACCAGGACGAGCGGCTTCTCCTCGGTAGCAAGGCGGAACGGCACCCGTCCGTCGGCCGCGGCGTCCCCGGACGTTTCCTCCGGCCGGACGAGCGTCAGCCGGCTCTTCTCGTAGTCGATCGTCAGCCGGAAGCACTTCAAGAACCCGTAGCCGACGTCCCCCTCGATCGACGCCCCCACCGCACCTCCTAAGTGCCCGAGCTCGCCCGTGATCGCCACGGGAACGCCCCGAACCTCTGCCTCTCCCACCGCGATCGCATCGGCCGTGCCGAGCTCCACCTCGACGGGCCCGCCGGCTCCCGTTGCGGTTTCTCGTCCCGCGGCGGCGACCTTCGCCCGGCCGGCCAGCCCGGGCGAGAGAAGACAGAGACCCGACCCGGTATCGAGGAGGAATGGAAAGGGGCCGATGCCGTTGACCCGCGCGGGAACCAGGATCAGGGGATTCGAGCCGCCGACGAGGCGAAAACCCACTTCGAACGCCATGGCCTTGCTCCTTTCGAGAATTTGCGAACTTGAATTCACATTCTTGAAACGTGAATATAGATTCTCAATCAGGCGGATGTCAAGGAGGTCCGGATGACTCTCGCCGAAAGGCCCCACGCCCGCCCCGCGCGGCAGCAGCGCAGCCGCCGGACGCTCGAGCGCCTGCTCGACGCGGCCGAAGGCGTTCTCGCCGAAAAGGGCCTGGACGCGGCCACCGTTCCCGCCATCGCGGCCCGCTCCGGCCTCTCGGTCGGGGTCGTCTACCGGCGCTTTCCGGACAAGGACGCCCTGATCCGCGCGGTCTACGAGCGCTTCTTCGCCCGCTCGCGCGACAAGAACCGGCGCGTCCTCGAGCCCGGAAGGTGGGCAGGCGTCGCGACGGCCCCGATGGTGCACGCCCTGGTCGGCGGCATGGTCAAGGGATACCGCTTGCACCGGGGGCTTCTCGCGGCCCTGCTCGCCTACGCCGAGACGCAGCCCGACCGGCGATTTCGGCGCCGGGCCCGGCAGCTGAGCGAAGAGGTGTTCGGCCAAATCGCAATTCTTCTGCTGTCGAGAGGACGCGAGCTGACCCACCCGGAACCGGCGAAGGCGATCCGGTTTATGCTCCTGGTCGTGGGCTCGGCCCTGCACGCGCTCCTGCTCTCCGCCGAAAACCCGAACCCCTTCGGAACCGGCAAGCGGCTCACCGCGGAGCTCGCGCGCCTCTGCCTTGGCTTTCTCGGCGTCCCGGATGCCCCGGCGCCGGGGCGGGTCGGATAGGCTGGACCCGCGTGGAAGAGGAATGGACCTTGCGCGGGCCGACGGCCGGCTGATCGCCTTCGTCGACGCGATCATGGCAGTCGAGGTCGAGCGGGCCGGCGCGCATCTGGCCTGCCGGCCCGGCTGCACCGAATGCTGCGTCGGCCCCTTCCCGATCACGCAGCTCGAGGCCCTGCGGCTCCGAGGAGGATTGCGAGAGCTCGCCGCGCGCGACCCCGTCCGCGCCGAACGGCTCGAGGCCCGAGCCCGGGACGCGGCGAAACGCCTCTCCGTCGATTTCCCCGGTGATCTCCGGCGGGGCACCCTCTCTTCGAGCGAGGCGAGCAACGAATCCTTCTTCGCCCGCCACGAGGCCCTGGCCTGCCCGGCTCTGGACCCCGCGTCCGGCCGTTGCGAGCTCTACGCGTTCCGGCCCGTGAGCTGCCGCACCTTCGGGCCACCCGTGCGCATCGAGGGCGTCGCGCTGCCTCCCTGCCGTCTCTGCTTCACGCAGGCATCGGAATCGCAGATCGAGTCGAGCCGGGTGGAAATCGATTGCGCGCGACTCGAGGCGCCGCTGCTCGAGGGCCTTGCGGAGGAGACCGGCCTGACGGGCGAGACTCTGATCGCTTTCGCCCTGGCCGGGGGAGCCCGGAGCGAAGCCGTCTCCCATCCCGGATCCGAGGCCCTTTGAACGCGACGCGATTGCTTCCGCTCGCCCTGGCGCTCGCGATCTCCTCCGCGAAGGCGCAAGCGGGGGACGCCTCCCGCCTTCACGTGTCGATGGACGCGGGGGAAGCCGAAGCCGTGCTCGCGATCCTCCGGAAGGAGGGGACCGGCTCTCCCGTCGAGGACACCGATTGGAAGCGGCTCTTCGAGACCGACGGATTTCGGCGGCTCGAGGCCCGCGAAGCGGCGATGAAGGTCCCCTTCACGCGCGAGGAATTCCGAGGCTTCGTCCGGTCCTCCGCCCTCGTGGCGCGCGCGGACGATCTCGCCTCCACGCTGGCCAGCTGGAAGCAGGTCGACGTCGACGCAGCCGCCGCGCGGCCGCTCGCCTACCTGCCCCCGGGAACGGAGATCCGCGCCAAGATCTTCGTGGTCATCAAGCCCAGGTCCAACAGTTTCGTCTTCGGCCAGCCCGATCCGGCGATCTTCCTCGCGCTCGACCCGGCCGTCACGCGGGCGAAGCTCTCGAACACGCTTTCCCACGAGCTCCACCACATCGGCTTTGCGACCGCCTGTCCCCCCGGCGCGGCGCAGGCGGAGCGCGAAGCGCTTGCCCCGCCGGGGCAGGCCGCGATCAAGTGGCTCTCCGCCTTTGGCGAGGGCCTGGCCATGCTCGCGGCGGCAGGCGGACCGGACGTCCACCCGCACGCGGTGAGCGAGCCCTCCGAGCGCGCGCGCTGGGACGCCGACATGAAGCGCGCCGACGAGGACCTGCGCACGCTCGATGCGTTCTTTCGAGACCTGCTCGACGGCAGGCTTTCGGGCGAGAAGGCCGACGAGCGCGGATTCAGCTTCTTCGGCGTGCAGGGGCCCTGGTACACGGTTGGCTACCGGATGGCCGTCGCGATCGAGACGGCATTCGGCCGCGAAGAGCTCGTGCGAGCCTTCTGCGACGAGCGCCTGCTTCTCCGGACCTACAACCGCGCCGCGGACGAGCTTCGCCGCAAAGGGGCGCGCTGGTCGTCGGGCCTCCTGGCCGGGCTCGATCGGCTGCGACGGGCCGACTGACAGGTCTCTCGGGCCGCGACGCCGGCGTGGTGCTAGAATTGAATGTGAGTTCTTCGAACAGTTTGCGCTGCACGCGCGCCCTTCGCGCACCCTGTGGGGGTAACCCCTTGCGATCCTTCCGACAGAGAAGTCCGTCGCCTCGACCCAAGGCGATCGAGGACCGGGCCGGAACGATTCTTGCTCTCCGAAGGATCCCCGCCGGATGCTGAAGGTCGAGGAGGTCACCCGCGCTGCCGATCTCGAGGGCTTTCGAGACGAGTGGAACCATCTCGTCGCGCAGGACGGCGGAGAGGCCTTCTTCCAGAGCTACGAATGGCTGACCGCCTGGATCGACCACTTCTGGAAGGACCGCCCTCTCGCCTTCCTGTTCGTCCGCAGAGACGGCGAGTTGATCGGCCTGGCGCCGCTGCTCTCGGACGAAGAGGGCCGCCTGGGTTGTCCCGGGTGCGTCACCCTGGCGGCAAACGACTACGCGCTGCGCGCGGGGTTTCTCGGCGCCCGCGGAGGGGCGGAGATTCTCGAACCGGTGGTCCGGCACCTGCGTGAGACGCGGAGGGGACTCCGCCTGAACCTCCTCAACCTCCTCGCCGGCTCGCCGCTTCTCGAGGAGCTGCGCGCCCTGGGGCAGCGCAACGGCTTCTCGACCATCGTCCGGCAGGGCACGACGTCGCCCGTGGTGGAATTCCAGGGAGATTGGGACGCCTACCTGCAGTCCCGCTCGAAGCACATGCGTTCGGAGCTCCGGCGGAAGGCTCGCCGGATCGAGGCCTCCGGAGCGTTGAGTTTCCTGACCGCCTCCAGCCCGGCGCAATGCGAGCGGGCGATCGAGGACGTCGTCTCGATCGAAGCGAGGAGCTGGAAGCACGAAGTCGGCGCCTCCCTGGACCTGCGCCCCGACGCGCAGCGCTTCTATCGGCAGCTCGCCCGGAGTTGCGCGCCCCGCGGCTGGCTGCGCCTGCACCTGCTCTGCCTGGATTCGAGGCCGGTCGCCTACCTGTATGGCTTCGTCTTTCGAAACGAGTACTACGCGTTTCACACGGCGTTCGACGAAGCCTACGAACACCTGTCTCCCGGCGTCATCCTGTTTTCCCGGGTCCTCGAGGACGCCTGCCGCGAGCGCCTCCGGGTCTTCCTGGGCTCGATGAGCGCCGGGGTTCGCGATCAGACGCTCCTGCACGCGGAGGCCCGCTGGAAATCGCAGCTTGCGACCCAGGTGGGCCTTCGCAGCAGCATGTGTCTCTTCTCTGCCGGGCAGCTCAAGTGCCGCACGCGCAAGATGGGCCTCGACCGGCTCAAGCCGTTTCTCAAGGCGAATCTGCCCCTGATCGCCGCCGTGAAGCGGCGCATCGAGCGCGCCTCGAAACCGACTTAGCCGACGCTCCGGCGCTTGCGCCCGGGCTCTTCGTCCCGTCGAGATGCTGCCTCGCGGCGGCGACACCGCGCCCGACCCCGCGCCGTGAACCCCGGGGCCCGGCGCCCTGGAAAGGCGGCGTGTCGCTGTGATACGAGACGCCGCGTGCTCGCCTACGTCTTCTGGCACTGGAGGAGCGACGCGGTCGAGAGCGAAGCCTGCGAGCGCCTGACCCGAGACTTCCACGCCTCGCTTTCCCGGCAGCGTCCCGAGGGGTTCCGCCGCTCGGTCTCTTTCGCCATACCGGGCGCGGGCTGGATTCCGGACGGCAGGCCGGCGCACGAAGACTGGTATCTGCTCGAAGGCTCCGCCGCGCTCGATCCGCTCGACTGCGCCGCCGTCGCCCCGCCGCTTCAGACGCCCCACGACGCGGTCGCGCGAGCGGTCGCCGGAGGCGCCGGGGGCCTGTATCGCCTCCGTCTCGGGAAGGCCCTCGGGGAGCGAGCCCGTTTCGCGAGCTGCTTCCGCAGGCCGGACGGCATGGCGTACCGAAGGCTCTACGATCTGCTGGAGCCGCTGGCCGCCGCGCTCTGGGGCCGGCAGATGGTCCTCTCGCCCGCTCCCGAGTTTCGCCAGCACGGCGGCAGGCCGCTCGGGCTGCCCGCGCCGCTCGAGCCCGTCTGGCCCTGACGGGAGCCGTCGCGCCCCAACGCCGCTTCGGAGGAGAACGACATGGCCCGACACATCGGAATCGTCGCTTGCAGCGCGGAGGGAGCGGCCCTCTGCTACCGCACCATCGCCAGAGAAGGCTTTCACGTGATGGGCGAGCACGACCATCCCGAGGTCACGATGAACTCCATCCCGCTGGCGCGCCACATGGAGCACATCCGGCGAGGCGACTGGGCCGGAGTCGCGGAGCTGATGCTGCAGTCCGCGCGCAAGCTCGCCGCGGCAGGCGCGGACTTCGCGATTTGCCCGGACAACACGATTCATCAGGCCCTGGAAATGGTTCTCCCGTCCTCGCCCATTCCGTGGCTGCACATCGCGGAGGTCGTCGCCGAGGAAGCGCGCCACCACGGATTCGAGCGAGTGGGCGTGCTCGGCACGAAATACCTGATGGAAGGCCCCGTCTATCCAGCGGCGCTCGGCGAATACGGGATCGAGTGGAGGATCCCGCCGCCCGAGGACCGCGAGATCATCGACCGCACGATCTTCCAGGAGCTGGTCAACGGCGTCTTCACCGAGGAGGCCCGCGCAGTGTTCGAGCGCGTCATGAGGGCCCTCCAGGCGCGGGGCTGCGACGCCGCCGCCCTGGCCTGCACGGAGATCCCGCTGATCGTGCAGCCCGAGACGGCCCCGCTGCCCACACTCGACTCGACGCGGCTGCTGGCGCGCGCGGCCGTGCGGCGGGCCCTCGAGCCGTCGAGGCCGACGCCCGGCCGGCCCCTTCGGAACTCGAGTAGGCCTTCCGCGGGAGAAGGAGGTCGCGGCCCGATGGGACTTCCCACCCGCCCGCTCGGCCCGAGCGGGATGGAGATCACGCGAGTCGGGTTCGGCGCCTGGGCCATCGGCGGCGGCGGCTGGGCCTTCGGCTGGGGCCCGCAGGACGACGCGGCGTCGCTTGCGGCGATGCGCCGCGCGCTCGAGCGCGGCGTCAACTGGATCGACACGGCGGCGGTTTATGGTCTCGGCCATTCGGAAGAACTCGTCGGGCGGCTCCTGCGGGATCTGCCGCCGACAGAGCGGCCGCTCGTCTTCACCAAGTGCGGCCTCCTCTGGGACGAGCGGGATCGGATGGCCGAGGCGAAGCGGTCGCTGCGGCCCGAGTCGATCCGGCGCGAATGCGAGGCGTCCCTGCGGCGCCTCGGCGTCGAGCGGATCGATCTCTATCAGTTCCACTGGCCCGACCAAACGGGCACGCGGGTCGAGGACTCCTGGGCGCAGATGACGCGGCTCGTCGAAGAGGGGAAGATCCGCGCGGCCGGCGTCTCGAACTTCGACGTCGCGCTGCTCGAGCGCTGCGAGGCGCTCGCCCCCGTCGCCTCCCTGCAGCCCCCCTTCTCCCCGATTCGCCGCGACGTCGCCGCCGCCGAGATCCCCTGGTGCGCCGCGCGCGGGACCGGCGTCATCGCCTATAGCCCGATGCAGTCGGGCCTGCTGACCGAGGCCTTTTCGTCGGCGCGCGCCGCCTCGCTTTCCGCCGAGGACTGGAGGCGGCGATCCCCGGAGTTCCAGGAGCCGAATCTCTCGCGCAACCTCGCCCTGCGCGACGCCCTCCGGCCGATCGCGCGCCGCCACGGCGCGACGACCGGCGCGGTCGCCGTCGCCTGGGTGCTGGCCTGGCCGGGCGTGACCGGGGCGATCGTCGGCGCGCGCTCGCGCGAGCAGGTGGATGGCTGGATCGGCGCGGCGTCGCTCGAGCTTTCTCGCGCGGAGCAGGACGAGATCGCGGCGGCGATTGCCCGCACCGGAGCCGGCAGCGGGCCCGCGAAGCCCGTTCTCGCGTCCCGCGCTTAGAATCCGGACGCGACTGGCAGAAAGGAATGCACGATGAAACTGCTCGAGCCGGGCGACAGGGCCCCCGATTTCCAGGCGACCGACCAGGACGGGAAGAAAGTCTCCCTCAAGGACCTGAAGGGAAAGAAGGTCGTTCTCTACTTCTATCCCAAGGACGACACGCCCGGCTGCACGAAGGAGGCCTGCTCGTTTCGGGACGGCTTTTCGAAGTTCCGCAAGCGCAAGATCGAGGTCCTCGGCGTCTCGGTGGACGACGAGCGGTCGCACAGGAAGTTCGCGGAGAAATTCGACCTGCCGTTCCGGCTGCTCGCCGACACCGACAAGAAGATCGTCAGGGACTACGGCGTCTGGGGGGAGAAATCTCTCTACGGCCGCAAGTTCATGGGAATCCATCGCGTGACCTACGTGATCGACGAGAAAGGCAAGATCGCCGGCGTTTGGCCGAAGGTCAAGCCCGAGGGGCACGCCGAGGAGATCCTGGCCGCCCTGGGCTGACCAGAGGCGGAGCCGCGGTGACCCGCGCAGGGCTCGGCTTTCGGGCGCACTCCGGATGGGCGGCGGTCGTCGCGGTCGCCGCGAAGGCCGGGTCCGTCGAGGTCGTGGACCGGCGCAAGATCGGTCTTTCCGGCGAGGGCATTCCGCGGCAGCCGTACCATGCGGCCGAAGGCCTGGAGCTCGAGAAGGCCAGGGAGCTGATCCGCCGCTGCGTCCGGGGCTCGCGCCGGCTCGCGGACCGGGCCCTTCGCGAAACGATCGCCGACCTGCGCCGCGAAGGCTACGAGGTCGCGGGATGCGGCCTGCTGCTCGCCTCGGGCCGGCCTCTGCCCGGGCTGCCCGCGATCCTCGCCTCGCACGCGCTGATCCACACCGCGGACGGGGAGCATTTTCGAGACGCGATCGTCCAGGCCGCCGGGAAATCGAACCTCCCCGTCACGACGGTGCGCGAGAAGGACGTCTGGGCGCGCGCTTCGGCGGACCTGCTCGTGCCGATCGACCGGCTCGAGCGCCGGATCGCCGAAATCGGCAAGGCGATCGGGCCGCCGTGGACACAGGATCAGAAATTGGCGGCGATGGCCGCCTGGCTCGCCCTCGCGAAGGGATGAACGGAAAACCTTCTCCCGGAAGGCTCGTATCGTGAGGATCATGGTCAAAGCAGAAACGCTCTTGAAGAGCTTCGATTCCCCCGACGAGGTCCGCGTCTTCGAGAAGGGCCGCTTCGAGCTGCTCCATCTCGGGCCGATGGAGATCGGGCGCGCGGCCTACGAGCCCGGATGGAAGTGGTCCGAACACGTCGGCCCGTCGGCGGGCACGCCCCTCTGCGAGGTCGAGCACGTCGGCCTCGTGATCTCGGGAAGGGCGGCCGTGCGCATGCGGGACGGATCCGAGCGGATCCTCTCGGCGGGAACCGCCTTTTACGTCGCGCCGGGCCACGACAGCTGGGTCGTGGGAGAAGAGCCTTACGTCTCGCTTCACCTGATGGGCGCCGCGCAGTACGCGAGCGCGAAGGAGTAGGATCCCGCCGCCACGGCGGTCACCGACCTCTCCCTGCGGGACTGCCTCGATCCTCCGCGGACTCACCCTGAAGGGACAACCTGCCACGCCCGATGGGCGGCCGGTGCGCGTCGATCTCGGTCCCGGCGGCGCTCGACGCGACCGCGCACCTTCCCGGCGAGGGATGATTCTCCGCGGCGATGGGCGTACCGCCGCTCACGGTCCGTACGCTCCCGCCGAGGACTCGACCTCGCAAAGCACGCGAAAGCCGTAGTCGGAATAGCGGTATCCGGGCGGGAGGCTGCTTCGAGCCGCGGGAGAGGACCAGCGGATCCGGTGGCGCCAGGAGCCTCCACGGCTCGCGCGGCGCGGCGGCCCCGGGCGGTCCTCGACCCGGTCGAGGCACCACTCGTGGACGATCGTCCCCATGTCGAGCAGCCCGTAGCCGTTGGGTTTCCCGCGTCCGGCCTCCCAGGGCCCGGTGATCGGGCCCTGCGGGATCTCGCCCGGCGGGATCGTGTCGCCCCAGGGTGTGCGCGGGGCGTCGAGCCCGCCGCAGGCCGCGTGCTCCCACTCCGCCTCGGTCGGGAGGCGCCACCGGCCTCCGGCCTGCTCCCCGAGCCAGGCGCAATACGCGGTCGCCTCCTCCCAGGTCACGCCGACGACCGGCTGATGATCGCCGCAGAAGTCGGGATGGCTCCACCAGGGCGGCGCCGCGGCGCGGCCCGATGCGAGGAAGCGCGCGTATTCGCGGTTGGTCACCGGCGCGCGGCCGAGGAGGAAAACGCGGACGTCCGGTCCCGGCGGAACTCGCACCATCGCCGGGAGAGCCAACTCCATTCGGGCGGTCCCGATGCTCGCGGCGGCCACCATTCGATCCTACACGTTGCTCTCGATGCCGCGTTCGTCCCGCGGCTCGGGAAGAGACTCCCGGCGCGCTTGGGGGCACGCCTCTTGCAGCCTCGGGGGCGTGCTTCGCGCGGCTCGATGGATGAGTTCCGCCCGGCAGTCCCACCTCGTCCTCCATTGCCCGGCCGGCCGGGGGCCGGAGGGACGAGAGACGGCGGAATGAGGATCTTCGTCTCCGGGGCAACCGGCGTCATCGGCCGCCGGGTCGTGCCACTGCTCACCTCGGCGGGCCATCGCGTCACGGCCGTCGTCCGCGCGCCGGACGCGTGCCTTCGGCTGGCGCGTCTGGGCGCAAGCCCCGCGCGGGTGAGCCTCTTCGACCGCGACGCCCTGCGCAAAGCGGTCGCGGGCCATGACGTGGTCGTCAACCTCGCGACCCACATGCCGAAAGGCTTGCGGATGTTCTTGCCCGGCGCCTGGCGCGAAAACGACCGTGTCCGGCGCGTGGGCTCGGCCAACCTCGCCGAGGCGGCGATCGAGGGGGGTGTCGAGCGCTTCGTCCAGGAGTCCTTCGCCCTGGCCTATCCCGACCACGGCGAGCAATGGATCCGCGAGACCACGCCGATCATGCCAGCGCCCTACAATCGCTCGGTGGCCGACGCCGAGGAGTCGGCCGATCGATTCGACGGCGGCGGGCGCGCGGGCCTCGTTCTCCGCTTCGCCGGCTTCTATGGACCGGATTCGCCCCAGGTGCGGGACATGATCCGCGTCGTCCGCAAGGGCTGGGCCCCTCTTCCGGGCTCGCCGGACGCCTTCTACTCTTCGGTTTCCCACGACGACGCCGCGACCGCCGTCGTCGCCGTGCTCTCGGCGCCCGGCGGCGTCTACAACGTCGTCGACGACGAGCCGCTGCGCCGGCGCGAGTATTTCGGCTCGCTCGCCCGCGAGCTCGGCGTCCCGCCCCCCAGGTTCCCTCCGGTCTGGATGGCGCTGCTCGCCGGCTCCCTGGGCGAGACGCTCGCGCGCTCGCTTCGGATCTCGAACCGGAAGCTGCGAGAGGAGTGCGGATGGGCCCCGCGTTATCCGAGCGCGCGCGAGGGGTGGCCCGCCGTCCTCGAAGCGCTCAAGTAGCGGCGGTCACGCCGGCCCCTCCGGCGACTTCGCCAAAATGACGCCTTCCGGCGCCAGCGGCAGGCTTCGCAGGCGCACTCCCGTCGCGGAGAAGATCGCGTTGCCGAGCGCCGGCGCGATCCCGACGATCGGGGTCTCCCCCGCGCCGGAGGAGGGCAGATCCCTGCGATCGAGAACGAGGATCTCGATCGGCGGGACGTCGGTCGCGCGCGGGACCCGATACTGCGAGAAGCGCGGGTTGACGATTCGGCCGCCCTCGAACCGCACGGACTCGAAGAGCGCGCCGCCGAGGCCCTGAACGAGGGCGCCCCCGATCTGATTCCGGACGCCGTCCGGGTTGACCACCGCGCCGCACTCGAACGCCGTGACGATGCGGACGATGCGCAGCCGCCGGGTCGACGGCTCGACCTCGACCTCCGCGGCCGTGGCGACATAGCCGCCCTTCTCGAACCCGCCGCCGATCCCGAGGCCGCGTCCCGAAGGCAACTTCCGCCTGCTCCAGCCGATCTTGCCTGCCGCGGCTTCGAAGACCGCGCGCAGCCGCGGGTCGTCGAGGTTCTTCAGGCGCAGGTCGAGCGGATCCAGGGCGAGCGCCCGCGCGAGCTCGTCCATGTGCGACTCGCGCGCGAAGTGGTTGGCCGTCGCCGCGAGCGCCCGATAGGAGCCCTGGCGAAGCGGCGAACGAACGGGGTGGTATTGGATCGCCTGATTGGCGACCCGGTAGGGTGTCCCGATTCCCGCCGGCCCCGAGTTGTAGTTGTGAAACTCCCAGGCCGTGACCGTCCCGTCGTGGTGCGCGCCGCTTCGAACCTCGATGACGCCGGCGGGGCGGAAGTAGGCCCACGTGAACTCCTCCTCCCGCGTCCAGACGAGCTTGACCGGCTTTCCGGCGGCCCTCGCCAGGCGCGCGGCCTCCACCGCCGCGTCGCCCGTGTGCTTGCCGCCGTAGGCCGCGCCGGTGTCCGGCACGAGCACCCGCACGCGGCCGCGCGGGATGCCGAACGCCTCGGCCAGCTCGTCGCGCACGGCGAAGGGCCGCTGCGTCCCGGTCCAGACCGTCAGCTTTCCGTCGTTCCACTCCGCCACCGCCGCCCGGGGCTCGAGCGGCGCGTGCGCGATGTACTCGACCGTGTACGTCTGCGCGAGCTTCACGTCCGCCGAAGCCATCGCCCGCTCGACCGACCCCGCGACGTGCGGCTCGCCGCGCTCTCCCGCCTGCTCGTTCTTTTTCAGGTAATCGAACAGCTCCCGATTGGACGGCTGGCCGGCGGCCTCCTTCCACTTCGCCCCGAGGGCCACGAGGCCCGCTTCCGCGTCGGCGAGATGGGGCGCGACGACGCCGACCAGGTCGCCGTCGCGCACGACCCGGACCCCGGCAATGGCCTCCGCCTTCGCCGTTTCGAGCGAGGCGAGGCTCGCCCGGAACCCCGCCGGCCGCAGCACCTTGCCGTGAAGCATTCCCGGCCGGGCGAGATCCGACGCGTACCGGTGCTTTCCCGTGACGAAGTCGCGCCCGTCCACCTTGGGCACCGGCGTGCCGGCGATCTTCCAGCCAGAGGCAGGCGTGACGGGGGCGTCCGCGCTCACGGCCTCGACCAGGTTCTCGCCCTTCGTCAGCTCGCCGTAGGACAGCGATTCGCGCGTCCGGGAGTTGACGACCCGGCCCCCTTCGGCCAGAAGGCCGGCGCGCTCGACGTTCCAGCGGCGGGCCGCGAGATTGATCAGCGCCTCTCGCGCGGTCGCGGCCGCCGACCGCAGCTGCGGCGCCATCGTCGGCGTCGTGCGGCTTCCGAAGGTTCCAGCGTCCCAGGGCGTCTGGTCCGTGTCGCCCATCACCATGCGGATCGCGCCAACCGGAACGCGCAGCTCCTCGGCGACCTGCTGGGCGAGCGAGGTGCGGATGTTCTGCCCCATCTCGACTTTCCCGGTGAAGACGGTGACGCGGCCATCCTTGTCGATGTGCAGCCAGGCCGAGAGCTCCTTCGGCAGCTCGCGCCCGCCCCGCAGGCGACCCGATTCCTGCGCGGGCGCGCCCGGTGCGTAGAGGCAGACGAGCAGGCCGCCGCCCAGAGCCTTCAGGAAGGCGCGCCGGTCGACGTCGAGCACGCGCCGGGGAGGGCCGGCCTCGTGCTGCGGCAGCTCGAGAAGGAGATCGTCCGGCGGGCCCCCGGTCATCGCTTCGATCCCTTGCCCATCGCCTGCGCCGCCTTCGCGACCGCGGCGAGGATCCGGGGGTAGACGCCGCAGCGGCAGATGTTGCCCGCCATGTGGCCGGCGATCTCCTGCTCGCTCGGGCTCGGGTTCGACTGGAGCAATCCCGCCGCCGAAAGGATCATGCCCGACGTGCAGTAGGCGCACTGAAAGGCCTCGGCCTCGAGAAAGGCGGCCTGAACCGGGTGGAGTCGCCCGCCCTGCTCCAGGCCTTCGATCGTCGTGATTTTCTTGCCCGCGGCCTCCGCGGCACGAGTCTGGCACGAGCGCACGGGACGCCCGTCCAGAAGCACCGTGCAGGCGCCGCACTGCCCCTCGCCGCAGCCGTATTTGGTGCCGGTCAGGTCGAGCCGGTTGCGCAGAACGTCGAGCAGGCTCTCCTCGGCAAGCGCCTCCGTCCGGCGCTCGGCTCCGTTGACCATCAAGGTGACCGCGGCCATGCGCGCCTCCCTTGCCCCGGCGTTTGCCGAATCTATCGCGGCGGCACGGCGTTGCGGTAGACCGTCCCGTTTTTCATCACGAATACGACTCGCATGCGGTCCGCCCGAATCGTGAGTACCGTCCCCGGAAGGGCGCCGGCGACCGCAAGGAGCAGCGGTGCCACCCGGGCAATCATGCTGGAAGAGAGTCTAGCGCTCGCGCGTTGTCCCGAGCACACGCGCGAGGTGACGGGCATGGATTCGAGACCCCTCGGCTCCCTCCAGGTCGGCGTGGTCGGGTTGGGCTGCAACAACTTCGGAAGGCGTCTCGACTACGAGGAGACCCGCGCGGTGGTGCACGCGGCGCTGGACGCCGGCATCGACTTCTTCGACACCGCGGACATCTACGGAGGAACCCGAAGCGAGGAGTTCCTGGGCCGCGCGCTCGCCGGCCGCCGCGACGCGGTGGTTCTCGCCACGAAGTTCGGGATGGCCGTCGACGCGACCCGCAAGGGCGCCCGGCCCGGCTACATTCGGCGCGCGGTGCACGACAGCCTCCGCCGGCTGCGCACGGATCGCATCGACCTCTACCAGCTCCACGAGCCCGACCCCGCGACTCCCATCGCGGAGACCCTCGCGGCGCTCGACGGGCTGGTCAAGAGCGGGATGGTCCGCCAGATCGGCTGCTCCAATTTCTCGGCCGAACAGCTGCGCGAGGCGCAGTCCGCGGCGCGGCCCGGGGCCGCCCGTTTCGTCAGCGTCCAGAACGAGTACAGCCTGATCCACCGCGAGCCCGAGGTCGCGGTCCTGCCCGAGTGCGCGCGCCTCGGCCTCGCCTTCATTCCCTACTTCCCGCTCGCAAGCGGGCTGCTGACGGGCAAATACACCTCGGCGGGGCCCGCGCCGAAGCACTCGCGTCTCTCGGAGGCGGGCTCGCGCGACCGTTTTCTGAACGCGCGAAGCCGGCGGGTCGCCGAGGCCCTGGGGGATTTCGCGAAGTCCCGCGGCCACACGCTTCTCGAGCTCGCGTTCGGCTGGCTGCTCGCCCACGCAGCCATCCCGTCGGTCATCGCGGGCGCCACCTCGCCCGAGCAGGTGCGCGCCAACGCCGCCGCGGCGGGATGGCGGCCGACCGGGGCCGAGCTCGCGGAGGTCGACCGGATCGCTCCGATTCGGGAGTGACCGGTGCCGGATTACTTCTTTGCCGAGGCGGGCTTCGAGCGCGCGAAGAGGGGCGCGTACTGCCCGTACCCCTCCTCGACGAGCTTGTCGGCGGGGATGAACCGCATCGCGGCGGAGTTCATGCAGTAACGCAGACCCGCCGGCGGCGGCCCGTCGTGGAACACGTGGCCCAGGTGCGAATCCGCGTGCGCCGAGCGAACCTCGACGCCGAACAGATCGATGCTCCGGTCCGGCCCGGTCTTGACGTTGGCCGGCTCGAGGGGCTTCGTGAAGCTCGGCCAGCCGGTTCCGGAGTCGTACTTGTCGATCGAAGAGAAGAGCGGCTCGCCGGAGACGACGTCCACGTAGATGCCCGGGCTGTGGTTGTCCCAGTACGGGTTGGAGAAGGCTCGCTCGGTTCCGCTCTCCTGCGTGACCTGGTACTGGATGGGAGTGAGCCGCTCCTTGAGCTCCGCCTTCGCCGGCTTCTGGAACCGGCCCGTCCAGCCCTTCTTCTCCGGGGCGCTCTGCGCCAGAGCCGGCAGCGAAAGCGCCAGCGCGGCGAGCGCCGCAAGAAACTTTTCGCGGGTCATCGGTGTCCTCCGGCAGCCTCGCCCCAGATCGCCTTGAGCCGCGCGTCGCGCCCGCACCCGAGGCGATAGGAGTTGTAGCGAATCGGGTTCTTCTTGTAGAAATCCTGGTGATACTCCTCGGCCGGATAGAACGTCGAGGCGGGAACGATCTGGGTGGCGATCTTCCCCTTGAACCGCGGCTCCTCCTCGAGCTTGCGCCTGGACTCCTCGGCCGCCTTCCGCTGCGCCTCGTCCTTGTAGAAGATCGCCGAGCGGTACTGCGTGCCGCGGTCGCAGAACTGGCCGCCCCCATCAAACGGGTCGACGTTGTGCCAGAAGACCTCGAGCAGCCGCTCGTAGGAAATCTTCGCCGGATCGTAGGCGACCTCGACCGACTCGGCGTGGCCGGTCGAGCCGGAGGAGACCTGCTCGTACGTCGGGTTCTTCACCTGCCCGCCCGTATATCCGGACGTCACCGAGAGGACGCCGGGCAGACCCTCGAACGCCGTCTCCTCGCACCAGAAACAGCCGCCGGCGAAGACCGCCGTCTCGCGCCCGGCCGGAGGAGCCGCGAGCGACAGGCCGGCGGCGCCGATCCAGGCGGCAAGACCGATGAAGATGCGAAAACGCAAGAGCAACCTCCTTGCTGGCTTCCCGGACAACCCGGGCTCCCTGGCTTTGATTCCAGGACGACCGGCACCGTTTCGCGCGCGGACTTCGCTTAAGGATGCCTTAAGCTACGCCCGGCGCCGGGCCAACGAGGGCGCGGCGTTCGGAACGAAAGTCTTTCCAGGGAGGTGCCCGTGTCCGAGACCAGCCCCGACAGCCTCGCCGAAGACATGCTTCGGATTCACCGCGCCATCACGCGCGGCATGACCGTCTCGAAGGAACGCGCCCGGGCCTTCGCCCGCGACGGCTTTCCGGACGAGACCACGCGGCGGGGATTCCTCGATTACGTTTCGAGCCTCGTCACGCTGACGCGCGGCCATCACGCGACCGAAGAGGCCGTCGGGTTCCCGGCTCTTCAAGAGCGCATGCCCGAGGTTCCCTGGGACACCCTCGACGAGCAGCATCGGGCGCTGCTGCCGGTCCTGGACTCGGTCGAGGCCGGCGCCGAAGCCGGCAAGGGGGCTTCCACGGGCGGACCGTGGCTCTCCGACCTCGAGACCTCGCTCTCGCGCCTCGCCGCCCTCTGGTCGGAGCACATCGGGCTCGAAGAGCGCTTCCTGAGCGAGGCGGCGCTCGACCGCGTCAGCTCCCGGCAGGAGCAGGAAGAGATGGGGCGCAAGATGGCCGAGCACGGCAGCAAGCTCGCCCAGCCCGCGCCCCTGGTTCTCTCCTTCTTCTACTTCAACCTCGAGCCGGAGGACCGCACGCGCCTGGCCGCGAAGATGCCGCCCCCCTTGACGCGGCAGCTCATCCCCGTCGACTGGAAGGACGCCTGGACTCCGATGCGGCCGTTTTTCCTGCCGTAGAGTTCGCCCGCCTCAGGACGCCTTCTCGAGGCCCCGGCCTTCCCGGACGGCGGAGAGCCTGCCGCTCTTGACGTCGTAAAGGAACCCGTGAATCGGGATCTCCCGGGGAACGAGCGGGTGCGACCGAAGGCGCCGCACGTCGGCCTGGACGCTCTCGCTTTGATCGCGGATCGCGAGCCAGTCGATGAACTCCCCTTCCGACGATCCCACCCCGCCCGGGTCCCGCCATCCGTCAGGCCCGAGGCTCGCCGTCTTCAGGCTGCTCGCGAGCAGCCGCCGCATCACCTCGTCGGTGAAGGTCTCCATGCCGCAATCGGTGTGGTGCACGACGAGCCACTCGCGGGTGCCGAGCAGCTTGTAGGAGATCACCAGAGAGCGGATCGCGTCGTCGGTCGCCCGCCCTCCCGCGTTTCGGACGACGTGGGCGTCTCCTTCGGCCAGGCCGGCGACCTTCGCCGGATCGAGGCGGGCATCCATGCACGTGAGGATCGCGAAGCCGCGCGCCGGCGGCATCGCCAGGGCCGCTTTCTTTCCGAAGTCGGAGGCGTATGCGGCGTTGGCGGCGAGGACCTGGTCCAGGATCTTGCTCATGGGGGTCGTCCTTTCTCTCTTGAGTCGTTGCGATCCGGCTTCCTGCGGCGATCCGTTCGTACATCGACGGGGTTCCATGGGAACTCTCCTTTCCGACCTGTCCCGCCGCCGGCCGCGGGCAAAAAGAAAACCCGCTCCGGCGGGGCCGTCGCGGGTTCGAAGCTGTAAGACCTTGCCCTTGTTTCGTGGATCGGCTAGGCGCGCTCCTTTCCCGCGATGTCGCGGCAACAACAACACGGGGCGGAAGCGAACCGAGCCGGGCTCACGCGGAGCACTCTAACCGCCGAGCGGGAAGAACGGAAGAGGAAGGGACGAAAGCCCCGGGACCGGGGCCGAAGGATCGCCGCGGCGGGGCGCGGCGGTCTCACTCCGCGCGAATGGCCGTAAGCGGATCCACGCGGACGGCACGGAACGCGGGCACGAGGCTTCCCGCCACGGTCATGGCGAGCGACAGCCCGGCCGCGGCCGCGAGGGTCGCGGCGTCCGCCGGGCTGACGCCGGCGAGCAGCGCCTGCATGGTCCGGCCCGCGGCGCAGGCGAGCACGGCGCCGAGAACGGCGCCGGCCGCCGAAAGCAGCACCCCCCGCCTCAACACCATCTCGAGGATGTCCCGCGGCTGCGCGCCGAGCGCCATGCGCACGCCGATTTCCCCGACGCGCTGCGACACCGTGAAGGCGAGCAGCCCGTGGATCCCGATTCCGGCGAGCAGGAAGGCGATCGCAGCGAACGCCTCCACCACCCGCGCCTGAACCCGGCGGGGCGCCGTGTCCGCCTCGACGATGTCCGAAAGCCGCCGGACGTCGGAGACCGGCACGGTCGGGTCCGCTCGGGCGACGATCTCGCGAATGGCGGGAATCAATACCGCCGGCGAAGCCGACGCGCGGACAACCAGGTCCTTCGGAATGTAGAAGGGCATCACTCCGTCGTCCACCTGCCGGGACGGAAGGTAGACCTGCGGCTCGCTGTCCCTCTCGAGGCCGCGCACCCGGATGTCGCCCGCAATGCCGACGACCGTCCGGTCCGCCAGGGCGACCCGGAAACGCCGGCCGAGGGGATTCTCGCCGGCCCAGTAGCGCCGGGCGAAGGACTCGCTCACGACCGCGACAAAAGGCGAGTCGCGGGTGTCCGTTTCGCTCACGTCGCGGCCCAGGGGCAGGGGAATCCGGAGAGCGGCGAAGAACCCGGGCGTGACGAACCGCAGGCTCGCCGTCTCGTTCTCCGCGCGGTCCTCCGGCTGGCCGTTCATCGCCACCGGCCAGACGCCGCCCCGCATGACCATGGGAAGGAAGCTGATGTAGGCAGCGCTCGACACCTCCGGCAGCTGCCGGATGTCGGTCAGGACGCGCTGGTAGAACCGCTGCCGGCGCTCCGTCGGGTCGTACTTTGGAAGCGGCAGCGACGTTCGCAATGTCAGAACGCCCTCCGCGCGGAAGCCCGGGTCCCTTTCCTGCGTGCGCCAGAGCGCGCGCAGCAGAAGGCCGGCGCAAACCAGCAGGGCGACCGATGCCGTCACTTCCGCGACGACCAGGACGCCCCGAAGTCTTTCCGCGCGCCGGCCTGCTCCCGCGCGCGGGCCCTCCCGGAGGCCGCCGGTGTCCGCGTGCGCGCAGGCCCGCAGCGCGGGAACCACCCCGAAGCCGACCCCCGTCGCCAGGGTCAGAAACAGCGCGGCGGCCAGCATCCGGAGGTCGACGGGCGGCGCCTGCGCGATCGGCAGCGCGTCGGGGACCAGGCGGGCGACGATCGGGCCGGCCAGGATCGCGGCCACGAGCCCGAGCCCCCCGCCGCAAGCGGCCAGCAGGACGCTCTCGGTCAGCAACTGCCGCACGAGGCGCTCCCGGCCGGCGCCCATGGCGGCGCGCACCGAGAGCTCCCGTCGGCGGGAGAGAGCCCGGGCAAGCAGCAGGCTCGCGAGGTTCGTGCACGCGATCAGGAGCACGCCGATCGCGGCGCCGAAGAGCGCCACGAGCAGGACGCGGTACCGCGGCGACAGCTCATCCCGCATCCGGACCACGGTGGCGCCGGTCCGGGCGTTCTCCTTCGGATACGCCCGCTCGAGACGCGCGGCGACGAGCCGCATTTCCGCCCGGGCCCCGGCGAGCGAGATCCCGGGCCGCAGCCTCGCCACCGCGCGCACGTACGTGTTAGTCCGGCTCTCCAGGTCGTCCTTGTCGAATCGCTCCGGCGTCCAGAACTCGGCGTCCCGGCTCGGGAATCGAAAGTCTCGCGGCATGACCCCGACGACCTCGTAAGGAACGTCGTCCAGCATCACCTTGCGGCCGAGCGCCGCCGGATCCGCGCCGAACAGCCCCTGCCACAACCCGAAACTCAGCAGCAGCGCCTGCGGCGCGCCCACCCGGTCGTCTTCGGCGGTGAACACCCTTCCAAGCAGCGGCCGCGCGCCGAGAACGCGAAACATTTCGGAGGTGATCGCCGCTCCGTCGAGGCGCTCGGGCTCGCCCTGCCCCACGAGGTTTGCCGATGTCGTGTGGTAGGCGCCCATCCCTTCGAAGGACGTGCTCATCCGCTTCCAGTCCAGGAAGTTCGCCGGAGACAGCTCCATCCGCGAATAGCCTCGGGCGGGCTGGTTTTCCCAAAGATCCACGAGGCGCTCCGGTTCGGGAAACGGGAGAGGCCGGAGGAGCACGTGGTCCAGGATCGAGAAGGTCGCCGTCGCGGCGCCGATGCCGACCGCCGCGACCAGGATCGCGGTCGCGGCAAACCCCGGCGACCGGGACAGCGAGCGCGCCGCGTAGCGAAGGTCCTGCCGGAGGAGGTCCGCGTGCACGCGCGCGGCGCTCGCGGCAATGTCGAGAACCGCCCCCGCCCAGATCGCCGTTCTCGCCGGCAGCCCGGAGGCCTCGCGAAGGCGCCGGGCGAAGATCGCCTCCATCTCCTCGCCGTATTCCGCCCGGAAGGAGGCGGGGTAGAGGCGCAGCAGGGCTCGGTAGATCCGCATCACGCGCTGCGGGGAACGAACCCGCTGGCGCGCGCGAGCCGGACGAGGTCCTGCAGGCGCCGCGCTTCCGCCCGGGCGACGGCGGCGCCGAAGGGCGTGATCCGATAGTAACGGCGCCGCTCGTCGTCGTTCTCCGGGGCGGGGCGTTCCCGCAGCTCCTCGATCAGCCCCTGCTCGAGCATCCGGCCGATCGAGCGGTAGAGCGTTCCCGCGCCGAGCTTCACCTGTCCGCCCGTGCGGGCCGCGACGTCCTGGAGGATGGCGTAGCCGTGCCGGTCCGTCTCGGAAAGAGCCATCAGGATGTGCAGGGTCGCCGGCGGCAGGGGAAGCAGAGCCTCGGGATCGGGGCGGCGGTCGTTCATGCCGCGACTATACACATAATGGATATATTCGCAAGGGCTCTATTCGGGCGGGAGAACCCGTCCCGAAATCCCCGGGCCGTCCGCGCCGTTAGAAGGGCTGAACATGCTTCTGCGCGCGCCGGCGCGGCGCCTTGCGCTTGCCCCGGGTTTCGCGGCGGCTCTGGGTTTCCTTGCCGCTCCCGCGCCCGCGCCCGGGCAGGCCGGCGCCTGGCTCGCGCGCGGCCCGACGGGCGGCAACGTGCACTGCATCGTCGCCGATCCATCCCGTCCCTCGATCCTCTACGCCGGAACGGACGAGGGCGTCTTCAAGAGCGACGACGCCGGCGCGAGCTGGAGGTCCTCTTCCGCTGGCCTGCCCGCCGAGCGAGTTCAGACGATCGCAATCGAACCGACGGCCCCGGCCACCCTTTACGCGGGGACGGTGACGCCCAACGGCGTCGAGAGCGCGGGCATCTTCAAGAGCACCGACGCGGGGGCGAGCTGGGTCCCCGTCAACGGCGGGCTCGTGGATCCGTTGACGCTCATCGCGCCGCTCGACGTCGAAGCGATCGCCGTCGATCCGAGCCATCCCGGCACGCTTCTGGCCGGCTCGCGCTTCAGCGAGATCTTCAAGAGCACCGACGGCGGGGCAAGCTGGGAACCCAAGACCCTGGGCGGTTTCAACGTGGCTCTGGAGGTCTCGGCCTTCCTCTTCGACCCGGCCAACCCTTCGCGAATACTCGCCGCGAGCACGCAGGGGCTGTTGATCAGCCTGGACGGCGGCGAAAACTGGGGCTTCTACGGCAACGCCCCCATCTCGTTTTACGCGCTCGCCGCCGACTCCTCGAATCCGGCGACGCTCTACGCGGGCAACGTCAGCGGTTCGGGCGTCGTCAAGAGCATCGACGGCGGCGCGCACTGGAACCTGGCCAACAACGGCCTGCCGGTGATCCAGGCCTCCGGCGGGCCGTTCTCGCCCATCGTGCTGGCTCTGGCCGTGGACCCGTCGAACCCCTCGACCGTGTACGCCGCGACCTACGGCTACGGCCTTTTCAAGAGCACGGACGGAGCCTCGACGTGGGCGCCCGCCGGCAGCGGAATGCGCGACGCCCACCTCGAAACGCTCATGCTCCTTCCCGGACAGTCCTCGACCCTCTACGCGGGAACACACGGGGGCGGCGTGTATCGAAGCCTCGACGCCGCCGGAACCTGGACCCCCGTCAACGCCGGACTCCGTCTGAGCCTGGTCTCGGCGGTGATGGCGGATCCGGCCGGGGCCGGCGTCCTCTACGCCGGAGCGTTCGACGGCGTCTACGCAAGGGCCGGCACCGAGGCGGGCTGGCAGCCGTCCAGCGCGGGACTTCCCGTCTATCCCGTCGCCTCGCTCGCTCTTTCGCCGGGAACCCCCGCGACGCTCTTCGCGGGGACGCTCGGCGCGGGCCTCTTCTCGAGCTCCGACGGCGGCGCAACCTGGACCGCGAGCGCGCAGGGCCTTGCCAGCTCGTTTGTTTCCTCGATCGCCGCCGACCCGTCGACCCCCTCGACCCTCTACGCCGGGACGAGCGATCCCAACGCCCGGTCCGAGCGGGTCTTCAAGAGCACGGACCGCGGCGCCACCTGGACGCAGACGAGCCTGGATGCCGGGTCCCTTTCGATCGACGTCCTCGTCGTGAACCCAGCCAACCCGTCGCAGGTCGCCGCCGTCAGCCAGGGAGCCGGCGACTACTTCCAGAGCGTCGATGCGGGCCAGACGTGGTCTCGGGTCACGGCGGACTCGCGCTGCGGCGCGGTCAACACGATCCTCTTCGATCCCCCCGGCTCGACCGAGTACTTGGGCGGCACCTCCGGCGTCTGCCGCAGCGACGACGGCGGCAAGACCTGGACGGTCAGCGCGGTGGCCCCTTCCGCCTCGGTCCAGGCGCTCCTTTTCGATCCCACGAACTCCTCGATCCTCTATGCCGGCGCCTCCCCCGCGGTCGCTTTCGAGCTCGGCGGCACGGGCGGGGTCTTCGCGAGCGCCGACGGCGGGCAGACCTGGCAGCCCGTTGGAAACGGGATGTCCGCCGCCTCGGTGACCTCGCTCGCGATCGACGCGTCGGGCGCGGTCCTTCACGCCGGAATCTTCGGCGGCGGCGTGGCCGACTACTCCTTCGCGGCGCCCGGGCGCCTTCCAATCGCGCCGCCGCCTCCCCCGGGCCGCCATACACGGGAGCTTGCCCCGCGCTAAGAAACGATGAAACCGGGCGCCCTCCATCGCCGGCCGTGATATCGAGAAGGCGGGAGCGTCCCCAATGCGAAGGTCCGCCGGCCCGGTCGTTCTCGTGTCCCTGGCGATGTCGGGAGTCCTCGCGGCCCGCGAGCAGCCGGTATCGCAGACCCGCGTGACGATCCGGGGCACCGGCGCCAACGTCACGATCGAGCGAACCGCGGCTCCCTTTCCAGCCCGCGCCGCCGAGCGGCTCCCCGGCGCCGGCACCCCGATTCGCGAGGCCGTCCGCCTCAAGACCGAGGGCCTCGACGACGAGGCGCTTCTCTCGTATCTGCGCGAGCGGCGGGCCGATCTTCCCCGAATCGTCGATGCCTCCGACGTGCGGCGCCTTCGCGCGGCCGGCGCCGGAGAATCCGTCATGGACTACCTGTCGAGCGTGGCGGCGCTCGACGTCGGCGAGACCGGAGAAGGCGGCGCGCCTGCCCCGGCGAACGAGCCTTACCCCGGGCCCGATCTCGAGGGCGGCTACGGCATGGCCTACGGATATCCGGTTGACGGATACCCGATCGGGGGTTATGGCGTGTTTGGTGCCCGCGGCTTCGGCTTCCACGGTTTCCATGGCTCCCCTCGGCTGAAGCGGTTCCCGTTCCATTCCGGGCGGCCGGGCTTCCCGAGACGCTTTCCGTCGCATCCCCTCGCCCCGCGCCGTCCGATGCCGCGTTAGCGCGCCGCCGCGGTCACAGGGGCGCGAGCTCTCCCAGCATCGTCGGAATCAACTCGGACACCGTGGGATGGATGTGCATCGCGCGACGGATCACCGTGTAAGGCGCGCGCGCGTACATGACGTCCAGGATCGAATGGATGACCTCGTCGCCGCCGGTCCCGAGGATCGCGGCGCCCAGGATCCGCCCGCTTTCCCGGTCGACGAGGATCTTCATGAATCCTTCGGTCTCCCCCTTCTCGATCGCCCGGCCGACGCGCGTCATCGGCATTCTGCCGACGAGCGCGGGGCGGCCGGAGCGCTTCACCTCGGCCTCGGTCATTCCGGCGCGGCCCAGCGGCGGGTCGATGTACAGGTTGTAGGCGGCGATCCGGTCGCTGACACCCCGCGAGTCTCCGTCGAGGAGATTCCCCGCGACGATCTCGAAATCGTTGTACGCCGTGTGGGTGAAGGCTCCCTTGCCGTTGCAGTCCCCGAGTGCCCAGATTCCTTCGACGTTCGTCCGAAGTTGATCGTCCACCACGATGTATCCCCGTTCGTCCCGCGCAACGCCGGCCTTCTCGAGCCCGAGGTCGTCGGTGTTCGGGCGGCGTCCGGTCGCGAGAAGCAGGTGCGACCCCCGAACCTGCGGCGCGCCGGCGGCGCACTCGACGCCGACTTCGATCTCCTCGCCGCGCTTCGCGACGCGGATGCACTCGGCGCCGGCGCGCACGGCGATGCCTTCCCGCTCGAGGATCCCGGCAATCGCCTCCGAGACGTCGGCGTCCTCCCGCGGGATCAGCCGCGGGACCATCTCGACGACCGTCACCTCGCTGCCGAAGCGGCGGTACATCTGGCCGAACTCGAGGCCGACGTAGCTTCCGCCGACGACGATCAGGTGCCGCGGAACGGCGTCGA
>JBLMXY010000164.1:0-8631 GCA_050257975.1 Acidobacteriota bacterium
CCGCGGGGGCTCCCGCCACGGATCGGAACGCTTTCACCCGTCATCGCTTTCATGGCGCCTGCCCCAATTGGGAGCCGTGAGATCGGGGATTCGCCCCGAGAGATGGCATTTTCGTCACGGATCGGGTATCCAAACGCTGTTCGTTGCGTGACTTGCGAAGCGGCGCCGGTTTCACTCCGTTGGAGTCTTATCCGGTTTTTTGGATTCTGGTCGTTCAGTGCGCCGTCTCGGGACTTTGTTGATGCACGACTAAATCATTGAAACTACAAGTTGAATCGTGCGAAACGTCACTCATCCCTAAACGTGTCGTTATGGCTCCTGATTTGCTTCACCAGCCCCCAGAACCGATGTCTGCTCACTCATATCCGGATGCAATCAGTTTCTTAAAGGAGGGTTCTATGCCGAAACGGCTCCCGTTTTTGGTGGGGGCCATCGCAGTCGTGGCGATGTGCCTCGTCGCGGTGCCCGCCGTCGCCCAGTTCGGCGGCACCACGGGTGGGATCCACGGAAAGGTGACCGACGAGCAGGGAGGCGTCCTTCCCGGCGTCTCGGTGACCGTGAAAGGCCCCGGCGCGCCCCAGACGGTCTATACGGACGCCCGCGGCGAGTTTCACGTCGTCAACCTGAGCCCCGGCGTCTACACGCTGACGCTGGCGCTGCAGGGCTTCACGACGGTCAACCGGGAGCACGTCGATGTCGCACTGGGCCGTGACACCGAGCTGCCGGTGACGATGAAGCTCTCCTCGGTCGCGGCGACGGTGACGGTCTCGGGCGAGGTTCCCGTCATCGACACCCGAAAGGTGCAGGCGGGCGCCGCAGTCACGCAGGAGGAGCTGAAGGCGATCCCGACGTCGCGCGATCCCTGGGTCGTCATGCAGACGATCCCCGGCGTGCAGATCGACCGGATCAACGTGGCCGGCTCCGAGTCGGGCCAGCAGTCGAACATGTTCACCAAGGGCGCGCAGGGCGCCACGTTCCAGGTGGACGGCGTCAACCTGACCGACATGTCGGCTCTGGGCTCCTCGGCGGCCTACTACGACTTCGTTTCCTTCCAGGAGATGCAGGTCATCACGGGCGGCAGCGACCCGTCGGTGCAGGGCTCGAGCGCGCACCTGAACATGATCACCAAGCGCGGCACCAACGAGCTGCACGGCAACGCGCGCGTCTTCGCCGTCGACCAGCATTTCCAGTCGGAGAACAAGCCGGCGGAAGTCGGCTCACTCGCCTCCGGCAACCACATCCAGAGCATCCAGGACTACGGCGCCGACGCCGGCGGCCCGGTCTGGAAGGACCGCATCTGGCTCTGGGGCGCCTACGGCCGCGATCAGATCAACCTGGTGTCCCTGGTCGGCGCGCCCTCGAAGACGACCCTCGAGGACTTCAACGCCAAGCTGAACTGGCAGATCGTTCCCTCCAACTCCGCAGAAGTCTGGTACCTGCGCAGCGACAAGCAGGTCGCCGGCCGCGGGCACGGCAGCGCGTCCAACGGGGCGGAGACGCTGTGGAATCAGATCCTTCCCCAGAACACGTGGAAGATCCAGGACTCTCAGGTCCTGGGCTCGAGCTTCTTCGCGTCGGCGACCTATAGCGGCCTGAACGGAGACTTCGTCCTGTCTCCGCAGGGCGGGTTCAACACGCAGGCCTTCTACGACCCGGACGGCGTTTGGCACAACACCTATGAGTTGTACCGGGCGCCCCGCCCGCAGCGGTCGGTCAAGGCCGACATGTCCTACTTCTTCAACACCGGCGGCATCGGCCACGAAGTCAAGGCCGGGTTCACCTACCAGAAGTCGGGCGTGCAGTCCTTCTCCTCGTGGCCCCCGTTCGAGACAGGCATTGGCAATAACCTCGCCGCAGCAACCTATGGCGATCAGACCAACTGTTCTCCCGACGCCAACGGTTTTGGCGGATGCGCCGTCATCACGCGCAACGGGGCGTTCGGAGCCGAGGCCAAATACTGGGGCGCGTACATCGGCGACACGATCACGATGGACCGCCTGACCTTCAACCTGGGAGTGCGCTGGGACGAGCAATACGGCACCAACAACCCGAGCATCGTCCCCGGCAACCCGAGCTTCCCGGACATCATGCCCGCCTTCAACTACCCGGGCGCGGGCAAGCAATTCACCTGGAAGAACTGGGAGCCGCGCGCCGGCATCACGTACGCGCTCGGACAGAACCGCTCGACGGTGTTCAAGGCGAGCTACGCGCAGTACGCGGAAGCGCTCGGAACCGCGACGGTTTCGATCCCGAACAACTCCGCGGGCGCCGGCTACGCCTACTACCTCTGGAACGACCTCAACCACGACAACTTCGTGCAGCCGGGCGAGGTCGACACCAGCGCGAACGGCTTCCAGTACTCGCGCAACTTCAATCCGGCTGACCCCAGCAACCCGGGTATTCCCGCCAACAACGTCTCGAGCCAGCTCCAGGCGCCGTACACCTGGGAGATCATCGGCGGCGTCGAGCACGAGGTGCTTCCGGCCTTCGCGGTCGGCGTCACGTACACGCACCGCCATTTCCGCGGCTTCATCTACGGCGCCTCGACGTTGAACGGCCACACCTACGACCCGAACACGGGCACGCTCCTGACGTCCGCCGATTACCACCAGTTCGCCACGCTGACCGGGACATCGCCCGGGGGCACGTCGTTCAGCGAGCCGGTCTATGCGATCAATCAGTCCGTGCTCGACGCCCTGGGCGGAGCGCCTTCGGGCTATCTCGCCGTGAACCGGCCGAACTTCAACGAGACGTATGACGGGGTCGAGGCGACGCTGACCAAGCGCCTCGCTAACCGGTGGATGGCGCGCGCCAGCTTCACCTACAACAACAACAAGCAGCACGTGGGAGAGGGCGCCTGCATCGATCCGACCAACCTGAAAACCACTTCCACGATCAACGCCCAGACCTGCCGCGACAACGACCTCGTCACGGCTCAGTCCACGGGCAGCGGCGGCAAGAGCGCCGTCTTCCTGAACTCGAAGTGGCAGTTCAACGTGGTCGGCATGTACCAGCTCCCGCTCGGGTTCAACATCGCGGCGAACCTGTACGGGCGCCAGGGCTATCCGATCAACTACTACATCACGGCGACCGGAGGCGGGGACAAGCTCACCCGCGACGTCGTCGTCGTGCCGGCCGACAGCGACCGGTACCCGGACGTCGTCACCCTCGACATGCGGCTGGAGAAGGTGATGAACATCAGCCAGACCGCGACCCTGACGGTCTCGGCCGACTGCTTCAACGTCACCAACGCGGCCACGGTTCTTCAGCGGCAGAACAAGCTCGGCAACTACAACCCGACGGATGGCTTCACGTCGATCTCGAGCGCCAACACGATCCGCGAGATCATCAGCCCGAGAATCTGGAGGTTCGGCGCCCGGATTTCCTTCTAGTCCGGTTCTTTCTCGTTTCCTCGCCGCCGGGAATGATCTTCCCGGCGGCTTTCTTTTAGGTTGAGAATGTCCGCCCGACGCCGTCTCTCGGCCCTGGGCCTCGCGCTTCTCGTGGGGGGAGGCGCGCTTGCGGCGTGCCGACGCGCGGCAGAGACGACCTCCGGCAAGCCCGGCGTCCCGGAGCCGTCCGCGCCGTGGCCGAAGGGCCTCGACGTCGTGCTCGTGACGATCGACACGCTGCGGGCCGACGCCGTCGGATTCGCGGGCAACCGGCGCGTCGAGACGCCGACACTCGACCGCCTCGCCTCGCAGGGGATCGTCTACGACGAGGCGCACGCCCAGAACGTCGTGACGCTTCCCTCGCACGCCAACATCCTGACCGGCCTCTACCCGTACCAGCACGGAATTCGCGACAACACCGGCTTTCGGCTCGATGCCGGGGTGCCCACCGTCGCCTCGTTCCTGCACGAGCGGGGCTACGCGACCGGGGCGTTCATCGGGGCCTATCCCCTCGACGCGCGTTTCGGCCTGAATCACGGGTTCGACGTCTACGACGACCGCTACGCGCGCGGGAAATCGACCCTCGACTTCGAGATGGCGGAGCGGCCGGCCTCGGAGGTCGTCGCCGCGGCGCGCGAGTGGTGGGGAAGGGAGACCGGCCGGCCCCGGTTCCTGTGGGTGCACCTCTACGACTGCCACGCTCCGTACCGCCCGCCCCCGCCGTTTGCGGAGCGTTACCGGGACGATCCGTATCTTGGCGAGGTCGCCGGCATAGATGCCGCGTTGAAGCCCCTCCTCGATCCGTTCCTCTCCGGCGCCGCGCGGCCGGCGCTCGTCGTCGTGACGGGCGACCACGGCGAGGCGCGCGGGGACCACGGCGAGGAGACGCACGGCCTCTTCGCCTACGAGGCGACGCTGCACATTCCGCTCGTGGTGTGGTGCCGGGGCGTGCTGTCGCCGGGCCGCAGTTCGGAGTTCGTGCGGCACGTGGACATCGCCCCGACGATCCTCGCGGCGGTCGGTGTCGAGAAGCCGGCCGCGTGGCCGGGAACGTCGCTCTTTCCCGAGAACGGCGTCGCGCCGCCCCGGCCCTCCTACTTCGAGTCGTACTCGACGGCCTTCAACCGCGGCTGGGCGCCGCTTCGCGGAATGCTCGCAAACGGCGAGAAGTACATCGACCTGCCGATCGCCGAGCTCTACGACCTCCGGCAGGACCCGGCGGAGGCGAGGAATCTCGCCGGCGGCCGGCCGGAGGATCTGCGGCGGCTGGCGCGCCTGATTCCACCCTCGTCCGCGCTCGCCGCCGCCCGCCGCGGGAGCGCCGCCGCGGAGGAGGTCGCCAGGCTGCGCAGCCTCGGCTATCTCTCGGGCAGCGCGGTCCTGAAAGAGAAGTACATGCCGCAGGACGATCCGAAGACCCTGATCGGCGTCGATCAGCAGATGCACCAGTGCGTGGACCTGTACCAGCGGGGCAAGCTCGCGGAGGCGGTCGCGCTCGCGCGCCGGGTGGTGCAAGAGCAGCCTTCGATGCCCATCGGCTACGAGAACCTGGGGTTCCTGCTGCGCCAGGCGGGGGCGATGGGCGAGGCGCTCGCCGCCTACCAGAAGGCCCTGGATTCCGGGATCGCGGGGGAGGAGCTGGTGCGCCAGTACGGCCTGGCGCTCTCCGAGGCGGGACGCCCGCGCGAGGCGATCGAGCGGCTCGCGCCTCTCGCCGGAAGCTCGGACCCCGACACCCTGAATGCGCTCGGGATCGCGCAGTCCGATTCGGGGCAGGCCGCGGCGGCCGAGAAGACGTTCCGGCGCGTTCTCGAGGTCGATCCGAAGAACATCGAGGCTTACGAGAACCTCGGGATCGTCCGGCTGCGGGCAGAAGATCCCCGCGCGGCGCGGGAGTTCTTCCAGAAGGCGCTCGCGCTCGACGCCCGGGCCGCCCGCGCCTGGAACGGCCTGGGTGTCGCGGTGCTCCGGCTCGGAGAGGAACGGGCCGCGATCGAGGCCTGGAAGAAGGCGGTGGAGTACGACCCGAGGCTCTACGACGCGCTCTTCAATCTGGGCCTCGTCGCCGGAAAGAACGGGCTTCGCCGGGAGGCCCGCGAGGCTCTCGAGCGCTTCGTCGCCGAGGCGCCGCCCCAGCAGTACGGACCCGACATCGCGAAGGCGCGCGGGCTGCTGCAGGGCCTGCGGGAGGCCGGGACGTGAGGCGCGCGCGGCGGCTTTCGGTGCTCCCCCCGGCAGCCGCGCCCCCGGGCGAAATCTCAAGAGATCCTGAGAACCGGGTTCGGGGGCGCCCCCCGGCGGAGATTTTGGGTTACGCTTTGTCAGGCGGTGCCGTGATGCTCCGGTTTGCCCTGGCCGCTCTCTCCGTCCTTCTCTTCGTCGCCGCCGCGCCCGCCGCGCAGGAGCCGACGCGCGTCGAGGAGAGCGCTGAGGTCACGCTGGTCGAGGTCCCGGTGCGAGTGCTCGACCGGCACGGAAATCCCTTGCGGGACCTGACCGAGAAGGACTTCGCGCTCTACGACGACGGGAAGCGGCAGGAGATCGTCGCCTTCGATCGGATCGATCTCGCGCAGAAGGGGATCGAGCCGGGCTCTCCCGAAGCGATCAATCCCGCAGCCCGCCGCCACTTCCTGCTCCTTTTCGATCTCTCGTTCGCGAAGCCGAAGGCGGTCCTCGCCGCGCGCCGGGCCGCCAAGGAATTCGTGCTGTCGGGCATGGGCTCGAACGACTTCGCGGCGGTCGCCACTTTCTCCGTCGAAAGAGGCGTTCGGCTCCTCGTCACCTTTTCTTCGGACCGTGTGCAGCTCGCGCGCGCGATCGACACGCTCGGCCTGACCGAGGGGGCGAGCCTGGTGTCGGACCCGCTCTCCTTCGTTTATGACGTGATCCGCGTCCAGGCGTCCGAGGGCGGCGGCGGAGGCGACAGCAGCCAGACTCAGCGGAAGGCGGAGACCGCGGGCATTCTCGAATACCTCGAAACGATCGCCTCCCTGGAGCGAGCGCGTCTGGATGGATACGAGCGCGGCCGTGTCGCCCGCCTGACGGACTCCCTGGGCGAGGTCGCGACGGCCCTCGACACGATCCAGGGGCGCAAGGACATCATCTATCTCTCGGAGGGCTTCCAGACGCGCCTTCTCGTCGGCGCGAACGAAACCAGCCAGGAGCACGACTGGAAGATCGGCGGCGAAGCCTGGAAGGTCGACGTCGAGAAGACCTACGGGAACAGCTATCTCCAGGCTCAGCTCAAGGCCATGGCGGATCTCTTCCGCCGATCCGACTGCGTGATCCACGCCGTGGACATCGCGGGCCTGCAGAACGACTCCGCTCCCGACTACCAGGCGACCCAGCTCGGCCACGGCGAGAACGCCCTCTTCGAGATCGCCAACGCGACGGGGGGCGACGTCCTCCGCAACGACAACGACTTCCGGGCGCAGCTCGAGCGGCTGATCGCGCGCACGAACCTCGTCTACGTCCTTTCCTTCCGCCCGAAGCGGACGGCAGCCGCCGATCGGTTTCACCAGCTCAAGGTGAAGGTAAACGTCTCGGGCGCGCGCGCGTTCGCGCGGGCGGGCTACTACGAGCGGCCGGTCTACCGGATGCTGTCGCCGCTCGAGCGCAGCCTGCTCGCCGCCGACGTCATCGCCAACGAGATCCCGGTCGCGCAGATCCCGGTGAGTCTGCTCGGCGCGCCGATGCCAAACGGCTCGGGCCCGGCGCGGGTGCCGGTGCTGATCGAGGTCTCCGGGCCGGAGCTTCTCGCGCAGGACCGCGGATCCAGGGCCTCCGCGGAGATCTACGTCTACGCCCACGACGCCGAGCGGCGCCTGCGCGACTTCTTCACGCAGGTCGTCCAGATCGATCTCGGAATCAACCGCGAGCGGCTGGAGAGAGGCGGCCTGCGCTACGAGGGGCAGTTGACGCTGCCTCCGGGCGACTACCGCGTCCGCGCGCTCGTGCGCAACGGCGCGACCGGGCGCATGGGGCTCGCCGCCGAAGCGATTCACGTGCCGGACTTCTCGGAGAAGGCGCCGTACCTCGCTCGCCCCTTCTTCATGGAGAGCTCCGCGGACGGCATCTTCGTGCGCGGCCGGTCCGGAGCCGGAGCGGGAGCCGCCGAGGCGGCGGCGCTGCCTGTGGCCCGCCCGGATCTCGTCCCGTCCGCGCTGCCCGAGGTCCGGCCGGGAACCCCGGCGCAGCTTTCCGTCGTCGCCTACAACTTCGGAGACGCGCGGGCGCTGAAGATCGGCGCGCAGGTGCTGTCGGAAGAGGGTCGCCCGCTCACCGAGGGCGCGATCCGCGTCATCGGCCAGTCGTCCGGAGACCCGGACGGCAGCCAGGTGCTGATGGTGTCCTTCACCCCCGAGCAGCTCTCGCCGGGTTCCTACGCGCTGCGCGTCTTCCTGCGAGATGCGGCGACGGGCAAGGCCGGGTACGCCTCCGCTCCCTTCCGGGTTCGCTGATCCGCTCTGGATCATGGGACGGCCAACGCCCGATTCGGACGACACGCTCTACAACCCGGGGCCGGTTGCGAGCAGGGCACGTCCCGGGAGGCGAAGGAGCGCCTCGAGCGCCTCGTCGCCGAGGCACCTCTCGAAGGAGCACGGGCCCGGCATTCTGAAGGCGCGAGGTCCGCTGCCTCCAGGAAAAGGGCTCGTGAGGTCCGCGCGAGCCGTGCTTCTCGGCGCCGTCGTCCTGCTGTCCGGCTGCGGCCGGAAGGCGCTTCCTCCCATCATCCTGATCTCGGTCGACACGCTGCGCGCGGACCACCTGCCGGCCTACGGCTACCGCGGCGTCGAGACGCCCAATCTCGATGCCCTCGCGCGCGATGCCGTCGTCTTCGAAAACGCCTACAGTCAAGTGCCTCTGACGCTGCCGTCCCACGCTGTCCTGTTGACGGGTCTGCCGCCCTACCGCAACGGTGTTCGGGACAACATCGGGTTCCACCTGGCTCCTGCGGTCCCGACGCTCGCGACGTATCTGAAGGAGGCCGGCTACGCGACGGGAGCGGCCGTTTCTTCGCTCGCGCTCGCCGCCGACCGGGGGCTCGACCGCGGGTTCGATCTCTACGACGACCGCTTCGGGAAGGAGTCGCCCGACGAGCGGGCAGGGCCGGCGACCGTCGCCGTCCTCGAGAAGTGGTCGAAATCCGCCGCCGGCGCGCCGATCTTTCTCTTCCTGCATCTCTACGAGCCGCATGCCCCCTACACGCCGCCCGAGCCCTTCCGCGCGCGCTATGCCT
>JBLMXY010000165.1:0-5098 GCA_050257975.1 Acidobacteriota bacterium
AGGGCGTTCTGGCGCACGAGCTCGCCCACGCGCTGGTTCGCAAGGCGTCGGGCGACCGGGCGCCGGGCTGGCTGCACGAAGGGCTTGCCCAGTGGGCCGAGGGCAAGCGTCTGGTCGTGGGAGATTTCCGCGAGATCTTCGCCGGCGGACACAAGCCGGCCTCCCTGTCGCAGATGGAGGGGAACCTCGCGCACAAGGCCGACCGCGGCGCGGCGCGAGCCAACTACGGACAGGCGCTGGGGCTGGTCGAGTACCTGATCCAGCACCGCGGCACGGGCTCCGTCGTTTGCCTGCTGCGGGATCTTTCGGAAGGGCTGTCGATCGAGGAGGCCCTGCGCCGCGAGACGGGGCTCACTGCGGCGGAGCTCGTCGCCGCCTGGAAGGCCTGGGCGCGCCTGTAGCGCGGCTCAGGCCGGGCGCGCGGCCGGGACGCGCTCCGCCGATTCCGGCGCGGCGGCCTCTTGCGCCGGAAACTCCCTCCGGGAGCCGCCGTTGGCGAGCCACCAGTGCCGGGCGCGCTCCTCGGTCCAGGGTTGCCCGACGGGAACGGCCCTCAAGGCCACGACCAGCTCCTGAGTGGTCTGCGGCCGGTTGTGGGGGTCCTTCTCCAGGCAGGACAGGATCAGCCGGTCGAGCTCGGGCGGGATGAAGCTTTCGATGCGGCTCGACGGCGGCTTCGGCTGCTTCTGGATGTGATCCATGAGGATCTGCATCGGCGAGCCGTCCTCGAAGACGCGGTGGCCCGTCACGAGCCAGTACGCCACGCAGCCGAGCGCATAGATGTCGGTGCGCCAGTCGAGGTCGGGCGAGCCCAGGCCCATCTCGGGAGACATGTAGCCGGGCGTGCCGGCGATGACGCCGGCGACCGTGACCTGGCGGGCGTCGGCGGCGGCGGGATTCTTCACGAGGCCGAAGTCGAGCACCTTGACGAAATCCCAGTCGATCCCGTAGCGGCAGACGTAGATGTTCGCGGGCTTCACGTCGCGGTGGATGAGGCCGCCCTCGTGCGCTTCGGCCAGCGAGTGGCAGGCCTGCTCCAGGACGTAGATCGCCCGTTCTGGAGGGAGCGGCCCGAACTGGTTGACGAGCGTCTCGAGGTCGAACCCCTCGAGCAGCTCCATGACGTAGTAGAAGGTTCCGTCCTCCGTGGTGCCGTAGTCGTACACGTCGACCGTGTGCGGAGAGCGCAGCGCCGCCGTGGCCTGCGCCTCCCGCTCGAAGCGGCGCAGCAACTCTCGCGAGTCGGTGCCCGGGTCGATCCGGATCAGCTTGACGGCCGCCGCGCGCGCAAGCAGCCGGTGGCTCGCGCGCCAGACCTCTCCCATCCCGCCCCGGCCGAGCAGCTCTTCGAGGCGGTAGCTTCCCATCTCCTGGCCCTTGCCCGCAGCGACGGCGAGCTGGTGCATGATCCGCGAGACGATCAGGGCGACCAGGCCCGCGACGGCCGTCGGAAGGAACATCAGGACGCAGTTCAGGAAGGTCGGCCGGTTGTTGCCCAGCAGGACGTTCAGGGCGAGGCCGGCGGGGTCCATCAGGATCGAGGCGACGGTGGCGAAAAGAGTCTTGCGAAACGTGTTGGGGACGATCAGGGGAAACGCGAGGATCCAGACGGCGACCGCCGTCCAGCCCCTCGGCATGACGTCCGGGCGCAGCGACATCGAGTGAAACATGATGCCGATGCAGAGCGCCTCGGCGACCTCGTAGAGAAGCCCCAGGTCGAGCAGCTTCTCCGGCGAGAGCATCTCGCGGTAGGCGATCCAGGCGATCGACAGAGAGAGACCGAGGCTCCCGAGGACGGCGAAGAGCCACAGCGCGCCGACCCCCGAGCGCAGGTCGAGCGGCACGACCAGCCGGTCGACGATGGCAAAGACCGTCGAGGACCCCCCGGCGAGCAGGGCGATGATCGCCAGGCGCCGGGCGCCCGCGGCGATCAGATCGGGCCGCAGGGAGCCGGTCGTCGGCGCGCCGGAGGCGGACTTCGGAGCGGACGGAGCGGGTGTCTGTTTGCGGATCCGGAGAGTCATGGGCCCTGCCTGTCGGATTCTAGACCCCGGCGAGCGTCCCGCCCCACGAGGAGTAGACTGACGCCGTCACACGGGGAGCCCACTCCGCCCTCGCCCTCGGGCTTGCGCGGACGGCTGAGAGTCCGGCGGCGCGGCCGCCGGAGACCCGGAGGACCTGATGCGGGTAATGCCGCCGTAGGGAGGTCGAAATGAGCGTTCGCCGGGAATCCCTTCCTTCCAACCGGGTCGCCAACCGCGATCCGCTTCCTGGGTCGCGAAAGGTCTACGTCTCGGGGCCGCGCGGCCTGCGCGTCCCCTTTCGAGAGATTACGCTGCATCCGACCCGGGGGTTGCAGGGGCAGACCGAGATCAATGCTCCCCTGCGCGTCTACGACACGTCGGGTCCCTACACGGACCCCGAAGCGCCGATCGACCTGCGCCAGGGCCTGCCGGAGCTGCGCCGACCCTGGATCCTGGCGCGGGGGCAGTACGACGAGACCGATCCGGTGCGCGCGAGCGCCCCCGGCCTCGCCCTGACGCGGCCTCGAAAGGCCCTGCGCGGGCGCGGCTGCGTCACGCAGATGCACTACGCCCGCAAGGGAATCGTCACGCCAGAAATGGAGTTCGTCGCGATCCGCGAGGGCTGCGAGCCCGAGCACGTGCGACGCGAAGTCGCCCGCGGCCGCGCGATCATCCCGGCCAACATCAACCACCCCGAGTCCGAGCCGATGGCGATCGGCAGAAACTTCCTCGTCAAGATCAACGCCAACATCGGCAACTCGGCGGTCGGCTCCTCCATCGAGGAGGAGGTCGAGAAGATGACGTGGGCCACCCGCTGGGGCGCGGACACGGTCATGGACCTCTCGACGGGCCGCAACATCCACGAGACGCGCGAGTGGATCCTGCGCAATTCCCCGGTCCCGATCGGAACCGTCCCGATCTACCAGGCCCTGGAGAAGGTGGAGGGGAAGGCCGAGGAGCTCACCTGGGAGGTCTACCGCGACACGCTGATCGAGCAGGCCGAGCAGGGCGTGGACTACTTCACGATCCACGCCGGCGTGCTCCTGCGCTACATCCCGCTGACGGCCAGGCGCGTCACAGGCATCGTCTCCCGCGGCGGCTCGATCATGGCCAAGTGGTGCCTGGCTCACCACATGGAAAGTTTCCTTTACACCCGGTTCGACGAGATCTGCGAGATCCTGAAGACCTACGACGTCTCCTTCTCGCTCGGCGACGGGCTGCGCCCGGGCTCGACGGCCGACGCCAACGACGAGGCGCAGTTCGCCGAGCTCGAAACGCTCGGCGAGCTGACCGGGAAGGCCTGGAAGCACGACTGCCAGGTCATGATCGAGGGTCCCGGCCACATCCCGATGCATCGGGTCAAGGAGAACGTCGAGAAGGAGATCGCGATCTGCCACGAGGCGCCGTTCTACACGCTCGGGCCTCTGGTGACCGACATCGCGCCGGGCTACGACCACATCACCTCGGCGATCGGGGCCGCGATGATCGGCTGGTTCGGGACGGCCATGCTCTGCTACGTCACTCCCAAGGAGCACCTGGGTCTTCCCAACAAGAAGGACGTCAAGGACGGGGTGATCGCCTACAAGATCGCGGCGCACGCCGCGGACCTCGCCAAGGGGCACCCGGGCGCCCGGCTCTGGGACGACACGCTGTCGAAGGCGCGGTTCGAGTTCCGCTGGGAGGACCAGTTTCACCTCGCGCTCGATCCCGAGACCGCGCGCGAGTTCCACGACGAGACGCTGCCGGCCGAGGGCGCCAAGCTCGCGCACTTCTGCTCGATGTGCGGGCCGCACTTCTGCTCCATGAAGATCACGCAGGACGTCCGGGACTACGCGGCGACCCTCGGTGTCGCCGAGGAGAAGGCGCTCGAGCGCGGGATGGAGGAGAAGTCGGAGGAGTTCCGGCGGGAGGGGGCGGAAATCTACCGGAAGGTGTGACCCGGACGCTTTTGTCGGCTCGAAGAAATTTCGTCCCGGGTCTCAACAAAACGGGCCCCTCCGCGTAAACCCCTTCATGAGCCCCTGGAGGGGCTCGAAATCGGAGGTGCTTCATGGCCGAAGTCTCGCGCCACAATCCCGGTTCGTTCTCCTGGGCGGAGCTCGCGACGAGCGACGCGCCCGCCGCCAAGAAGTTCTATACGTCGCTATTTGGCTGGCGCGTCGAGGACAATACTTTCGGATCCGGCCCCGACGACGTCTACACGCGCCTGCAGATCGCGGGAAAGGACGTCGGGGCCCTCTACCCGATGCGCCCGGAGCAGCGCCAGCAAGGCGTGCCGCCCAACTGGCTCCCGTACGTGACGGTCGAGCGCGCCGATGACGCCGCGGCGAAGGCGAAAGCCCTCGGCGGGAACGTCCTGATGGAGCCCTTCGACGTGATGACGTACGGCCGCATGGCGGTCCTGCAGGATCCGTCCGGGGCGACGCTCGCCGTCTGGGAGCCGCGCGAGCACATCGGCGCGCAGCGCGTCGGCGAGAACGGCGCCTTCTGCTGGATGGAGCTGATGACCCGCGATGCGGCCGCCGCCGGCAAGTTCTACGCGGCGCTCTTCGGCTGGACCCTGAAGCCGTCCTCCTTCGATGGCAGCTACACGGAGCTCTGGCAGGGAGACGCTCCGATCGGGGGAATGATGGCGATCACCCCCGAGATGGGGCCGATGCCCTCCTACTGGGGCGTTTACTGGCAGGTCGGCGACGTGGACGCCTCGGCCGCCAAGGCGAAGTCCCTGGGCGCCAAGGTCATGGTCGGGCCCCAGGACATCCCGACCGTCGGCCGCTTCGCCGCGCTCCAGGACCCGCAGGGGGCGGTCTTCTCGATCTTCAAGCCGGCGGAGGGGCAGGGATAGAGCGGCAGAAGGGTCAGGCAGACGCTTCGCGAAGCTCGCGGGCCGGGGCGCTCGAGAGCCGTGCCGGTCCTCCTTCGAAGCTCCACGGCGTCGGGTCGTGGCGAGTAGAATGGTAGAATTCATGGTGTGAAAACTACCATCGATGCGGCGGGGCGGCTCGTGATTCCGCGCAGGATCCGGCGCGAGGCCGGGCTCGAGGCGGGTTCCGAGCTCGAGATCCGGCTCGAAG
>JBLMXY010000166.1:0-7018 GCA_050257975.1 Acidobacteriota bacterium
AGAACTCGGAGGGGCTCAACGTCACCCGATCCAGGTAGTTCTCCGACCCGAATGCGACCCGCACGGGCACCATCCCGATGCTCAGCTCTTCGAAGAAGGACGGCGGCAGGTCGCAGGTCGAGTCCGTCACGACCGCGACCCGCTCGCCTCGGCTCTTGTCGAACTGCGTCTCGTGCTGCGCGTGCATGTCCTCGACCTTGGTCTGGGCGACCTCGGCGAACCGGCCGACGACCGCGAAGAGCTTCTCCGGCTCGTTGGTGTGGACGTGGATCCGGACCTTCGCCGAGCTGCCGGCGATGACGATCGAATCGCCGAGCAACGCCGCGTCCCGCCGGAGCGCCGCCCGATCGATCGAGTCCCCTTCCAGAAGGGCTTCCGTGCAGTAGCGGAAGAGGATCGATTCGGGAGTCCGGTCGAAGAGAGCGGCGCGGACCTCCTCGGGCGGCGCCTCCGGGAGCGCACGGCGCGCGGCCTCCCGCAGGTACCGGACGATCCCTTCGATCAGGTACACGAACGCCTGGGCGCCGGCGTCGACGACTCCCGCTTTCTCGAGCGCCTTCATCTGCTTCGGCGTGTTCTCCAGCGACTTCTTGGCCTCCTGGAGCGACTCCGGAAGCAGCTCGGCAAAGTCGGTCACCTCGGCGGCGCGCTGGAACACGTGCCGGGACCAGTCCCGGATGACCGTCAGGATCGTGCCCTCCACCGGACGGGCGATCGCTCCGTATGCCGATTCGGCGGCGCGGACGACCGCCGCCCCGAAGTCCTGGGTCGAGATGCGGGCGCGGTCGGGGAGGCCTTCGCAGAACCCGCAGAAGAACTGCGCCAGGATCGCGCCGGAGTTTCCGCGCGCGCCTCCCACGGCTTCGTCGGCCAGCACCCGCGACATGTCCCGGACGTGGCGCTGGCGGACCCGGGCGAGACCTGCGGCGACCTTCTGGAGGGTCGAGGCGACGTTGGTCCCCGTGTCGCCGTCGGGGACGGGGAAGACGTTGATCTTGTTGAGCGGCTCCGCGCGGTCGGCGACGAATCGGGCTCCCGCGATGACGCCCCGCGAAAGCCGGCGCCCATCCAGGTAACCGATGGCGATCACGAAGTCTTCAGGGGCGCGGGGGCAACGTCCCGCGCCGTTTCTTCCTTCTCCCGCGCCGTCTTGTAGTCCTCCGCGATGGAGGGCAGGCGCTCCAGGTAGAAGAGCACGACTCCGCAGCGCATGCAGGCCCACGGATACATGCGCTCGACGCCAAAATCGAAGAAACCGCTCTTCCACGGCTTCTTCCAGAAATACGAGGTGTACCCCGACTGATGCGAGCGCGAGCGGAGGAGATCGCCTCCGCAGTGCGGGCACTTACGCTGGAAGTCCCTCATAGAAACGGGGATAAGGATATCGCACGAGGAACCGGGGCCCGGAAAACAGAAATCGGAAAACGGAAAACGAAAGGGACGTTTACCGTTTCCCGTTTCCCGTTTCCCGGCTGCCAGGTCTCCACCGGAGCACCAGGTTCCGCGCGGCGCCGACTTCGTCCACGCGGCGGACGGGAGTCGTGTGCGGCGCGCTCAAGACCATCTGGGGGTCCTGCTCCGCCTCGCGCGCGATCTCGCGCATCGCATGGATGAACGCGTCCAGGCTGGGCTTCCCCTCCGTCTCGGTCGGCTCGATCATCAACGCTCCGTGGACGATCAGCGGGAAGGAGACGGTGGGCGGATGGAAGCCGTAGTCCATCAGGCGCTTGGCGATGTCCCCATTGTGGATGCCGAACTCGGTCTGCCGCTTGTCGTCCAACACGACCTCGTGAAGGGTGGGCGCGTCGTACTTCAGGTGATACGTCCCCGCCAGGCGTGCGCGGATGTAGTTCGCGTTCAACACGGCAATCCGGCCGACCTCGCCGATCCGGTTGCCGTAGGCGAGGATGTAGGCGAGCGCGCGCACGAACATTCCGTAGTTGCCCAGAAACGCGCGGAGCCGCCCGATGGAGTCGGGCCGCACGTGGTCGAGCGTGAACGTTCCGTCCGGCCGGCGCTCGATCGTGGGCCGCGGAAGGTGGGGCACGAGCTTCTCGCAGACCGCGACCGGACCGGATCCCGGCCCTCCCCCGCCGTGCGGCGTGGAAAAGGTCTTGTGCAGGTTCATGTGCATGACGTCGATGCCCATGGCTCCCGGCTTGGCCACGCCGACGAAGGAATTGAAGTTGGCCCCGTCGCAGTAGAGATAGCCGCCCTTGGCGTGAACGATGTCGGCGATGTCGCGGATGCGGCCCTCGAAGATCCCGAGCGTGTTCGGGACCGTCAGCATCAGCGCCGCAACGTCCTCGGTCATCGCTTCCCGCAGGACGTCCAGGTCCAGCGTGCCGCGGGCATTGGACTTGAGCTCCCGCACGCGATAGCCCGCGAAATGAGCCGAGGAGGGGTTCGTGCCGTGCGCGGAATCGGGGATGAGCACGGTCGATCGCGCGTTGCCCGCCTTCTCCAGCGCCTTGCGGACCATGAGGATTCCGGCGAGCTCCCCCTGCGCTCCGGCCGAGGGCTGCAGCGTCACCCGCGCGAGCCCCGTCAGCTCGATCAGCGCCTGTTCCAGACGCCAGGCGAGCTCGAGCGCGCCCTGGATCGCCTCCTCCGGCGCAAACGGATGAGACGCGGCGAACCCCGGCAGCCGCGCGACCTCCTCGTTCGTCCGCGGGTTGTGCTTCATCGTGCAGGAGCCCAGGGGGTACATTCCCTCGTCGATCGAGAAGTTGAGGCGCGAGAGCCGCGTGAAGTGCCGCGCGACGTCGACCTCGGTGACCTCGGTGCCCCCTTCGATGTCGGCGCGCACGCGCTCGCGCGGGATCGCGAGGACGTCCGGCACGTCCAGCGGGGGCAGCGAATATCCGACTTTGCCCGGACCCGAGCGCTCGAAGATCAGCGCCTCGTGCCGCGGCTCGGGACGGAGGGCGTCCGTCCGCGCCTCGATTCCCGCTTTCTCTTCGATTTCGACGCTCATGCGCGCTCCTTCATGGCGGCGACGAGCCGGTCCATCTCCTCCCGCGTGTTCATCTCGGTCGCGGCGACGAGGAGCGCGCGCTCCTGCCCGCCCATCCAGCGCGAGAGCGGGACGCCCGCGAGGATCCCGCGCGCGGCCAGGGCCGAGACCAGCGAGACGGCGGGCTCCGGCGTCTCGACGAGGAACTCGTTGAAGGTCGGCGCCGAGTACGGGATCCGGTAGCCCGACAGCTTCGAGATCTCCCCTTTCAGGTACTCCGCCTTGGCGTGCGACTGGGTGGCGATCTCGCGCAGCCCCTTCTTGCCGAGCAGAGACATGTGAATGTTCGCGGCGAGCGCCATCAAGCCCTGGTTGGTGCAGATGTTCGAGGTCGCCTTCTCCCGGCGGATGTGCTGCTCGCGCGTGGAGAGCGTCAGGCAAAACGCGCGGCGGCCCTCGGCATCGCGGGTCTCTCCGACGAGCCGCCCCGGCATCTGGCGCTGGTGCGCGGTCCGGCACGAGAGGAACCCGAGGAGCGGCCCGCCGAAGTGCATCGGCACGCCCAGCGACTGCGCCTCGCCGCAGGCGATGTCCGCGCCCGCCTCGCCCGGCGGCGACAGAAGGGCGAGGGACGCCGCTTCCGCGACGACCGCCACCGCCAGGGCCTCGTGCGCGTGCGCCGCGGTCGAGAGCGCGTTCCAGTCCTCGACGATCCCGTAGAAGTTGGGCGACTGCAGCGCGACTGCGAAGGTGTTCGAGTCCACCGCGGCCTCGAGAGCCCCGCGGTCCGTCGTCCCATCGGCGGCGAGCGGGACCTCGACGACCTCGAGGTCCAGGTTCGCGAAGTAGGTCCGCACCGTGTCGCGGTACTGCGGATGGATCCCGGCGGAGACGACCGCCTTCTTCTTGCCGCGCACGAGACGCTCGGACATGAGCAGCGCCTCGACCAGGGCCGAACCGCCGTCGTAGAGAGAGGCGTTGGCGACGTCGAGCGCGGTCAGCAGGCAGATGTGCGTCTGGAACTCGAAAATCGACTGCAGCGTGCCCTGCGAGACCTCCGGCTGGTACGGCGTGTAAGCCGTGAGCCACTCCGTCCGGTAGAGCATCTGGTCGGCGATCGAGGAGACGTAGTGATGGTAGAGGCCCGCCCCGAGGAAGAACGGGAAGGTGCGCGCATTGGCCGTTCGCGCCGACAGCGCCCCGAGGTCCCGCCGGATCTCGATCTCCGAGGCCGGAGGCGCCAGCCGGGGCTCGGCCCGGACCTCGGCAGGGATCGACGCGAACAGGTCCTCGATCGAGGAGACGCCGATTGCGCGGAGCATCTCCGCGCGGTCCGAATCGGAAACGGGGAGGAACTTCATTTCTCCTTCTCCTCCTCCTGGAGATAGCGCGTGTAGTCCTCGGCGGACATCAGCTTGGAGACCTCCTCGTCGGTCGAGATCTTCACCCGGATCAGCCAGCCGTCTCCGAACGGATCGTCGTTGACGATGCCGGGCTCGGAGACCGCCCCCTTGTTGATCTCGACCACCTCGCCGGAGACCGGCGTGTAGAGCTCCGACACCGCCTTGACCGACTCGACCGTCCCGAATTCGTCCTCCGCGTTGTACACGTGCCCGAGCTCAGGCAGCTCGAGGTAGACGATCTCGCCCAGCTCCTTCTGGGCGTGGTCCGTGATCCCGATCGTCCCGACGTCTCCGTCGATGCGGACCCACTCGTGGCTGCGCGAATAGTGCCGGTCGTCCGGATTCATCAGCGCGCCTCCTTGCGGCGTTTGTAGAAAGGCGTGGGGACCACGCGCGCCTTCGCGGCGCGCCCGCGGATGTCCACGGTGAACTCGCTGCCGACCTCGCTCGCCGAAGATGGCAGCAGGGCGAGGCCGATCGGCTTTCCCAGGGTCGGGGAGTGCGTGCCGGACGTCACGAGGCCCTTTCCGGCACTCGTCTGTGCCGCGTATCCGTGGCGGGCGATCCCCCGGTCGACCATCTCGAATCCGACCAGGCGGCGGGGAACTCCCTCGGCCTTCTGGCGCTCCAGCGCCGGCCGGCCGATGAAGTCGCCCTTACCCATCTTCACGATCCACGCGAGGTCGGCCTCCCACGGAGTGACCGTGTCGTCGATATCGTTTCCGTAGAGTGCCATCTTCGCCTCGAGCCGAAGCGTGTCGCGGGCTCCGAGCCCGCACGGCTCGACTCCCTGCGCGCGGCCGCCCTCGAGCAACGCGCGGAAGACCTTCTCGGCGGCGGACGGCGCGAGGCAGATCTCGAATCCGTCCTCGCCGGTGTAGCCGGTGCGCGAGACGAGAGCGGGCTCCCCCATCACGCGCATCTCCCGAAACGTGTAGTACCCGAGGTCCCTCGGGTCTTCGCCGCCGACGCGGGCCACCAGCTCGCCCGCGAGCGGCCCCTGCACCGCGATCAGCGCGTAATCGTCGGAGCGGTTGGACACCTTCGCGCCGCCCGCGTGCGAGGCGGCCCAGCGGAAGTCCTTCTCGGCGTTGGACGCATTGACGACGAGCAGGTAGGAGTCGGCGGCGCGGCGGTAGACCAGCAGGTCGTCCACGAACGTCCCGCGCTCCGTCAGGAACGCCGAGTAGTGGCAGCGCCCGTCGGTGAGCTTGCCGACGTCGTTGGGGGTCAGTCTCTGGATCGACTCGAACGCTCCCGGCCCCGTGAACTCGAGCTCGCCCATGTGGGAGACATCGAAGATACCGGCGCGCTCCCGGACCGCACGGTGCTCTTCGAGGATTCCCTCGTATTGCACGGGCATCTCCCAGCCGCCGAAGTCGATGATCTTGGCGCCGAGCTCCCGGTGCAGCGAATAGAGAGGAGTTCGCTTGAGCGGCACCGCATCGGCTGTCGCAGACATGCGGAGGGTAAATTAGCACAGTTGGGAGCCCGAGATCCTCGCGTGAAATCGAGCGACGAAGCCCGTCCATTTGATGCGATTGGCTCAAATAAAATAGTTCGGAATTTCGACAGACGATGATCTTGCTTCCGACCGTCGGCCTCCGTCTCTGGAGTTCGGGAGCGTCGCGCCCGGCACGCTCGTGTCCGCGATGGCAGCCGGGCGAGGCCGGCCGCCGGACGGCCCGGCCGTGAGCTCCTCTCCGGGCGAGAACGCGCGCGAGGCGGCTCGCCGTTGCGAAACCGCAGGACTCCTGGCCGAAGCCGACGTGCTCTATCGGATGGCCGTGTCGCTCGACGCCGCCGATCGCGCGGCGCGTGCCGCGTCGCTCGCCAGAGTGCTGATCGCGTCGGGCGAGCTCGCTGCGGCCCGTCCACTCGTGCTCGTCGGCAACGACGACGTCCTGCGCGGCCTGCTCGCCCTCGAGGATCATGATTTCTCCGGCGCCCGGCGCCTGCTGGACGAGGCGCGTCGGCGCGATCCGTTCGATCCGCGGAGCGCATCCGCGCGGGGGCGCCTCTCGTTCCTGGAGAAGAGATTCGGCGAGGCCATGGAGGACCTCCTCGAGGCCTCGCTGCTGCGGCCCGGCGGGCTGCCGGACCCCGCGGACCTCCGGCTGTTGCGCGCCGCGCGAGCTCTTTCTTCCGCCTCTGCGCCGGGATGGAGCGAAGCCGCGAAATCCGCCCGCGAGCGTCTCGAAGGCGAGGCGCGCCGGGTCGCTCCCGACGCCATCTTCCCGGACCACGTGCCCGGCCTCGTTCGCGCCCTCATCTCGCGCGCATCCATCGCCGAGGGGACCCTGGACCGCGCCCGCCGACTGGCGGAGCTGCCGGCGCTCTCCGCGATGGGTGACCATGCGCTGCTCGCCGGAGCCGCGGGCGGAGAGCTGCGCCGGCTTCCCGCGGGCTCCGCGCTCTATCGAGCCGGGGAGGACGCCGGCGAGATCTCCCTGGTCCTGGCGGGCTCCCTCGATCTCGTCCGCGACACGCCCGTGGGTCCGCAGGCGATGGGCGGAGCGGGCCCGTCCGAATTCGCGGGCGAGGAGGCCCTGGTCGGCTCGCCCCGCGTCAGCGACGCGCGGGCGCGCGAGCCCGTGACCCTTCTCGGGTTCACGCCCGAGTTCCTGTTCGAGGGCACGGATCGCGCCGGATGGCTGCG
>JBLMXY010000167.1:0-24381 GCA_050257975.1 Acidobacteriota bacterium
GCGGCCAGACGGCGCTTCCCGAGCGCGGGAAGCCCGAGCTCGCGCTTCTGGCCGGGTACGGCTACGAGGTGCACCTGAATCGAGGCCACACCGAGGTGCAAGTCCTGATGCTCCAGCCCCAGGCGGCATTTCGTCTCGGGTCCCGGCTCGAATGGGTGGTCGAAGGCCATCTCGCGAAGTACTTTCGCCCCGACGGTTTTGCCGCGGGCCTGGTGCCGGTGGGTGTCCGCTACTTCCTGAAGGGCAGGAGCCTCGCGCCTTACGCGGGGTTCGGGGCCGGCTTCGGCTGGACGGACTTGAAGGTCGAGGAGATCGACCGGCGTTTCGACTTCATCCTGCAGGCGGGCATCGGCGTGCGCAGCACCCTGCGGGGGGACCGGGCCTGGATGGTCGAGGCGCGCCTGCTCCACTACTCCAACGCCGGGACCGTGCAGCCAAACCTGGGCCTGAACTCCGTCGTCATTCTGGGCGGCTGGCGATTCAGGTGACGTCGTTCTCATTCGCACCCGCGGGCCCGTAAGTCAAATCCCCTCTCCCGGTGGGAGAGGGGATGGATGCCGCGCGGCTCTTGTCCCTCTCTTTCGGGGAATGGATGGATGCCGCGCGGCTCTTGTCCCTCTCCCTCTGGGAATGGACGGATGCCACGCGGCTCTTATCCCTTTCTCTCCGGGAGTGGACGGATGCCGCGCGCTCAAGGCACTCCGCCTCTCAAAATCACCGCCAGCTTCTCCGCGTCGATGTTGCCTCCCGAGACGACGCAGACGACCTTCCCCATCCCGGCGCAGGCGGAAAGCGCCGCCGCCACCGGTGTCGCGCCCGCGCCCTCCGCGACGACACGCTGACGCTCCGCCAGCAGCCGAACGGCTCCCGCCACGTCGTCGATTTTCGCGACCAGAGAGCCGGCGAGCAGCCGCGATGCGAGCGGCCACATCTCCGGCAGCATGCTCTTGCCGCCGATTCCGTCCACGAAGCTCGGCCGGTAGGCGATTTCCTGCGGAGAGCCCGCGGCGAGCGAAGCCGAAAGCGGAGCCGCGGTCTCGACCTCGCAGGCGAAGACGCGGGCGCGCGGGGAGAGGGCCGCGAGCGCCGAGGCGATCCCGCAGGAGAGCCCGCCGCCTCCGAAGGGAACGAGCACCGCGTCCACGTCGGGCAGGTCCTCCAGGATCTCGAGCCCGATCGTTGCGTTGCCGGCGATCACGGCCCGGTCGGCGACCGGGTGAACGAAGAGCCCCTCGATGCCGGGGTAGTGGTGCTCCTGGAGGACCCGCCACCAGCGGTCGAAGGGGACCCGGACGACGCGGCCGCCCAGGCGCTCGATCGCGGCCAGCTTGGTCCGCGGCGCGGTCTCGGGCACCACGACCGTGCGGGGAATGCCCAGGCGCCGCGCGTTCCAGGCCACGCCCTGCGCCATGTTGCCGGCGCTCGCGGTATAGACGCCGCGGGAAAGCGTTTCCGCCGGCGCGCTCCGCATGGCGTTGCCGGCGCCCCGGATCTTGAAGGATCCGATCGGCTGCAGGTTCTCGAGCTTGAGCCAGATCTCCGCCGGCGCCTGCTCGAGATCGAGCCGCAGCAGGGGCGTTCGAACGGCGACGCCTCGCAGGCGCTCCCGCGCCGCGCGGATCTCCTCGAGCGGGATCGGCTCAATCGGCTTCGTGGCGGCTGCCCCCGAACTCGAGGAATCGGCCGAGGCCGGCCTTCCTCGCCTTCTCGTAGATGTGGCGCGCGGAGGCGACGTCCTCGATCCCGAGGCCGAGCGACTTGAAGAGCGTGACCTCCTCGCGAGACCGGCGGCCCGGGACCTTGCCGATCAGGACCTCGCCGATCTCGCCGACGAGGTGGCCGTCTCCGATCGCGCCTTCCTTCTTCGGAATGAGGAAGTCACCGGCTTCGTTCCATAGCGACTCGCGCCGGTCGGCGTAGAGGCGGGAGGAAGCCACGGCCGCGGTGTCGAGCTCGCGGGCGACCGGAACGCTCGAGCCCACGGCGTTGACGTGCGCGCCGCGCGCGATCCATTCGCCGCGCAGGATCGGCTCGCGGGCGGAGGTCGCGGTACAGATCAGGTCGGCGCCTTCGACCGCCTCGCGAACCGTCGCGAAGGCCTCGATCGCGATCCCCTGGCGCTTCGACTCCCTCTCGGCGAAGGCCTTCGCGCTTCCGAGGCTCTTGCTCGCGACGCGCACGCGCCGGATCTTCCGGACGCAGCGCATCGCCTCCAGATGCGTCCGCGCCTGGACGCCCGAGCCGAGCAGGGCGAGGTCGCCGGCGTCCTCGCGGGCGAGCGCCCGCGTCGCGACGCCCGAGACCGCCGCGGTGCGGATCGCCGTAATCGAGGTGGCGTCGATCACGGCCAGGAGCCTCCCGTGCTGCGCCTCGAAGAGTAGGACGGCGCCCTGGTGGGTGTCGATCGGCGTTCCCTCGTTGACCGGGAAGAAGGTGATCGCCTTGAGTCCCAGGACCTTCTCCGACAGGAGCACCCCCGGCATCAACCCGAGCCCCCCGAAGCGTTCCGGCAGCCACACGATCGAGCGCAGCGGCAGGATCGTCTGGCCGCGGGCGAGCTCCTCGAGGGTGCGCGCCATGACCTCGATGCACTCGTTCATCGGGAGAAGCCGCGGCACCTCGGACTGGGTGACGAGAAGGGTCTCCATGCGGCCTCCTACTGCCAGCGGAAGATCTTCAGCGCGATCCCGAAGGTGACCAGGGCCCAGGTCGTCAACAGCACGAGCTCCCCGGCGATCGGGAGCGGTCCCTTTCCCTCGAGCATCACGGCGCGAAGAGCGTCGTTCAAGGCCGTCAGGGGCAGCGCGCGGATCAGCGGCTGCGCCGATTTCGGAAAGCGCTCGGTGGAGAAGAAGACTCCCGACAGCAGCCACATCGGGACCATGACGAAGTTCATCAGGCCGCTCGCGGCCTCGAGCGTCTGCGCCCGCGACGCCACGAGAAGCCCGAGCCCCGCGAAGGAGAGGGAGCCGAGCAGGGCCGCCGCCAGGAGGAGAACGAGGGAACCGCGAATCGGGACCTCGAAGACGAGGACGCCGAACAGAAGAATCACGGCGGTCTCGAGCACGAGGAAGACGAAGCGCGAGAGGATCTGCGCGAGCAGGTATTCGGACTTGCGCATCGGGGTCGCGGTCAGAAGCTTCAAGGTCTTCTTCAATCGGGCGTTGACGATTCCGAATCCGATGCCCCAGATGCCCGTGCCCATCAGGTTCAGGCCCAGGATTCCGGGCAGGAGGAAGTCGATGTAGCGGGAGCCCTTCTCGTGCATCGGCTCCTCACGGAACCGGACGAGGTCCTTGCGCCCGGCCGCCCGCTGGATCGCCTCATCGACTTCGAGCCTCGCCAGGCGCGCGTCGGGCCGTGTCGGGTCGAAGTGGTAGACGAGGGGGTCGCGGGTCTCGACCAGCAGCGCGATCTTGCCGGTCCGCAGGGCCTGCAGGCCCTCTTCGAGGGTTGGAAAAGAAAGCGTCCTCAGGGCGTCCGAGCGCAGGGGCGCTGCCCCGAGCGGGCCCGAGCGGGCCCCGCCCGTCACACCGACGGGAAGCTTCTCCGGCGCGTGGTCGCGAAAGGCGAATCCCAGAACGAGCGCCATGATGACGGGGAAAGCGAACACCCAGAAGACCGCCTCGGGCTCGCGGATGAACTCGAGCACACGCGCCCGGGTCAGGGCGTAGAGAGGGGGCTTGCCCCTACTCATCGCGCAGCTCCCGGCCCGTCAGCGAGATGAAGACGTCTTCGAGCGTCGCGCGGTGTGTCGAGAGCGAGAGGAGCCTCGCGCCGCCGCGGTCGAGGCGCGAGAGGAGCGCCGGCACCGCCTCGACCAGGGAGGCCACGCGGACGAACCAGCGGTCGTCCCGACGCCGGCAGTCGCGCACGCCGGGCAGGGCCCTCAAGTCTTCCTCCGAGACCGCAGGCTCCGAGGCGAACTCGACGATGTGAGGCGCGTGCAGCCCGGCCACCAGCTCCGCCGGCGTGCCCTGCGCGATGATCTTCCCGTGGTCGACGACGGCGACCCGATCGCAGAGCCGCTCGGCCTCCTCCATGTAGTGCGTCGTCAGGAGGACCGTGCGCCCCGCCGCGCGGAAGGTCTCCATCTTCTCCCACAGCTGCAGGCGGCTCTGCGGATCGAGGCCCGTCGTCGGCTCGTCGAGAAAGAGGATCTCCGGGTCGCCCGCGAGGGCGCAAGCCACCGCCAGGCGCTGCCTCTGCCCGCCCGAGAGCTTGCCGACGCGCGCGTCGCGCTTCTCCTCGAGCGCGAGATCGGCGAGCAGCAGCTCCGGGTCCCGCCCCCTCGGATAGAGGCAGCGGAAGAGGTCGAGCGTCTCGTAGACGGTGAGCTTCTCGGAGAAGCGCGTCTCCTGAAGCGAGATGCCGAGCCGCCCGCGAAGCTCCCGCTCGTGGGTGCCCCAGTGCCGGCCGAGGACGCGCACGTCGCCGGCGTCGGGAACGGTCAAACCCTCCAGGATCTCGATCGTGGTCGTTTTCCCGGCGCCGTTGGGGCCGAGCAGGCCGAAGCACTCGCCGTAGCGAATCTCGAGGTCCAGGCCGTCGACGGCGCGGACCTCGCCGAAACGCTTGGCGAGCCCCCGACAGGAGATCGCGAAGGGCGCAGCGTCCTGCTCGTGCCGGGAAGCGTTCATGGGGAGGGAGAGTTTAGACTCCGGAGTGCCGGAAATGTACGCCGACCGTTTCCAGACGCCGATCGGAGAGATGCTCGCCGTCGTGGACGAGCGGGGGGCGCTCGTGCGCCTCGAGTTCCTCGGGGAAAGGCGGACCGCGGCCGAGAGCCCGCCGCGCGATCCGGGACGGTGCGGCCGGGTCGTCGCCCAGATGGCCGAATACTTCGCCGGAAGGCGGCGCGACTTCGATCTCGATCTGGCTCCCGAAGGCACCGCGTTCCAGAAACAGGTCTGGAAGGAGCTCTGCCGCATCCCCTACGGCTCCCGCGCGACATACGGGCAGATCGCGCGGCGGATCGGCCGCTCGAACGCGGTGCGGGCCGTGGGCGCCGCCAATGGCGCCAACCCGATCGCGGTCGTCATTCCCTGCCACCGGGTGGTCGGCAGCGACGGCTCGCTGACCGGCTACGGAGCGGGGCTCCCGGTCAAGACCTGGCTGCTCGATCACGAGGCGGGCCTGCGCCGCCTGCCGCTCGGAACTCCTCCCTCTCCCCTCGCCGAGGGGAGAGGGGAGGGGTGAGGGGTCGGAGATCGACGGCTAGGGCTGTTCCACCAGCTTCGGGAAGGTGCGAGTCGAGTCGCGAAGCTCTGCCGCGACGCGTTTGGCGGTGTCCTCGGCGCCCGACTTCTCGTCGGTGTAGCGCTCGGTGAGAGAAAGCGTCGTCCCCCCGCTCCAGGGGGAGAGCTTGATGCGCTGCTGGCAGAAGTAGTGTCCGCCTTCCGGCTCGAAGTTGACGCGCAGCTCCGTCGGCGGCAGGAAGGCCGTGACGAAGAGGTGCCCCTTGTCGCCGCCGACTTCGGCCGAGACGTGGTCTCCCACCTGAGAGAAGGACGAAAGCTCGCCGGTCATCTTGATCCCGGTCAGGGCCGAGAAGCCCTCCCGGGTAACCAGAACGCTCCAGACCTTCTCCGGCGACGTCTTCAACTGCAACTCGGCCGGGATCGTGACGAGAGCGATCTTCTTGACGGCGTCCGCGCCCGTCAGGGGCGCGGCGACCAAGAGGACGGCGAGCGAGGCCAGGGCGAACGGCAGGGCCCTCGAACTCTTATTCATCGGATTGCCTCCTTCTGGAAAGCTCGTGCGGAGGGAGTCTACTTCGGCCGCACGATGCCTTCGAACCCCGCCGCCTCGAGCTCCGCGAGCGCCCTCTCGGCGTCCTCGCGGCTCGAAAACGGTCCCACGTCGACCCGCGAGAGACCGTTGTAGGGTTCGAGAAACGCCTCCCGCCCGGCGGCCCGGACGCGCTCGGCGTGGCGCGCCGCGCGCTCTCGGTCGGCGAACGAGCCGACCTGGACGACCCAGAGCGCCCGCGTTGCGGCCGGAGTCGGCGCGGGCCCGATCGAGACCACGGTCAGGCGGACCCGGCCCGTGCCGGGGCCGATCAGACCGAGCCGGCGCGCCGCTTCGTAGGACAGATCGAGAACCCGTCCCCGGGCGAACGGACCGCGGTCGTTGATGCGGACGCGAACGCTCCTGCCGTTGGCGACGTTGATCACGTCCACGACCGTCCCGAGCGGCAGCTCCCGGTGCGCCGCGGTCAGCTGCGAAGAGTCGTAGATCTCGCCGGACGCCGTGGGCTTTCCCTCGAAGCCGTCGTCGCCGCCGTACCAGGAGGCGATCCCCTCTTCGGACCAGCCCGCGCCCTGGGGCCCGGAAGGAGCCGGCGGCGCCGACGGGGGAGGAGCGGGGGCCGCCGGAGGCTGCCGCCCCGCGCAGGCCTGCACCAGGGCGGCGAGGAAAACCGGCAGGAAGAGCCGGGAAAGCCGGCGCCTCAAACGCGGACCGGGGCCGGCTCGATTTCAGGCACGCCTGCGAGCGCCGGGTCGAGCTCCTGCCGGACGAAGGCTTCCACCTGCTCGGGGCAGCGTCCGATCAGTCTCTCCGGCGAAGCCGCTCTCTCGAGCTCCTCGGGCCGCATGCCGAAGCTCGAGTCGGCGGCGAGACGCTCGAGCAGGTCGGGCGTGCCGCCGTCCCGCAGCAGCCGGTCGGCCGAAGCTCGGGCGTGGACGCGAAGCTTCTCGTGCAGATCCTGCCGGTCTCCTCCTCGGCGCACGGCCTCCATCAACAGGCTCTCGGTCGCGAGAAACGGGACCTGCTCCGCGAGGCGCCGCCGCGAGACCTCGGGGTGAACGACGAGGCCGGCAAGGACGTTCTCGAGCAGCATCAGGATGGCGTCGGTCGCCAGGAAGGCCTCGGGCACGGCGATGCGCTTGTTGGCGGAGTCGTCGAGGCTGCGCTCGAGCCACTGGGTGGCGGCGGTCATGGCCGTGTCGAAGGAGAGGGCGATGACGTGGCGGGCGAGCGCGCAGATGCGCTCGGCGCGCATCGGGTTGCGCTTGTACGGCATCGCGGAGGAGCCGACCTGCCCCGCCTCGAACGGCTCCTCGAGCTCGCCGTCGTGTTGCAGCAGGCGCAGGTCCGTGCCGATCTTGTGGGCCGACTGCGCGAGCCCCGAGAGCGAACGCACGACCGCGTCGTCCTGCTTTCGCGAGTAGGTCTGGCCCGAGACGGTCTGGCGCCGCGCGAAGCCGGCGCGGCGGGCGAGCGCGGCGTCGAGCTCCTCGACCCTGGCCGAGTCGCCGTCGAAGAGGAGCAGGAACGAAGCCTGGCTTCCCGTCGCGCCCTTGGCGCCCAGGAAACGCAGCCCACCGCGGGCCGCTCGCAGCGACTCGAGGTCCAGCAGCAGGTCGCTCGCCCAGAGGGCCGCGCGCTTGCCGACCGTGGTGGGCTGCGCGGGCTGGTAGTGGGTGTAGGCGAGCGCCGGCAGGTCGCGGTGCGCCAGGGCGAAGTCGCGCAGTCTGCGCAGCGCCGCGACCAGACGCCGCTCGACCAGCGACAGCGCCTCGCGCATCTGGATCAGGTCGGTGTTGTCCGCGACGTAGGCCGACGTCGCTCCCCAGTGGATGATCCCGCGGGCGGCCGGCGTGGCCTCGCCGAAGACCCGCGCGTGGGCCATCACGTCGTGGCGGGTGCGCTCCTCCTCGCGAGCGGCCGCTTCGAAGTCGATGTCGGACAGGTGCTCGCGCATCTGCTCGATTGCGTCCTGCGGAATCGGGAGGCCCAACCGGCGCTCTTCTTCCGCCAGCCACAGCCAGAGGCGCCTCCAGGTTTCGAACTTGAACTGAGGCGAGAAGATGCGGGACATCTGGGCCGACGCGTACCGGTCGGCCAGGGGATTTCCGGCCCGGTCAGCTCTGCTCACTGCCGGCGTCCTCTCCCGGAGAGAACTGCGAGGGCTCGTCGTTTCCGCAGACCAGGCACTGCGCCTCGGTGATCCGGCCGCCGTCCATCTCGAAGATGTAGCTCGGCGTCGTGCAGGTCTGGCAGATGAGGTAGTCCACCTCGCGGTCCTCGGCCGGCTTGGGTCTTAAGGGACGCTTGGGTTCCATCACGTGTATTTTCGCACGGGGCCGGTGCCCGGTGCCTGGTTTCCGGTGTCCGGGACCCGAGCTTCCCCCTCCGGACACCGAACACCGGACACCGAACGCGGTGCCGCTCGGACATCATCTGTCCTGCCGCCCGGGGCACCCTACCCTCGTGACCTCCTCGGGCCTTGCCTGGCTTCTGGCCGCGGCCGGCCTCGCCGGCGCCGTGTCGCTCGTCGTCGCGCTGCTGTGGCGCTCGCGTGGAGCCTCCGCGCGCATGGACCGGCTGCTTGCCGAGACCGCGGCGGCGCGGCAGGCCTCGGAGGCGGTGGACCGCCGGTTCGAGGATCTCCGGCGCGCCGTCGAGCAGAGGGTCCACGCGGTCGAGCGCAGCCTGACCGAGGGGCAGAAGAGCCTTACGGATCACCTGGGCGAGTCCGGACGCCTTCTCCAGGACGTCGGCGAAAAGATGGGGCGCATCTACGAGGCCTCCCAGAAGATCGAGAAGCTCGCCGGGGACGTGACGCGGCTCGAGGAGCTGCTGAAGCCTCCGAAGATTCGCGGCACGCTCGGAGAGACGTTTCTCGAGCAGGCGCTGTCGCAGGTGCTGCCCCGGCGATGCTGGCAAATGCAGTACCGGTTCGGCGACGCCGTGGTCGACGCGGCGATCTTCGTGGGAGACAAGGTCGTCCCGGTGGACAGCAAGTTTCCGCTGGAGAACTACCGGCGCTCCCGCGAGGCGAACGATGAGCCGGAGCGGCGCCGCGCCCTGCGGGATTTCGGCGCGGACGTGCGGCGGCACGTCGACGCGGTCGCCGCCAAGTACATTCGGCCCGAGGCGGGCACCTGCGACTTCGCGTTGATGTACGTCCCGGCCGAGGCGGTCTACGCCGAGATCGCGGCGGAAGGGGAGGACCCCTCGCTTGCCGACTACGCCGTCGAGCGGCGCGTGATCCCGGTCTCGCCGCGCCTGCTCTACGCGTACCTCGCCACCGTCGCGGTCGGGCTGCGCGGGCTCGAGCTGCAGCACGGCGCCCAGGAAATCCAGGAGAAGCTCGCGGAGCTCGGGCGCCTCTGGGACCGCGTCGAGGAGCCCTTCACCAAGCTCGGCGCGCATCTTTCCAACACGCAGAAGCAATACGAGCAGGCGACGCGCGCGCTCGACCGCTTCTCGGCGCGGCTGGAAGGCGTCGCCGAGAAGGCGGAGGAGAAGATCGAGGCCGATCCGGCCGCGCTGCCGCTGCTGCCCCCGTCGTAAGGCGCGCCCGCCTCCTCTCGCGGGCGGCGCGGCCGCCTCTCCGGCCCCGGCGGGGCCGCACCCTCTGATAGAATTCCCCGTTTTTCGCGCGCCATGAGCCTTCACGTCACCTCCGAGATCGGCAAGCTGAAGAGCGTCCTGGTGCACCTGCCGGGCGCGGAGATCGACCGGATGGTGCCCGCGATGATGGAGGAGCTGCTGTTCGACGACATCCTCTACGGCAGCCGGGCGCGCGAGGAGCACCGCCGCTTCCAGCAGGTCCTGGGCTTTCTCGCCGACGAGGTCCTCGACGTCCAGCAGCTGCTCGAAGAGGTACTGGCCGTGCCGGAGCAGCGCGCGGCCATCCTGGAGGATCTCGGCCGGACGCTGTCCTGGGGCCCCGACATGGACTACCGGCTCCAGGACCTGACGGCCGAAGCCCTGGCCTCGGCGCTGGTCACGGGGATCGAGCGTCCGGCGCAGGAGGCCGCTCAGTCGACGGGCGACCTCTACTACCTGCCGCCCGTGCCCAACTACTTCTTCCAGCGGGACCCCCTGGTCGTCGTGGGCAACCGCGCGGTCCGCGGCTCGATGGCGACGCCGGCCAGGCTGCGCGAGCCGCTGCTGTCCGGGTACGTCATTCAGTTCCACCCGCGGTTCGAGACCGAGGGCGGGCGATTCTGGTTTCGGGAGTTCTCCGCCGACTACGGGCGGCCGAGCTCCTACGCGCGCATGAGGCCCACACTCGAAGGGGGTGACATCCTGGTGCTTCGCGACGACATGCTGGCCATCGGCTACTCGGAGCGCACCGAGAAGACCACGATCGAGCGTCTGGCCGAGTCGTTCAAGGCGCAGAAGTCGCCGATCAAGCGCATCTTCGTCGTGGCGATTCCCCCGTCCCGCTCCTACATGCACCTGGACACCGTCTTTACCGTCGTCTCGCGCGACGAGTGCCTCGTCTACGGGCCGATGATCCTGCCCGACGGCGCCGAGGAAGCCGACGTCTACGAGTGCGACCTGACCAAGCGCGAGATCACGTGGACGACGGAGAAGGACCTGCTTTCGGGGCTGCGCACCCAGAAGATGGACTTGAAGCCGATCCGCTGCGGCGGGACCGATCCGATCGCCGAGCGCCGCGAGCAGTGGACCGACGGGGCCAACGCCTTCGCGATCGCGCCGGGCGTCGTCCTGACCTACGACCGCAACGAGCGGACCGCCGAAGAGATGTCTCGGGCGGGCTACCAGGTCGTGGACGAGGCGGATCTGCTGCTCGGGAAGACGGAGCTCCAGCTGCGCAAGAAGAAGAAGTACGTGATCCGCCTCGCGGCGCACGAGCTGTCGCGCGCCCGCGGGGGCCCTCGCTGCATGGCGATGCCGCTCGTGCGCGAGGACCTCCCGGCTTAGGCCGGTTTCTTTCGGCGGCCATGATCAACCGCACTCCTTTCTTCTCCTTCGTGCGGCCTCTGGCCCTGGTGGCCTTCGGAGGGAACGCCCTGCTGCGCCCCGAGGACTCGGGCGCGGTGGCCGAGCAGCTCGCGCGCGCGCGCGAGGCGGTGCGCCGCCTGCTGCCGATCCTGGGGCGCGGCTACGAGCTCGTGGTCGTGCACGGCAACGGCCCGCAGGTCGGCAACATCCTGATCCAGGCCGAGGCGGCCGCCTTCCAGGTGCACCGCCAGACACTCGACGTCTGCGTCGCGCAGACGGAGGGCTCCATCGGGTTCCTCCTGGAGCTCGCCTTCGCCAACGAGCTCTCGAAGGCCGGCTTCCGCAAGGAGGTCGTCACGATCGTCACGCCGGTCCAGGTGGACGCGGCCGACCCCGCCTTCGGCAGGCCGACCAAGCCGATCGGGCCGTTCTTCTCGCGCGAGAAGGCGGCCGCGCTCGCCGAGGAGATGGGATGGACGATGGCGGAAGACTCGGGCCGCGGCTGGCGCAAGGTCGTGCCCTCTCCGAAGCCCCTCGCCATCCGGGGCGTCGAGGTCGCGGCCGCGCTGGTCAACCGCGGGCACATCGTCGTCGCGGCCGGCGGGGGCGGCGTGCCCGTCGTGGTCTCCGAGGAGGGGGAGATCCGCGGCGTCGAGGCGGTCATCGACAAGGACTATGCCGCGTCGATGCTCGCCGCCTCGCTGCAGGCGGACCTCTTCATCATCCTGACCGGAGTCGAGCGCGTCTCGCGCGACTTCGGAAAGGCGACCGAGCAGCCGCTGCCCGAGATGTCCGTCGCCCTGGCCCGGCGGCTGCTCGACGAGGGCCAGTTTCCGGCGGGCAGCATGGGGCCCAAGATCGACGCCGCCGCCCGGTTCATCGAGGCGGGCGGGCGTGAAGTGCTCATCACGCGGGCCGAGTCCCTGGAGGACGCCCTCGAGGGGAAGACGGGAACCCGCATTCGCCAGGGGGCAGCATGAAACGCGACTACGTCAACGAGAACGACTGGACCCCGGCGGAGATGGAGGATCTCCTCGGACTGGCGGAGAAGGTCAAGAAGAGCCCGAAGGCTTACCGGACGGCGCTCTCCGGCCGCACGCTCGCCATGATCTTCGAGAAGTCTTCCACCCGGACACGGGTCTCGTTCGAAGCGGGGATGTTCCAGCTCGGAGGCGCCGGGATGTTCCTGTCCTCCCGAGACCTCCAGCTCGGACGCGGCGAGCCGATCTCCGACACGGCGCGCGTCCTCTCGCGCTACGTGGACGCGATCATGGCGCGCGTCTACGCGCAGGCGACCGTCGAAGGGCTCGCGAAACACGCCTCGATTCCCGTCATCAACGGCCTGTCGGACCTGCTGCACCCCTGTCAGGCCCTGGCCGACTTCCAGACCGTGCGGGAGCGTTTCGGATCGACCCGCGGCTTTCCCCTCTGCTACGTCGGGGACGGAAACAACGTCGCCCACAGCCTGCTCGTCACGGGCGGGAAGCTCGGTGCGCGGGTCTCGGTGGTCACGCCGGAGGGCTTCGAGCCGAAGCCGGAGGTCGTCGGCTGGGCCGAGAAGGCGGCGGCGCAGACGGGCGGCGCCATTCGCGTCACGACCTCTCTCGAAGAGGGCCTTTCGGGGGCGCGGGCGGTATATACCGACGTGTGGGCCTCGATGGGCCAGGAGGACGAAGCGGCCGAGCGCGTGAGGGCCTTCCGCGGCTACGCGGTGACCGAGCGCGTGTTCGGCATGGCGGCGCCGGACGCGATCTTCCTTCACTGCCTGCCCGCCCACCGCGGCGAGGAAGTCGAGGCGTCGGTGATCGACGGCCCCCGCTCGGCGGTGTTCGATCAGGCGGGCAACCGCCTGCACTCTCAGAAGGCGCTTCTTCTGACGCTGCTCGGCGGCCGGGAGGATTCGGGGCCGTCCGTCGGAACGGAAAGCCGCTGAGACGCCCGGGGCCGCGGTCGGGAAGCGGCGCCGGCCCGCACCCAACGCGCATCATGGAGATCGGGCAATGAGCGAAGGGTCGGGGGGAGGGGGCCGGTGGCGCTGGTTCCGCCCCTCGCGGCGGGCTCTCATCGCCGCGTCCCTGGCGGCGCTGGTGCTTTCTTTCCTCGGATTCCTGTGGCTCCTGCGCCCCCGGCGCAGCCCGGCCGGCACCGGGCAGGAGGAGAGCGCCCCGGCCACCGTCACGGTGGAGGCGGCCGATCTCAAGCGAGAGCCCTCCGCGCGGTCCGCGACGCTCGCGAAGTTGCCGCGGGGCACGCGCCTGGCGGTGCTCCGCGATCGCGGATTGTGGATCGAGGTCCAGGCGAAGGACGCCTCCGGGTATCTGCCCGCCGAGGCGCTCGAGCGCGATTCCGACCGGGAAGCGCGGAAGCGCAGGGCCGGCACGATCCTTTCCTTCCCTCCGGTGGCCGGCCTCGTCGTGGAGGACGCGGACCTGTTGCTCGCCCCGTTTCCGATGGCCCCGCGCGCGGGACGCCTCCAGAAAGGCGCGACCATACAGATCCATTCGGTCGACCATGCCTATTACGCTCTCCGGGGACCGGACGGCGGCCTCGCCTTCGTCGACTCCGCGAAGGTGGACGTCATTCCGCCCGATCCCCGGCGGCCGCCGATCGTGCCTGCGCGGGAGCGAGCGCCGAAGGATCTGGAAGTCACGGAGCTCACCGCGCCGCTGCCGCTGACGCCGGGAGAGGGGGCGGCATCGGGCGGGGTGCCCGGGGCTCCGCCGGCCCCCGGCCCTGCGCCGCTTCCTCCCGGCCCGCCCGGCGAACAGCCGCTCGAGCCCGCGACGATCGTTTCCAAAGTCGGCCCGGCGTATCCGGAGGCGGCCCGTCGGGCCGGTGTCGAGGGAACCGTGGTGCTCGACGTCACGATCGGCGCCGACGGGCGCGTCGCCGCCGTCGAGGTCGTGCGGGGGCTTCCGCTCGGTCTCTCGGAGGCCGCCGCGAATGCCGTGCGCCGCTGGCAGTACCGTCCCGCGCGGGGCCGGTCGGGCCCGATCGCGTCCCGCAAGGAGGTCCGGATCGAGTTCCGGTTGCGATCGTGACCCGTGCGGCGCGCCCGCGGGGTCTATAATTTTTCAGGTTCCGATGCTGCAGGTCCTCTACGAGGCGGACGGCCGGCCGCAGGTCTTCAACCTCGCAAACGAGCAGGCGACGATCGGTCGGGCGACCGACAACGACATCGTCCTGAACGACTTCTCGGTCTCGCGCCGGCATGCCTACCTGCGCCGCGAGAACGGCGTCTGGGTCCTGCGCGACAACCACTCGACCAACGGCGTCCGCATCAACGACCGGCCGGTTCCCGAGTGCTCGGTGGCGGACGGGGACGAAGTCACCATCGGCACCTTCCGCCTGGTCTTCCGGGAGCTCGCGGAAGCCGCGCCGTCCGCCGCGCTCGACTCCACGTCCACCTGCATCCGGCCGATCGCGGAGTTCAACCAGGACTTCGGCCTGGAGAAGGACGCCGCTCCGGCGCCCGAGTCGACCGAGAACCGCAAGCGCGTCGCGCTCGACGTCTCCTACAAGAACAAGGTCTTCGAGATCCTCGTCCAGGTGGCCAAGACCCTCATCTCGGCCGACGACGTCGAGACGGTCCTGGCGAAGGTCATGGACCTCATCTTCGAGTACCTGCCGGTGGATCGCGGATTCCTGCTGCTCGAGGAAGGGGGGCAGCTTCAGCTTCGGATGAGCCGCTTCAAGTCCCAGCGCCGCGCCACGGCCGACGGCTCGGTTCCCTACTCGAGAACAATCGTGGACATGGTGATGGGAAAGAAGGTGGCCGTCCTGACGTCGGACGCGCAGGTGGACGAGCGTTTCGGCGCCGGCATGTCGATCCGCATGCAGCAGATCCGGTCGGCCATGTGCGCGCCGCTGTGGAACCGGGACTCGGTGATCGGCGTCATCCACGTGGACTCGCCGCTGCACGTCGGGACCTTCACCGAGCGCGACCTCGATCTGCTGACCGCCCTGGCCAACTTCGCCGCGGTCGCGATCGAGCGCGCGCGCCTGCACGAGCGGGTGGCCGAGGAGAAGCGCATCCGCGGGCGCCTCGAGCGCTATCACTCGCCGCACATCGTTGAGGAAATCATCAAGGACGTCAGCGCGACGGGCGCCTTCAAGGGCGTTCGGACCAAGACCGTCACGATCCTCTTCGCCGACCTGGTGGGCTTCACTTCCTGGTCCGAGAAGATGGCGGCCGAGCCGCTCGCGGCGCTCCTGGCGCGCTTCTTCACGCTCTGCTCGGACGCGATCTTTTCCCAGGAAGGCACCATCGACAAGTTCATCGGGGACGCCGTCATGGCCTTCTTCGGCGCGCCGATCGACCAGCCCGACCACGCCGAGCGCGCGGTGGTCGCCGCCCTGAAGATGCGGGAGGAAGTGGAGGCCTGGAACCGGCAGCGCGCCGCCTCGAACGAGCCGCCGATCGAGGTTCGCATCGCGCTGAACACCGGGGAGGCGATCGTTGGCGAGATCGGCTCGGCGCGCCGCGTCGACTACACGGTGCTCGGAAACGCGGTCAACGTCGCCGCCCGCATGGAGGAATTCGTCGCCATGGCGGGGGACATCGTGATCGGGCCGGCGACCTACGAGGCCGTGCGCAACCGTTATCGGGTCGCGCGGCTCGGCCACTACTCCCTGAAGGGCCTCTCGACGCCCGTGCCGATGTACAAGGTCCTCGGAGAGCCGCTGCCCGAGGAGACCCTGGACCGCTCCGTCACGGGCGTTCGGATTCGCCCGTAAGGCGGACGTTCTTCGTCAGTCGTTCGGGCGCCGGGCTCGCTGCGGCGCCGGCAGCACGGCGAAGCGTTGCGCGAGCTCGGAATCCCGGGGAGCGAAGGCGAGGAGGCGGTACGCCTCGTAAAAGCGCTCCGCGAGCCTCGGCCGGCGCCCGTCGAGCTCGCGCAGGGCGAGGTCCCGGAGCCTCGCGGGAAGCGTCTGGCGCAGCTCCCCGGCGAGCGGGTCGTCGGGATACGTGGCGACGAACTGATTCGCCACTCGCGCGAGGTACCCCGACTGGACCGCCTGGCGCTCGACCGGAAGGGTGGACCAGCGCTTGAGAAATTGGCGGAACCTCTGCGCCGCCTCCGCGTCCATGCGCGCCGGAATCTCGGCGGAGGCGCCGGCATTCTCCTCGGACGCCGGCTCCGTGACCGCCGCCGCCGGCGGGCGGCCCACCCCGAGCTCCGACGGATCGGCGACGCTGCGGCTGGAGGCGCGCGGAGCGGGAGGGGGGCTCTCGAGCGCCTGCGGCGCCGAGACCTCCGCGGATTCGACGGCAGGCGAGGCCGTCGGCGCGGGCGTCGGGGCGGCCGCGGACGCCTCGGCGGGCGCCGCCGCCTGAAGCCTGGCCGGCCGGCGAATCACGAGGTAGGCCGCGACGGCTGCCGCGAGCACGAGGAGCATGGCCACGGCGGCCACGGAGGAGAGGGCGCGCCGCCGCCGCAGGACGGCCGTCGAGGCCCCCTCCGCCCCGACGCTTGCGACCGGGCCCAGCCTCTCCAGCGCGAGGCGGAATTCTTCGGCGTCGCGGAAGCGGCGATTGCGGTTCTTCTCGAGAGCGCGCTTGAGGATCGCCGCGAGCGGAGGCCCGATCTCCGCGGGGAGCGTCGAGGTGTCGAGCGGCGGCGGGGCCGTGTGCAGGTGCTGGCCGAGGTAGCCTTCCGGCGTCTCGGCCTCGAACGGGGGGCGCCCGGTCAGCATCTCGTAGAGGACCACGCCGAAGGAATACAGATCGCTGCGGCCGTCGAGCGTTTCGCCGCGCGGCAGCGCTCCCGCCTGCTCGGGCGAGCAGTACTTGAGCTTTCCGACGAACATTCCGGTGCCGGTCATCGCCAGCGATTCGGAGGCGACGCGCTTGGCGATCCCGAGGTCGATGATCTTGGCCTGGAATCGGCCACCCGGAAGCTCGCGCAGCATGATGTTGTCGGCCGCGAGGTCGCGGTGGACGATCCCCTGCGCGTGGATCTCGGCGAGGCCCGAAAGGACTTGCCTGGCGACCTCGAGCGCCCTGCCGGCCGGCATCGCCCCGTGGCGCCGCAGCCATGCCTCCAGAGTCACGCCGTCGATGAATTCCCAGACCATGTAGAAGGAGCCGTCGGGCAGGCGCGAGAAGTCATAGAGCGCCGCCACGTTGGGATGCCGGATGAGGGTCGCGATGCGCGCCTCTTCCTGGAAACGCCGTGGCTCGGGGCCCTCGCCGACCGGGTCGGGCTTGGTGACCTTGATGATGCGGATCTCGTCGAGGTGAACGTGCCGCGCCCGATAGACTTCCCCCATCCCGCCCTCGGCGAGCTTGTCGAGGATCTCGTACTTGCCGTCCAGCGTCTGACCCGGGAAGAGCCTCGTGGTCGCGTATCCGCAGGACGCGCAAAACCGCGCATCGGGGGGCACGCCGCTCCCGCAGCGCGGGCAGCGAGAGTCGCCGTTGCCCATCGCGCCCATTGTATTCGCGACGCCGTGGCAGAATCGCGCAGTGCCCCCGCTTCTCTACCTCGTCACGACGCGCGCCGAGAAAGCGATCGAGGCGCGGCGCCTCGGCTTCGCCGTCGAGCAGCGGGCGCTGGAGCTGCCCGAGCCGCAGGCGCTCGATCCGGGGGAGATCGTCGAGGCGAAAGCGCGAGCGGCCTTCGAGCGTCTCGCGGGACCGGTCCTGGTCGAAGACTCCGGTCTCGCCGTCCACGCCTGGGGCGGCTTCCCGGGAGCGCTCGTGAAATGGATGGAGAAGACCGTCGGGCTCGAGGGCATCGCGCGCATGCTCGACCCGTTCGAAAGCCGCCGGGCGACGGCGGTGTGCGCCGTCGCCTCCTTCGACGGGAGGGATCTCGTCGTGGGCCGCGGCGAGGCCCGCGGCGCGATCGCGCAGGAGCCTCGCGGCTCGGGAGGCTTCGGATGGGATCGTCTCTTCGTGCCCGAAGGGGAGTCGCGCACCTTCGCGGAGATGGCGCCGGAGGAAAAGGACCGTCTTTCCCATCGCCGCCGAGCCTGGGAGGCTCTCGCGGCGCGGCTTCCGGGCCTGCGCTGACCCTCCGCTCGGCCTTATTTATTATGGATTCCTGGGCCATTAGTCTTAGCACATTCGGCGATCGGTGAGACAATTCTGATGATGTTCGGGGCGCTGCGGTCGGCGCGAGGTGCGGGTTTATCTTGGCGGCTCCGATGGAGCTAGCGGAAGTCGTCGGCCAGCTCGTCGCGCTGCGGCGGTTTCCGATCGAGCCGCTCGGGGGCGAGGCTCCGGACGAAGTCGCGGTTCGCCCCGATGGCGCCGTCGGGGACCGGGTCTTCGGGCTCGTCGACGAGCGGGACGGCCAGCCGCTCACCTGGAAGTCCGCGCCCGAGCTGTTGCTCTTTTCCGCGCGCTTCCTGGAGGCCCTCGTCGTGGAGGACCTCGAGAGCTGGACGCGGGTGCGCGTGCCCGACGGCCGCGAGTTCTCGTTGGCGGATCCCGAGTGGCTCGCGGAGGCGTCGCGCCGACTGGGGCGGCCGGTGCGGCTGCGCCGTGTCGCCCCGGGCAGTCCGGGCCGCGGCCTGCTCCACCTGATCTCCCGGGAGACGCTGCGCTTCGTCGAGCGCGTGTACGGGAGCGCGGTCGAGCCGCAACGGCTTCGCGCGAACTTCGTGATCGATCTGCCGGGCGCCAAGGCCTTCGAGGAAGACGAGTGGGTCGGCCGGCAGATCCGCATCGGCGACACGCTGTGCGAGGTCGAGGCGCCTTCCCAGGGGTGTCTGGCGACCTCCTACCGGCCCGCGGCGGGGCCGGGGGACGCCTCGATGCTCGACGGCCTGCTCAAGGTACGCGGCGGATCGCTCGGGCTCCAGGTCCGCGCGACCCGGGGGCAGCGGATCCGCGTCGCCGACCCCGTCTCTCTGGTGGATTGATAGACTCCGCCGCGATGCCGAGGCCAATCCGCGTCCTGATCGCCAAGCCGGGGCTCGACGGGCACGATCGCGGAGCCAAGGTCATCGCGCGCGCCCTGCGGGACGCCGGCATGGAGGTCATCTATTCGGGCCTGCGCCAGACTCCGGCGCAGATCGCCGCGGCCGCGATCCAGGAGGACGTGGACGTCGTCGGCCTCTCGATTCTCTCGGGCGCGCACAACGTGCTCTTCCCGGAGATCCTCAAGCTCCTCAAGGAGCGCGGCGGCGAGGGCATCCTGGTCCTGGCCGGAGGCATCATTCCCGACAAGGACATCGCCGCGCTCAAGGCGATGGGAATTCGCGAGATCTTCCTTCCGGGAACGTCCACGCAGACGTTGGTCGAGTTCATCCAGCGGGAAGTGGGCGCCCGGGTACGGTGCGGGTGAGGCCTCCGGCCGCGGGCCGTCCCTGACGGCGCCTCGTCTCGAGATGGAACGGCTCGACACCCGCATCGACACCTCCGCCGAGGAGTTTCGCGGGCGCCGCGAGGCGATGGAATCGCTCGTCGCCAGACTGAAGGAAGAGCTCGCCCGGGCGCGGGAAGGCGGGTCGGGGCGGCAGCGCCACGCCGAGCAGAAGAAGATGTTCGTGCGAGACCGGGTGGACGCCCTTCTCGATCCGGGATCTCCGTTCCTGGAGCTGTCGCCGCTGGCGGCCCACGGAATGTACGACGGCGAGGCCCCCGGCGCGGGAATCGTCGCCGGGATCGGCCGCGTCGCCGGGCGGGAAGTCATGGTGATCGCCAACGACGCGACCGTCAAGGGCGGGACCTACTACCCGATGACGGTCAAGAAGCACCTGAGGGCCCAGGAGATCGCCGAGCAGAACCGACTGCCGTGCGTCTACCTGGTCGATTCCGGCGGAGCCTTCCTGCCGCTGCAGGCCGACGTGTTCCCGGACCGGGACCACTTCGGCCGCATCTTCTACAACCAGGCGCGCATGTCGGCGCAGCGGATCCCTCAGATCGCCGTGGTCATGGGCTCCTGCACGGCCGGCGGGGCGTACGTGCCGGCGATGTCCGACGAAGCGGTCATCGTCAAGGGCACGGGCACGATCTTTCTCGCCGGGCCGCCGCTGGTCAAGGCCGCGACGGGCGAGGAAGTCACGGCCGAGGACCTGGGCGGCGGCGACGTGCACACTCGCATCTCCGGGGTCGCCGATCATCTGGCCGAGGACGACGCCCACGCGCTCGAAATCGCGCGCTCGCTCGTCGGCTCGATCGGCGGAGGCAAGGTCCTTCCGGCGGACCGCCAGGAGCCGGAGGAGCCCGCCTACGACCCGAAGGAGATCTACGGCATCGTCCCGCGGGACGTGCGCGAGCCGTACGACGTGCGGGAATTGATCGCGCGCCTGGTGGACGGGTCCCGCTTTCAGGAGTTCAAGGCGCGCTACGGCACGACGCTCGTCTGCGGCTTCGCGCGGCTGTCGGGGTTTCTGCTCGGAATCGTGGCCAACAACGGCATCCTCTTCTCCGAATCGGCTCTCAAGGCGACGCATTTCATCGAGATGTGCGCCAGGCGCAACATCCCGCTTCTCTTCCTCCAGAACATCACCGGCTTCATGGTGGGCAAGGACTACGAGCGGGGCGGCATCGCCAAGGACGGCGCCAAGATGGTCCACGCCGTCGCCAACGCGGCGGTCCCGAAGTTCACGGTGATCGTCGGCGGCTCCTTCGGAGCCGGCAACTACGGAATGTGCGGGCGGGCCTACTCGCCGCGCCTGCTGTGGATGTGGCCCAACGCGAGGATCTCGGTGATGGGAGGCGAGCAGGCGGCCTCGGTCCTTTCGACCGTGAAGCAGGAGCAGCTCCAGCGCGCCGGGAAGACCCCGATGACGGCCGAGGAAATCGCGGAGTTCGAGCGTCCCACGCGCGAGAAATACGAGCTCGAGGGGAGCCCTTACTACTCGACGGCCCGGCTCTGGGACGACGGCGTGCTCGATCCGGCCGAGACGCGGACCGCTCTCGCGCTGGCGATCTCCGCCGCCTACAACGCGCCGATCGCCGAGACCCGGTTCGGCGTCTTTCGGATGTAGCCCGCGGGCGAGCCGGCTTCGGTTACCATCGTCCCGTGATCGCGATTCTGTCCTTCCTCCTGCTGCGGGTGGCGGCGCCGGTTGGTCCCTACGCCATGGCGATCCGGCCGAGCACGGGCGAGACCTTCACGGCGGTCCTGACGGGCCCGGCGCCCGGCCCCGCCGCCGGCGACTTCGGCGGCACGATCACGGTCAACGGCTCGGCCGCGGCCATGCCCGCCTCGGGAAGGACGGAGCTCTCCCAGGGGCGCCTCAAGCTCTTCCTGACGCTGCGGTGGGCGGACGTTCCCGCGGACTGGGTCAACCGGTTTCGCCCGGAAGGGTTCGACTACCGCGTGCGCGGCCGCGTCGGCGGGCGGGAGGAGCTCGACTGGTCGGGCTCCCTGCGCTGGAACGAGGTCGAAGTGGAGGGCGGCCGGGAGACGGCCTCGCACTACCTGCGGCTGGGCTCGATCGAGCTGACCCGGTTCTCGCTGCTCGAGAGCGAGGGCCGCGCCAGGGTCGCCGTGCGCAATCCCTTCTCGTTCCCCCTCAAGGTCGCGGGCGCCGACTACCGGCTCTACGCCAACGGGCGGGAGGTGGGCTCGGGTGACACGCGGGGTCTGCTGCTTCACGCGGCGCGCGAGAGCACGCTCGACTTCCCGATCGAGATCGACCACGGGCAGCTCCTTGCCGCCGCCGGCGAGGCGCTCGCCTCCGGCGGCGAGGTCGGCGGAAAGCTGCAGGGTCGGCTGACGGTGCGCCTGCCGGGCGGAGACATCGCCGTGCCGCTCGACCTGTCGGGAAGGCTCGAGCTGCTTTCCCAATGAGCGTCCGGAATCCGGGCGCGAGCCTGCGCGTCGAGCGCGAAGGCGCCGTGGCCCGGGTGATTCTTTCCCGGCCGGAGGTCCGCAACGCTTTCGACGACGGGCTGATCGCCGAGCTGACGGAGGCGTTCCAGAAAATTTCGCAGGACCCCGGGGCGCGCGCGGTGATCCTCTCCGGCGAGGGCCCGTCCTTCTGCGCCGGGGCCGACATCGCGTGGATGCGCCGGGCCGGAGGTTACTCGCGCCAGGAGAACGAGGCGGACGCCGGGCGAATGGCGCGGATGCTCCGCGCGATCGATGCCTGCGCCAGGCCGGTGGTCGTCGCGGCGCACGGCCACGCCATCGGCGGAGGCGTCGGCCTCGTGGCCGCGGGCGACATCGCCATCGCCGCCGAGGGGACGGTCTTCTCACTGGCGGAGGTCAAGCTCGGCATCCTCCCCTCGGTCATCTCTCCGTACGTGCTGCGCGCCATCGGCCCCCGAAACGCGCGCGACGTCTTCCTGACGGGAGACCGCTTCGACGCCCGGGAGGCCCTGCGGATCGGGCTCGTGCATGCCGTCGTTGCCGCGGGCGAGCTCGAGGCGGCCTGCCGGAAGAAGGTCGCCTCGCTGCTGACCTCGGGGCCCGAAGCCGTCGGCGCCGCCAAGCGGCTGATCGAGCGGGTCACGGGCCTTGCTCCCGAGGAGGCGATGGCGCTGACGGTCGCCACGATCGCCGAGCGCCGCGCCTCGGAAGAGGCGAAGGAGGGCCTTTCCGCCTTTCTGGAGAAACGGCCGCCCAAGTGGGCCGCTAAGACGCCGTCGTAGGGGGCGTGGGAGGCGCCGGGGCGGGGGCCGCCGGCCTGCGAGCCGCCTCGTCTTCGAACTCGTTCTTGCAGAAGTAGCACTTGATCTTCGCGCCGCGCGCCGTGTCGGGCCGCCACGCGAAGAAGACCTTGCCGCACTTGGGGCAGACCTGCCGCCGCTGCTGTCCGGAGACCCCGCCTTCGACCGACATCGAGGGAAGTCTACCCGATGCCCTTCTCGGGGAACCCGTACAATTCCGCCTGCCGCGGAAGGAGAAACGATGAGGACTCGAGGGATCCGGCGCTCCATCCTGCTCGGTCTGGCCGCTTGCCTGACCGTCGCCGCCGCGGTCCCGGACGAGGGCCCCGCCGATCGGCTCATCGCCGAAGTCCTCTCTCCGCGCTGCACGCTCGAGAGCAACCTGCGCGTGCTGACCGACGAGATCGGCGGGCGCGTCACGGGCAGCGAGGCGTACCGGCGGGCGCTCGACTGGGCGGTCGAGGCCTTTCGGCGAGCCGGCGTGGACTCGGTCGGGCTCGAGGCCTACCCGATGCCGGCGAAATGGGAGGCCGAGTCGGCGAGCGCCTCCGTCGTCGAGCCCGAGCGGTTCCCGCTCCGGGTCGTCTCGTTCGGCCTCGCGGCCTCGACGCCCGGCGCGATCGTGGCGCCGCTGGTCGACGCCGGCAGCGGGCGCCGCGCGGACTTCGATCGCCTGGGCTCCTCGGCGCGGGGGGCGGTGGCCCTCGTGCGCTCCGCGCCGATGCGCTCCTTCGACGATCTTTTCGCCGAGTACCAGGCGGGGCCCGAGATGATGCAGTCGGCGATCGACCGCGGCGCGGCCGCGATCCTCTTCGTCTCGACCCGGCCCCGGGACCTGCTCTACCGCCACACGGTGACCTGGGGCACGGTCGCCCCGATCCCGATGGCCCAGGTCGCGCGCGAGGACGGACTGCGCCTCGAGCGCCTGCTCGAAAAGGGGACGGCGCTGCGCGTCGAGCTTTCCCTGCGCAACCGCGTGGGCGGGCCCTTCCAGGCGAGCAACGTCGTGGCCGAGCTCCGCGGCAGCGCCAGGCCGGAGGAGATCGTGCTGCTGGGGGCGCATCTGGATTCCTGGGACCTCGGCACCGGGGCGCTCGACAACGGCGTCAACTGCGCGCTGGTGATCGAAGCGGCGCGCGCGCTCGCGGCCGGGCCGCGTCCGAAGCGGACTCTGCGATTCGTCCTCTTCACCGGCGAAGAGTCGGGGCTGCTCGGGTCGCGAGGCTACGTCGCGCGTCATCGGGGCGAGCTCGACCGCCACGTCGCCGTCCTGATTCACGACGTCGGCGACGGAAGGATCCGTGGCTATTTCGACAACGGGAGGCCGGAGCTGGCGCCGGCCCTGTCCGCGGCGCTCGCTCCGGTCGAGGCCTGGGGAGCGGCGGGCGCCAACGACGAGGCGCTGCTCGGCACCGACAACTTCGACTTCCTCCTGGAAGGCGTGCCCAACTTCGTCGCCGACCAGGAGACGGAGCGTTACCTGCCCGACTACCACGCCGCGTCGGACACCTTCGACAAGGTGGACGCGCGGGAGGCGCGGTGGAACGCCGCGGTCGCCGCGGTCGCCGTGCTGGACCTGGCGGACGCCGCGGAGCGCCCCGGCCCGCGGCAGCCGCGCGCGGAGGTGGCCCGCCTGCTCGAGAAGACCGGGCTCGAGCGGCAGATGAAGACCTACGGGCTCTGGGAGGAGTGGGAGAGCGGGCGGCGGGGAAGGGCGGGCAATTGATCCGGACGCTTCTCATCGCCAACCGCGGCGAGATCGCGGTGCGGATCGCGCGCACGGCGCGCGAGATGGGGATCGAGGCGGTCGCCGTCTTCTCCGAGGCGGACGCCGGAGCCTTCCACGTCGGCCAGGTGCCGCGGGCGATCGCCCTCGGAGCGGGCCCTCCGAGCGACACCTATCTCTCGATTCCGCGGCTGCTCGAAGCGGCGCGCGAGGCGGGCGCCGACGCCGTGCACCCGGGCTACGGCTTTCTCTCGGAGAACGCCGACTTCGCCCGGGCGGTCGAGGCGGCGGGCCTGGTCTGGGTCGGCCCGCCCGCCGCCGCGATCGACGAGATGGGGGACAAGATCCGCTCCCGCGCGAAGATGAGCCGGGC
>JBLMXY010000168.1:0-4269 GCA_050257975.1 Acidobacteriota bacterium
GCCTCCCCGGGCCCGAACACGAGCCCCAGGAGGACGACGAGTCCCCCGGCGTAGAGCAGGAAGACCAGGCGCAGGAACCAACGCACCTGACGCCAGGCGTCCTTCCGGGGTGGGCGCCGCACCCTCGCCCCGGGCCGCCGGCGCGCATCGCGAGCGCTTCCCGTGTCTGCCATGGGGCGACTGCCTTGCTCGCCTCGCACCTCGCGACGCGCCGGCCGCATTGTAGCGGCTGCAGCTGCTGGCGGCTGCTGGCGAACGCCGACATGCTGCCGGCGTCGGCGACTGCAACGTGGCTCGGCGAAGTGAGCACACGGGCCACCCGGGAGGCGCCGGAAGGGGCCGGACCGGCATCCCGACGACGCGGAACGCCAGCGCCCCTGGGCCCTCAGGCCCCCCGGCTGCCCCGCAGCCTCTCCAGGGCAATCAGCCTCTGGATGACGTCGAGCGTGAGCTCGTCCTTCCCGAGCTCGCGCAGGTTCGACCACTCGCGTCGGAGCCCGGAGGCGAGCGAGTCGGGCAGCGTGCGGAGCCAGCCCTCGATCCGCAGGTCGACGAACTCCCTCTTCTCCTCGAGGGTGAGCTCGCGGGCGAGAAGGAGGCGCGAGGCCTCCTCCGCGTCCACCAGGGTCTGGAGGACGGGCCACCGGCTCCCCGGCCGCTCGGCGCAGAGAGCGACGAAGGCGACGCTCGACGTCTCGCGGATCAGCTCCTCCTCGCGGGTCGTCTGGCTCTCGTGCTCCTTCGTCTCGTCCCAGCTCTCCGAGTCTTCGGCCAGGTACCGGAGGTACTCCATCGCGAACAGGCAGGTGGGCTCGACGAGATCCTCCCGGGTGCGGGCGTCGACCCACAGCGCGGCGGCCGCGCGCTGGCACCTGCGGGCGGTCGTCTCGGCGAGCTTGCGGCCGAAGACGAGCGCGGCGGACTCCTTCACGAAGCCGGGGAGCTCGCTGGCGACGATCTCCCGGTACCCGGGCGCATGGCGGTCGAGGAGCACGGCGGCGCGCCGGTCGAGGACGCCGAGGTCGCTCGTCACGGCCGGCAGCCCGAGGGTGGTGCAGGCGAGGTTGTAGACGATGGCGCGGGGGAGGGTGACGCCCTCCGGCCAGGCGTCGCGGAGGTCGCGGTTGTCGGGGAGCACCTGGCCCCCGCCCCACTCCTCGGGGTAGGCGGGGATCGAGCGCCCGTAGTTCACCGAGCCCGTGGCACGGATGCGCACCCGGGTCTGGGGCACGAGGCTCCCGAAGGGAGCGAGCAGCGAGGCGATCCGGAGCAGCGTCTCGGTGTGGGCTCTGACCGCGGCCTCGAGGAGCCTCGGGAGCGATTCCGCGTCGGCGACCGAGAGAGCCGGGCCTCGATCCTTCGCCGCCGTCCGCGCCGCCACCTCGGCGCGGAAGGCGGTGGCGAGCCGGACCGCCTCCTCGGGCGCGTCGGCCCGGATGCCCTGGACCGTGACACCGTCGGCGCGGGAGAACTGCTTGAGCACCCCCGGGTGGGCGGGGTCGAAGCCGCCGCGGAACCCGGCTCGGCCGGCGCCGATCAGGAACGTGACCGCCGGGGCGGGCTCGCCCAGCCGCCGCGCGTGGGCGGCCAGCCGGCGCTCGGCGTCCTCGCGGCCGGCGAGGGCGAGCGCGCAGGCGACGTCGGAGGCGATCTTCCCGCTCTGCTCGGCGGTGTCCGACATCGCCACGAAGACGCGGACCACGGCCTCCGGGCGCTCGAAGGAGGTCCGGAACGTGCCCGGGGTCGGCAGGTCCTCCACCCCGAGACCGCGCTCCAGGGCGACGTAGAAGGCCTCGAGCAGGTCCGGCAGGTGCGCAAGCGCGCCCACGTTCTCGCACAGCGGGACGAGGCGGACGCGGGCGACCCTTGCCAGGAGCTCCGCCCTGCGCGCTTCGGGGACGCGGCGGCCCAGGAACGCGTCGGCGCGCTCCTGCGGGCCGTCGAGCAGGTCCGCGATCGCCTGCAGGTAGAGCGTCCCGATCTTCACGACGGCCCCGATCTCGGCGCTGGAGTTCACCTGGGGGACGGTGAGCTCGCAGATGGCGTTCTGCTTCGGCACCACGCCGACGCGCTCGCACGCGAGGTGGAAGAGCACGTTGGCTCGGGCCACGGAGGCGAGGATCTTCGAGACCTTCTCCTCGTCCTGCTCGATGAACGGGTTGGGGACGCGGAACAGGAGGTGGCGGTCCTCGCCGGGGACGAGGCCGTGGCGCAGGAGGGCGAGCACGACCTTCTCCGGCAGGTCGAGCCAGTCCGGGCTTATCTGCCGCCCCTCGAAGTCGAGCAGCACCTCGCTACAGGGCCCGAGCAGGTCGGCGATCGACTCCTCGTACTCGAGCCGCGCCTCGATCAGCGGGTGCCACTCGAGGTGGGTGAGGGCGAGCCGGGCGCGGTCGGCAGCGTGCTCGGGGGCCGCGCGCAGGGCGCGCTCGAGCTGCTCGGCGCGGTGGGCCGTGGAGTCGGGGTGCTTGGTCCCCGTCAGGCGCAGCGCCTCGTGGCGCGGGTCCTCGAGGAAGCGCCGGCGTGCCGCCGCGAACTGCTTCGGGTCCAGGCCGTCGAGCGCGTCGTAGCCGTCCGCCGTGCAGACGCTCTCCCAGACCGCGTCCTGCGCCGTCCTCGGTCGGGCCGCGACGGAAGCAGGCGCGCTCGAGCCCAGCCGGCCCTGGCGGACGATCCGGGCGCGGACGCGGTCGATGAAGACCGCCAGCTCCTTGACGTCCTTCGAGCCGTAGGAGAGACGTTGCCAGGTCCCGTAGCGGGAGGCCCCGTCCCGGCCGCCGGCAAAGGCGGCGAAGGGGATCCCGCCGACTCCGCCCGAGAGCAGCAGCTCGAAGGCGTCGATCGAGTCCTTGACCACCGCCTGCTCGTGGACCCCGTTGCGCATGCGGTCGAAGGGCTCGCCCACGAGGCCGGGGAAGGCGAGCGGCGAGTAGAACGTCCCGCCGAAGTCGGTCCTCTCGACGCCGAGCGAGGCGAGCTCGTCCGCGGCCCGCGCCATGAAGTCGCGCCGCTCGCGCATGTACGGCGACGGCCGGCGCAGGGCCGCGAGCGGGCTCTGGAGCGCCGCGAGGGCCCAGTCCTGGGCCAGCGTGGACGGGGTGGCGACCAGCCAGGCCGACAGGTTCGCCAGCACCTCGCGCGCCCTCACGCCGTTCGCCCGGATCTGGTCCGAGATGACGAGCCAGCAGGCGCGGGCGCCCGTCGAGGCACCGAACATGTCCATCTTCGACAGGCCGGACAGTGACACCACCCAGTCGCGCCACTCGGGAGAGGCGAAGGCCGGGTTGACGAACCAGCCGACGTAGTCGAGCCGTTGGTAGACGGAGTCGTAGAGCACGTAGCAGCGGTGCTTCACCGCCACCCGCACCAGCTGCTCGACGAGGGCACGGGGGTAGACGCGCCCGGTGGGGTTGTGGGGGTTGTTGAGGATGATCGAGGAGATCCCGCCCCGGGCGAGGAGGCGGTCGAGCTCGTCGGGATCGGGGAGGAACTCGGGCGCCGACGTCGCGAGCTCGACCACCCTCTTGCCCGCGCGCTCGACGAACCAGTCGTACTCCCAGCTCGGGCGCGGCACCACGACGCCGGAGGCGTCCGCGCCGAGCACCTCGAGCACGAAGGCCAGCCCCGCGCGCGTGCCCGGCGTGAAGATGACCTCGTCGGGCAGGAAACGGACCTCCGAGTCGGGGTAGTCGAGGAGGCCGTCGCGATTGAAGAACTCGGCGACCTCGCTCCTCACGTCCATCCGCCCGACCGCGGGCCCGTAGCTGTGGACGGTGTTCCGGGTGATGCGCTGCGCGGCCCGGACCACCTCGGGGTGAGGGGCGAAGTCGGCGTTCTTGTAGTCGCCCTGCGTGAGGTCGAGCGCCCCCTCCTGCTGGACCCTGCGCGAGAAGAGGCGGACGAACGGCTCGGGCGTCGACAGGGCGCGGGCGGAGAGGCCGCCGACGGACGCTGCGCGCCGCGCGTGCTTGGAGGAAAGGGTATCGGTCTTCAAGCCCCCGATTCTCGCACGCCGGCGAGGGACCGCGCGAGCGGCGTCGACAAGGCAGGGCGCGGGCCTCTCGGCCCGCGCCCTGGCGGCGGGACGGGTCCGTTCCGACGCGGGCCTTCGCCCGCGCCGGCGCCTCTACACCTCGGCCACGCCCTCGCGGATGTGCTCGGGCTCGACCAGGTACTCGGGGGCGTACTCGCCCTCGAGGCCCGCGTCGCCGCCGCGCTCGATCAGCTCCTCGGGGATCTTGATCTTCCGGTAGAACTCCATGCCGGTGC
>JBLMXY010000169.1:0-5496 GCA_050257975.1 Acidobacteriota bacterium
GCTCCCCCGCTCCCGTAGGGAGAGGGAGAAGAGCTCAGCCCTTCTCCGTCGCCTGTCCGGGAGAGGGAGAAGAGCTCCTACTTCTTCTTCGTGATGTCCGGCGAGACGCGGTGCTTCTCGCGCGGAAGGCGGATGTTGAGGATGCCGACCTTGTTGCGCAGCGTGTTTCGGTGAATGCCGAGCGAGTGAGCGGCGCGCCCGAGATTTCCCGAAGAGCGCTTGACGGCTCCCACGATGTATTTCTTCTCGAATTCTTTCGTCGCGAGGTCGAGCGAGATTCCGTGCGCCAGCAGCTCGTCGATGATCTGCTGGAGTTGCCCGTCCAGATTCACGTTCCTTCCCCCTGCAAAAAAGGAATCGAAGTGGAAGACCGGCATCTTAGCAGAGCGCCATCGTGACGGATAGCGGCGCAAGCCTCTCGAGACGCGCATCGCGCGCGCGTCTTTAGAATTTTTCGTGCCAATCCGCGAGCGCCGCAATCGGCGCCGCGGTGCGAGCGCGCCACAAAAAAAAGAGAGGCGGCAAGGCCGCCTCTCCGAATATTTTTCGACGCGAACGCTACTTCAGCTCGACCTCGTCGCCCACTTCGATCAGCCGGTAGGAGTCGGTCACGCGTCCGATCGCCCAGCGGTCGCCCACGTCCAGGATCGAAATCTCGCCAAGATAGGTGCGGGGGATCTCGACGCCGGGCGGAGGCGGGACCGTCACCCAGTAGGTGCCCTTGGGCTCGATGCCGTATTCACGGCCGGTCGAGTAACGAAAGATCGTCAGGAAGTCTCCCGGCTGGATCCCGTTTGCGATCCCGAGATCGACGATGACGTCCGTATCCTGCCCGACCGCCACGACGCCGTCGCGCGAATGGATGATGTGTCCCCGGGGCTTGCCCGACGGCGGATCTCCCGCGACCGCCGGCGGCGATTTTCGCGCGAGCGGAATCGGGATCGGCTCGAACTTCTTCAGGAAGGCGCCCATCGGGATGTCGGTGCAGGAGTCGGTGATCCGAAGGATGGCGGACCGCCCTCCGATCGAGTGGACCACACCCCGTCCGCGGTACTGGTAGAAGCGCCCGAGGCTCCTGCCGTCCACGGGATTGACGATCTCGTTTTCCGGGGTCACCAGCCAGTACTCGTCGCCGGGCTTCAGCCCCGCGTCGGCGCCGGCATTCAGATAGAGGAGGTCGTTGGTGGCGAAGTCCACCTGCTCGGCCACGTCCTGCGCCCCCGTGACCTGGGCGACGAAGAAATCGGCAGGGCCGCCGAGGTAGCCGAAGCAGTACAGGTCGCTCTCGTAGCCGGTCGGCTTGGGAGCCGCCTCGAGACCGGCGGGACTCGCCTGCTCCACGCGGTTCGCGCTCACGACGGGATTCGTGTCGGGGGGCGGAGTTTGGGCCCGGCTCGCCGCGGCAGGCAGCAACGCGAGGGCCACGGCCAGCATGGAGCGACGTGGGAGACGCATGGCGACTCCTTAAAAAAATTCGGCGAAAAAAGCCTTGTGCTTTAATTTAAGCGGTTTCCGCCCCGGTGTCAAACCGCAAGGCCCCGTGCCAACCGCTCAGAATCCGAACAAACTCTTTCAATTCAGTTCTTGGAAGCCTGCGGCTCGGCGGGCTTGCCCGCCTCCTTTTCCTCCGCCGGCGCGGTCGACACCTTGAGCTTCTTCATTCCCTGACGGGCCTTCTTCGCGAACTCGCTCTTGGGATATTCCTCGAGAAGGCGCGAGTAGAACCGCGCGGCCTCGCCGGCGCGGCCCAGCCTCGCCAGGGTGCGGCCCTCGTAGTAGAAGAGCTTGTCCTTGCCGCTGTATTCGGGAAAGCGCTCCTCGATGCCGCTGAAGCGGCCCATCGCCGAGGCGAGCGAGCCCTTGCGCATGTAGAAGAAGCCCACGCCGAACTCGTGCTCCGCGAGGATATCGACGAGCTGTCGGACCCGCTCCCGTGCCGCTCCGGCAAAGGCCGAGTCGGGATACTCGCGGATCAGCGCCTGATACTGCTGGATCGCCTCGCGGGTGGAGGCCTGGTCGCGGTCCGGGCTCTCATGCTCCCTGTCGGAGCAGTAGGCGAACTGGTACCGGGCGTAGTCGCGCCGCGGGGCGTCGGGGTAGCGGTTCAGATAGTCGCGATACCGGTAGCGCGCTTCGGTGTACGCGGCCGCTCCCCCCTGCTTGACGTAGGAGTCGGCCACCAGCAGCAGGGCGTCCCGCCCGACCGGATCGTTCGGGTACGTCTCGAAGACGTAGCTCAGATACTTGCGGCCCTGCTCCCATTTCTTCTTGGCGACCAGGGCCTTTCCCTTCTCGAAGAGCGCCTCCTTGGGCGTCGAAAGGAGCTCCTGCGTCATCTTGTCCGGCTTGTGCGCCGCGCCGCTGGAGGCGCAGGCGGCCGAGAGTGAGAGCGCGATGCCGAGCGCGAGGAGCGTCCTCCCCGCCGCGCCGCGACGGCCCGCCCCTTCGACTCCGATCAAACCCGCACCCCCTCCTGCGCCGCCGCCTTCAGGCGCCCGATCGCGCCGCGCGGATCGGTCTCCCCGTAAATCGCGGTGCCCGCCACCAGAATTTCCGCTCCGGCGCCCGCGAGCGCCGCGGCGTTGCCGGCGCCGACTCCGCCGTCCACCTCGATGGGAACGTGGACCCCGGACTCGAGAGCGCGGTCCTTGAGCCGGCGAATCTTTCCGAGGCTTCCGGAGAGAAACGGCTGTCCGCCCCATCCCGGGTTGACCGACATGACCACGGCATAGTCGAGGTCGGCCCAGGACGCGTCCAGCGCTTCGGCCGGCGTGGCAGGATTGATCACGGCCCCGGCCCGCGCGCCCCCGCGGCGAATCAGGTCGAGACAGCGCTGAAGGTGGCGCGTCGCTTCCACATGCACGGAGATCCAGTCCGCGCCCGCTTCGAGGTACTGCGGCAGCGTCGCCTCGGGCCGCTCGATCATCAGGTGCACGTCGAGCGGCAGCGTCGTGGCGCGGCGCAGAGCCGCGACCACCGGAGGCCCGATCGTCAGGTTCGGCACGAAGTGCCCATCCATCACGTCCACGTGCACGAGGTCCGCTCCCCCTTCCTCCGCAATGCGGAGGGCCTCGAAAAGGCGGGCAAAGTCCGCGGCGAGCAGCGACGGCGCGATCCGGACGCTCATCGGGGCGCTGGACGAGCCGCCTCGGCAGGGCGCGAGACCGTCAGCGACACGACCTCGCGGCTGGAGAGCGGGTAGCCGGCCGGCGGGAACTGCTTCAGGATCGTGTTGGGAGCGACGCCCTCGTACGACTCGTATCGGGCGCTGCCGACCCGGAAGCCGAAGGTCTCCAGCCGCGCCTTCATCTTGTCCGCGTCCTGGCCGACCAGATCCGGCATCACGAAGCGCGTCTCGGGCAGCCCCCGGTTGGTCAGGACGGCGACGGCGACGTTGCGGGCGACCACGGCTTCCGGCTCCGGGTCCTGCGCGACGATCCCGACGCGCGCGACGGGGTCCCGGTACCAGGACACGGTCCCGAGGGTCAGCGACTGCTCGTTCAGCTTGAGGGCCGCCGCGCGCGGGGGCAGCCCGTTGAGGTCCGGAACCCGCAGCTCCGGGGGGCCGAGCGACAGCACGGCGCGGATGGTCTGGGCGGGCTTGGCGAGCGTGCCCCCTTCGGGCTGCTGCATCAGCACTCGTCCCCGGGGAATCTTGTCGTCGCTTCGGGCGCGCCCGGTCTGCAGCTCGAACCGCAGCCCCGCCTGCCGGGCGATCCGGAGAGCGTCCGGGACGGACTTGCCGGTCAGGTCCGGAACCGTCACCGACCGCCCCACGATCGACTTGCGGAAGGCGAGCCACGCCCCCGCCAGGAAGAGAGCGACCAGCAGGATGCCGTATCCCACCCGGAAAAGGACGCGTTTCACAGGGGCAAAGCTAACACGGACAGGCAGATGGGCGAGGGCGGCTGCGAAATTGACAGCGGCAGGTCGTTCTGCGACCTTAGAGACCCCATGGCCGCCCCGGAGATCGAGAGACCCCAGTGGTTCGCAGACCCGCGCTTCAAGAAGGCGGATCTCCACTGCCACTCCGTCTACTCGACCTTCAAGTACTTCCGCATCGCCAACACCCGCGACTCCTACAACCGCCCGGAGGAGGTGTACCGGGTCGCCAAGGAGCGCGGGATGGACTTCGTGACGATCACCGACCACGACTCGATCGACGGGTGCCTCTATCTGCTCAACCGGCACCCGGACCTGACCGACTTCTTCGTCTCCGAGGAGGTCGAGACCTGGTTCCCGGACACGAGGCAGCGCATCCACGTCAACGTCTTCGGCATCACGGAGCGGCAGCACGCGGAGATCCAGCGCCGGCGCCGGGACATCTTCGAGCTGCACGCCTATCTGCGCGAGGAGCGCATCATCGCTTCGGCCAACCACATGTTCCAGAACTACCGGATGCGCAACTCCCCGCACCGCTACTTCGAGGAGATGCTCCGGATGTTCGACATCTTCGAGGTCAAGAACGGCGCGATGGCGTCGCAGCACAACCGGCTGATCGAGGACCTGATGGCGGTCGTGCGGGAGAAGCGCGGTGCGGTGTCGCTGGTGGCGGGCTCCGACGCGCACACGCTGGGGCCGCTCGCCCTGGTCTACACGGTCGCCGAGGCCGAGACCGCGGCCGAGTTCCTCGAGAAGGTCCGCTCGGGCGAGTGCTTCGTCTGGGGAAGCGAGATGGGGTTCAAGGTGCTCCTGTCGGATGTCTACAGGATGGTCTTCCGCTACTACGGAAGCGTGCTCGACCTGCGCAATCCCGAGTTCACGCGCGGCGAGAAGGCGCGCCACCTCGCGCTGGCCGCAATGGGAGCGCCGTTCTCCGCCGCCGGAGTGCCGCTTGCGATCACGTCGCTCAACTACCTGAAGCAGATCTTCGTCTCGAGGAGGATCGGCCAGTCGCTCCTCGAGCAGCTCGACGAAGGGCGCAAGCCCTCCTAGATTCTCCGTCTCCCGGGGGGCTGTTTTCCCCCTCTCCCCCCGGGAGAGGGCCGGGGTGAGGGCGCGCCGAGCAGGGCATAATCCCCCGCGTGAAGCCCGCCGCCGTCGCGCTGGCCGGTTCGGCTCTGCTAGTGGCCGTCGCGATCCTGCACCTGCCCCCACCCGCCGCGCTGACGCGCCGGGTCGCCACTCCCTTCGATCGCACGCGGGACCCTGGCGCGGCACCCGCCTTCGTCCTCTTCGCGCAGGCCTCGACCCTGATTCCGACCGGATCGGCCGTGGCCGTGGCCGCGGCTTCGAAGGATCCGCGAGAATCGGAGTACTGCTACCGGCTCGCGGCGGGGCTGCTGCCGAACCTCGAGCTGCGCCGCCCGCCCGAAGCGACGACGCCCGACGCCGGCGCGCCGCAGTACCTCATCGTCGTGGGCGCAGGCTCCCCGGCCTTTCCGGGAGAGCGTCTCCTGCAGACTCCCCAGGGAACGGTCTGGAGACTCCACGATTGAGGGCGGGCGCCCTCTGGCTCGCCTCGTTTGCCATCCTTCCGGCCGCCGGCGCGCCGCT
>JBLMXY010000170.1:0-4439 GCA_050257975.1 Acidobacteriota bacterium
CGGCGGCTACGTCAACTTCATGGCCGAGGACGACCAGGGCCGAGTCAAGGAGAGCTACAAGGGGAACTACGACCGCTTGGTCTCGATCAAGAGGAAGTACGACCCGGAGAACCTCTTCCACATCAACCAGAACATCAAGCCGTCCTGAGTTCGGCCGACACCCCTCTCGACTTTGTGGCCAGGGCCTTCGGGTCCTCAGGCCGCTTAAGCTGCTGGTCTCCTCGAGGCTGGACTCAGCGTCCGGACGAAGAGGGCGCGGCTTTCACCCGTCGAGGATCGGGTCACGATCCTGGATTCTTCGGGTTCTTCGTGGCGGGAGCCCGCGCCTTAGCCACATGCGGCGGTTCGGGTCGCCGCGGCGGGGCCTGCGCCCTCGCCTCGTGCGGTGGCCCGGCGCGCCGCGGAGCCGCGTGCGCCACCGTCTGATGCGGCGGCTCGGGTCGCCGCGGCGGGACCTGCGCCTTCGCCACGTGTGGCGGCTCGGCTCGCCGCGAAGCCGCGTGCGCCATCGTCTGATGCGGCGGCTCAGGTCGCCGCGGAGCCGCCTGAGCCTTCGTCTCGTGCCGCGGCTCAGGCTTCCGCGCCGGAGCTTGAGCCTTCGTCTCGTTCCGCGGCTCGGCTTGCCGCGGAGCCGCGTGCGCCGTTGCCTGATGTCGCGGCTCGGGTCGCCGCGGCGGGGCCTTCGACAATTCCCGCGATGATTGCGACGGGAGCTGCGAGTGAGCCGGCATCACTTTCTTCGGAGCCCGCTCCTTCGCGATCTCGGCGTTTGGCTTTCTGGTTCGTCCCGCTTCCTTCGTGGAAAGGGGTGCCTGCTTTCCGCCCCGGGCTTCAGCCTGTTGCCTCATGGCGGCCCGCTCGCGGGCCGGCGCGACGACGGAGAGGGCTCTCGTCCGCGTGGCCGTCGCCGCGATCGGGGCCGGGCGCGTCTTCGCTGCACTCAGGCTGACGGGCTGAACGCGCGTCCCCGTGACCTTCTGGATACGAGAGACCTGCGGCCCCCCGGTTCTCACCACACGGTCCGAGACGGCGAAGCTCGTGATCCGGCGCCCCCTCGAAACCAGCGTCGCATTCTGCGCCGGATCGAGGCGAACCGTGCGGACATCGGCGCCGACGAAGCTGCGCGTCGGAACGAAAACGTAGCTTCGGGGCGGGTCGACGATCGCCGGACCGCTGTAACCGACGAGCCCGATGCTGAAGCTCGGCGGCACAGGAGCCCAGCCGATGTAGTCGCCATAGTCGCACCACGTCACCCACGCGGGAGCCCAGGTGGTGCCGGGGATCCAGGCCCACCCCCAGTCCCCAGTGAATACCCAGGTGCCGTAGTGATAGGGATCACCCCCCCATGGATCGAACGACACCCAGGTCCAGCCATACTCCGTATAGATCCATCTGCCGTTCAGGTAAGGCTGCCAGCCGACCGCCACGTGACGGGGGCACCAGACCTCGCCATAGTCTGCGACCGTCACCCACTGCCCGTACGGAGCCATCTCGTCGTAAAAAAAGGAAAACCCGACGCTGACACTTGCGTGAGCCTCCGCAGGAGCGGGAGACAGCGTCGTCGTAAGTGTCAGAAGGAGCATGCCGATGAAAATCTTTCCCTTCATGAGCGTTCCCCCTCCGAGGACTCACTCTCGCAAGCTTCGCGCCAAGAGCCGACTCATCGATTGTTTTGTCTGCCATGCGAGAATCCGCGCGTGCTCCCGGGACTGAAGGAGGAACTGGAGCGGGCCATCGCCTCGGCCTGCCGGCGGCTCTTCGGCCTCGACCCGCCCCGCGTCGTCCTCGAGACACCTCCGAAGGTGGAGCTGGGGGACATGGCCTCCCCCGTCGCGTTCGATCTCGCGAAGCGTCTGAAGCGCCCCCCGCGGAAGATCGCCGAGGAGCTGGCGCCGAAGCTGGAGCTGCCACCGATCGTCGAGCGAGTGAACGTGGAGGGCGGCGGCTACCTCAACGTCTTCCTGCGCCGCCCGGAGGCGCTGGCGCGGATGCTGGCCCCGGCGGCGCGTCCGGAACCGTCGGGCTCCAAGATCATCGTCGAGCACACGAACATCAACCCGAACAAGGCGGCACACATCGGGCACCTCCGAAACGCGGTCCTCGGCGACACGCTCGTCCGGAACTTCCGCCGGCTGGGGCGGCGGGTCGAGGTGCAGAACTACCTCGACGACACGGGGGTGCAGGTCGCCGACGTCGTCGTCGGCCTGACGCAACCCGACGCGATGATCGAGCCGCGGCGCGCCCGGGAGCTGGCTGGCCGGATCCGCGAGATCCTGGACGCCTTCCCGGACGACGCGCCGGGCGTCGCGCCGCGGGAGCTGGGCGACCTGGCGTGGGACCTCTATGCCCTCGTCGGAAAGAGCTACGCTTCCGACCCGTCCCTCGACGAGGAGCGGAAGCGGACGCTCCACGCCGTGGAGGCCGCCGCGCTCGGCTCACCCCTTGGCGAGGAGGAGCGCGCCGTCTCCGCGCTCGCCGCCCGCCTCGCGGAGGCCGTCGTCCGGTGCCATCTCCTGACGATGGGACGGATCGGGGTCGCGTACGACCTCCTCCCGCGCGAAAGCGACATCCTCGGCCGCCGCTTCTGGTCCACGGCATTCGAGCTTCTGAGGAGCGTCGGCGCGGCCGAGCTGGAGACGAGCGGAAAGAACGCCGGCTGCTGGGTCATGCGTCTCGAGGGCGCCGCCGACTTCGAGGGGATGGAGGACGCCGACAAGGTCCTCGTCCGCTCGAACGGAACCGTCACCTACACCGGGAAGGACGTCGCCTACCAGCTCTGGAAGCTCGGCCTCCTTCCCGCCGACTTCGAGTACGAGCCGGTCCCGTACCGCGACCTGTTCGGCCAGCCGGAGTTCCACGCTTCGGACGGCGTCTCGCCCCTCTACCGGACGCGCCGCGATGCCGAAGGTTCCGACCCGGCTGCGCGCGGCCGGTTCGGGCATGGCGAGACGGTCATCAACGTCATCGACGCGAGGCAGTCGTATCTCCAGAAGGTCGTCAAGGAGGCCGTCCGGCGGGCCGGCTTTCCCGACGCAGCCGAGCGCTCGATCCACTTCGCCTACGAGATGGTCGCGCTGACGCCGGCCTCGACCGCGGCCATGGGGTTGGGCCTCTCCGAGGAGGACCGGGGCCGTGCGTTCGTCGAGATGTCGGGTCGGAAGGGGCTCGGCGTGAAGGCGGACGACCTCCTCGACCAGCTCGCCGCGAAGGCGCGGGAGCAGATCGCCGCCCGCAGCCCCGGCGAGCCACCGGAGCTGGCCCGGATCGAGGCGATCGCCGTTGGCGCCCTCCGCGTCTACATGACCCGCTTCTCCCGCAGCAAGGTGATCGCCTTCGACTTCGACGAAGCGCTCGCGTTCGAGGGGGACACCGGGCCGTACCTTCAGTACGCCGCCGTCCGCGCCGCGAACATCTTCCGGAAGCTGGAGGAGCAGGGGCTCGCCGGGCGGCTCGCCGACGGCGAGGCCGGGGCCGTGGCCGCTCTTTCAGCCCGGCATCTCGACGACGGACTCTGGGACGTCGTCCGGACCTGCGGCCGGACACTCGAGACGTTCGAGAAGGTGGCCGAGACCCTGGAGGTCTCGCTTCTCGTCCGGCATGCTCTCGCGGTGGCGGCGAGCTTCCACCATCTCTACCACACGCACCCCGTCCTGCAGGCGCCGGACGAGGAGAGCCGGCGAGCACGGCGTGCGGCGCTCGAGCTCGTGGCGACGACGCTGGCCGACGTCCTCGACGTCCTCGGCGTGCCGGTCCCCGAGCGGATGTGAGATGAGGCCGCCGACGCCCGGCAGCTCCGATGTGACCGTCCGCTCGCTCGGGCCCGAGGGAATCCCCGAGGCCGCCCGGCTCGTCGAAAGGGTCTTTCAGGAAGAGTTCAATCTCACCGTCGAGGGTCTCCTCGCCCGAGATGCCGACACGGCCCGCCTGGAGTTCGACGAGAGTCGGGACCTGCTGCTATCGGCCGAGGCGGGAGACAGGACCGTCGGGACGCTGCTGGTCCTCCACGACGCGCCCGCGCCCGCTCCGACGGCCGCGGTCCGCTGGCTCGTCGTGGACGGTTCCTCCCGCGCCCGGGGAGTCGGCCGGGAGCTGTTCGGCCGGGCGATCGAGATCTGCCGGCAGCGCGGCATCGTCCGCCTGCGGGCGCGCTGCTTCGCCGCCAGCGCGGCCGCCCCGCACCTCTACTGGATGCACGGCTTCCGCGTCGCCGAGCTTCTGCAGGTGACCGTCGACGGGAAGCCGCGGGAGACGCTCCTCTTCGAGAAGCTGCTCGAGCCGCCGACAGCGCCCTAAGAGAATCGAGAAAGAGAAAGCCAGAAAGAATCTCTACTGAGCGGCGGCCGCTGATGCGGCCACCGCTAGAAGAGAATCTGGTCGTCGGAGGGCGGCTGTCAAGGGCGCGTAGGCGCCGCTTCGCGGTCGAAGACCCTTGACAGCCG
>JBLMXY010000171.1:0-17457 GCA_050257975.1 Acidobacteriota bacterium
GTCGAGCAGTCTCCCTTCTTCGATCGGGATCTCGGCGCCGATGCGCCGGTGGAGGGGCGAGAGCGACGGCTCCGCCCAGCGGCGGTAGAGGAAGGACGCGAACGCGCCGAACCGCTCGGGCCCGGCGCCCTTGAGGTTCATCGCGCCCCGTCGCCCCGCTCCCGCACGTGCTCCTCTTCGAACGCCCGCACGCGCGCCGCCATCACTCCGGACCGGCCGAGCGCCATCAAGGTCAGGACCAGGACGCGACGGTCCGTGGTGAAGTCCGCCAGGGCGTCTCTTCGGCCTTCGGCCATCGTCGCGACTATACCAGCGCGTCCGGCCGGGCAGAAAGCGGGCTCCGAGGCCGCGCCGGCGCCCTCCTTACGCCTCGCCGGACCTTTGATAGATTTCGCCCTCCGGAGGGAGCCTTGCTGCCTGAGTTTCGAAACGAGCCGCTGACCGACTTCTCCAACGAGGCCAATCGCCGGGCCTTCGCCGAAGCCATCAAGCAGGTCGAGGCGCGGCTGCCGATCGCCGGCAAGAACCGGATCGGCGGCAAGACGGCGGCCGGCGGGAAGACGTTCGAGTCGGTCAACCCCTGCGACCCGAAGCAGGTCATCGGCCGCTTCCCCGCGGGCACGGTCGCCGACGCCGGCCGGGCGATCGACGCCGCGACGAAGGCCTTCCCCGACTGGAGCCGCTTCCCGGCGCACGAGCGCGCAGCCGCGATTCTTCGCGTCGCGTCGATCCTGCGCCGGCGCAAGCACGAGTTCTCCGCCATGATGGTGCTCGAGGAGGCCAAGGCGTGGGCCGAGGCCGACGGCGACACGGCGGAGGCGATCGACTTCTGCGAGTTCTATGCGCGGGAAGCCGAGCGCCTGGCGGATCCCCAGCCGCTCACGCCCTTTCCCGGGGAGCGCAACGAGCTCGAGTTCCTCCCGCTCGGCGTGTGCGCGGTCATCCCGCCCTGGAACTTTCCGCTCGCGATCCTGACCGGGATGACGGCGGCCGCCCTGGTGGCAGGGAACACCGTCGTCCTGAAACCCTCCTCCGACGCGGCCGGGATCGCGACGATGTTCGTCGAGGCGTGCGAAGAGGCGGGGATTCCGCCCGGCGCCTTGAACTTCGTCACCGGCGGCGGCTCGACCGTGGGCAACGCCCTGGTCGAGAGCCCGAAGACCCGCCTGATCGCCTTCACCGGGTCGCGCGACGTCGGCGTCGAGATCTCCGAGAAGGCGGGCCGCGTCGTCCCGGGGCAGATCTGGATCAAGCGCGCGGTGCTCGAAATGGGAGGAAAGGATTTCATCCTGGTCGACGAGACGGCCGACCTCGAGGAGGCGGCCGGGGGGATCGTCTCCGCCGCCTTCGGGTTCCAGGGACAGAAATGCTCGGCCTGCTCGCGACTGATCGTGCACCGAAGGGTCCACAAGGAGCTGCTCGCCCGGGTCGTCGCGAAGACGAAGGCCCTCTCGGTCGGCGACGTGCGGGACCCCAGGAACGTCGTCGGCGCGGTCATCAACGCCGGCGCCCAGAAGAAGATCCTCGACTACGTCGAGGTGGGGCGCAAGGAAGGAAGTGTGGTCGCCGGAGGCAAGGCCGGGCCGAAGAGCGGCTACTACGTCCTGCCGACCGTCGTGGACGGCATCAAGCCCCGCCACCGCCTCGCGCAGGAGGAGATCTTCGGGCCGGTGCTCGCGGTTTTGACGGTCCCGAGCTTCGACGAAGGCATCCGGGTGGCCAACGGGACCGAGTACGGCCTGACAGGCTCCCTCTATTCCCGCGACCGCGCGCGCCTGGAGCGGGGCAAGCGCGAGCTCTTCTGCGGCAACCTGTATCTGAATCGCAAGTGCACCGGCGCGCTCGTCGGGGTGCATCCCTTCGGCGGCTTCAACATGTCCGGCACGGACTCCAAGGCCGGAGGCCGCGAGTATCTCTATCTCTTCACCCAGGCGAAGGCGATCTCGGAAAAGCTGTGACCGCGCTCCCCTTTTCGAGCACGGAAGGAGGGACGTCATGTTTCGGCTGATCGGCCTCGTCGTTCTGGTCCTCGACATCGTGGCGCTCGTCTCGCTGCTGAAGAGCAACGCCGACGCCGCAACGAAGATCCTCTGGGTCCTCCTGATCGTGCTGCTGCCCCTGATCGGGATGGTTCTCTATTTCTTGATGGGGCCGGGACGGCGCACCGCCGTCTGAGGTGGATATGACGAGAGGCGCCTTTCCCGCTCCGGCCAGCCGCTTCGACTCGGTCGGGTTCTCGGAGATCGTCAAGGTCCGCAACCGCGTGATGGATCTGCTCGCCTCGGGCGAGACGGTCTGGCGCTTCGAGGGCGGCGAGCCGTACATGCCGACCCCGGCGTCGATCAAGGACGCGATGACCAGGGCGCTCCAGCGCAACCACACGCGCTACGCGCCCTCCTCGGGGATCCCGGAGCTGCGCACCGCGATCGTGGCCAAGGTGGCCCGGCGCAACGGCATCCCCGCCGACAAAGACAGCCCGATCGTCGTCAACGGAGGGATGCACGGCCTCTTCGCGGCCTTCGCCACGCTGCTCAATCCGGGCGACGAGGCGCTGCTCTTCTCCCCCTACTGGACGCCCATCGTTGACGTCGTCACGTACCACGGAGGCGTGCCCGTCCGGATCCCGACGGCCGCGGCTCGCCGCGACGGCCTGTTTCGCACGCTCGAGAAGGCGGTGACGCCGAAGACGAAGGTGCTCTACTGGAACTCCCCGGCCAACCCGACCGGCGAGGTCTTCACGCGCGCCGAGGTGGAGGAGATCTCGCGCTTCGTCTTCGAGCACGGCCTCGCGGTGATCTCCGACGAGGCCTACGAGGATCTGATCTACGAAGGGGAAGGGCACGTTTCGCCGGCGTCCTTGCCCGGCATGGAGGAGCGGACGATCTCGGTCTTCACGCTGTCGAAGACCTACTCGATGACCGGCTGGCGGCTCGGTTACGTGATCGTTCCGGAGCGGTACCGCACCGCCATGCGCACGGTCGTCCTCTACTCGATCAACGGCGTCTCGACGCCGACCCAGTGGGCGGCGCTCGAAGCCCTTTCCCTGCCCGACGAGTTCCTCCGCGAGGCGAAGGAGGGGTACCGGCGCCGGCGGGACCGTCTGGCCGCCGGGCTGCGTGCCGCCGGCTTCGAGGTTCAGACGCCCCGCGCCGCCCTCTACCTCTTCCCGAAGATCCCGGCCTCTCTCGGAACGGATTCCCGCGCCGCGGCGCAGACGCTTCTCGACTCCGCGCGCGTGGCGACCGTGCCGGGTCTCGTCTTCGGCCCGGAGGGCGAAGGGCACCTGCGCTTCTCGTTCTCCGTGGCAGAGGAGATGATCTCGGGAGGCGTCGAGGCCCTCGCGGCCTTCGCCGGCAAGGAGCTTCAGGCCCGCTAGCTTCCGTTTCCGAAGTGAGATTCGGGCGCCGAAGCCTGCTCCCTATCCCGACGGGAGCGGGTCGGCGTGACGGGCGCTCCTCCTACTGCGGAAAGAACAACCCGAGGGTGAGCAGCGCTCCGATCCCGAGAGAGACCCACGCGTTCGACACGAAGTAGCCGTAGGCCATCAGGGCGATCCCGAGAAAGAGCGGGCGGGCCTCCCCGCTCTTCTTGCCGTAGCGGAACGCGGCGAAGCCGACGAGGCTGAAGAACACGGCGATCAGGATCGTCGCGAGCGAGAATCCTGCGAGATCCAGTCCTCCGGCCATCCCGACAAGGGTAGCACCCCGCCCGCGCCCCACGGCGCACCTTCCGATCAGGCGGAAAGCGCTCGCAGCTTCGCCAGGCGCTCGACCGCGGCCTCGAGCGTCGCCTTCTTCTTGCAGAAGGCGAAGCGCGCGTAGCCGCGGGCGCGCTCCCGGTCGTCGTAGAAGAACGATGGCGGGATCGCCGCGACGCCGATCTCCTCCAGAAGGAAGCGGCAGAACTCGACGTCCTTGTCGAAGCCGAAGGGCGTGAAGCCGGCGCAGACGAAGTAGGTCCCGGCGGGCCTGCGGACGGAGAACCCGATGCGAGCGAGCTCCTCGACGAGGTAGTCGCGCTTGCCGCGATAGTCGGCCGCAAGCGCCCGGTAGTAGTCGGGACCGGACGAGAGCGCCGTTGCCGCGCCGTGCTGGAGCGGCGTTGCCGTCGCGAAGGTGATGAACTGATGCGCCGCGCGGACCGCCGCGGTCAGCTCCGGCGGCGCCGCCGCCCACCCGATCTTCCAGCCGGTGAGCGAGAAGGTCTTGCCGAAGCTCGAGATCGTGATCGTGCGCTCCCGCATCCCGGGAAGCGTCGCCATGGGCACGTGCTCGCCCTCGTAGACCAGGTGCTCGTAGACCTCGTCGGCGACGCAAACGAGGTCCCGCTCGCGGCACAGCGCCGCGAGAAACTCGAGCTCCTCGCGCGAGAAGACCTTGCCCGTCGGGTTGTGCGGCGTGTTGAGAAGGAGCGCGCGCGTCCGGCTCGTGACCGCCGCCCGAAGCTTCTCGCGGTCGAAGCTCCAGTCGGGCGCGGAGAGTGTGACGACCCGCGCCGCGGCCCCGGCCATCGCGATGCTCGGCCTGTAGGAGTCGTAGTAGGGCTCGAACAGGACGACCTCGTCCCCTTCGCCGCAGAGTCCCTGGATCGCGGCGAAGATGGCCTCCGTCGCTCCGGAGGTGACCGTCAGCTCGGTGTCCGGGGCGTACTCGAGCCCGTAGTCCCGGCGGTACTTCGCGGAAAGCGCGGCGTGGACCTCCGGGATCCCGCTCATCCGCGCGTACTGGCCGCGCCCGGCACGGATCGCGGCGATGGCGGCGTCCTTGACGAACTCCGGGCCGTCGAAGTCGGGGAACCCCTGCGCCAGGTTGACGGCGCCCCGCTCGTTGGCCAGACGCGTCATCTCGGTGAAGATCGTCGTGCCGAACCCTTCGAGCTTGCGCGAGAGCGCCGGACGCACGGCCCGGATGATATCCGGCAGACCGGCTGATATCCTCCGCGACCGACGGAGAGACGAATGCCGCCTTCCAAGCGCCACTACCGCGTCGCCATCATCGGCTCGGGCCCGGCCGGCTGGACGGCTGCGCTCTACGCCTCGCGGGCCGAGCTCGAGCCGGTCGTCTTCGAGGGCCCGCAGCCGGGCGGCCAGCTCACGATCACGACCGAGGTCGAAAACTACCCGGGCTTTCGCGACGGGATCCAGGGGCCCGAGCTGATGGAGGTCTTCCGCGAGCAGGCCAGGCGCTTCGGGACCGAAGTGGTTCTCGACACGGTCACCGGCGTCGACTTCTCCGCCCGGCCGTTCCGTCTCACGCTCGACGCCGGCGGGATGATCACGGCCGACGCCGTCATCGTCTCTTCCGGCGCCTCGGCGAAGCTTCTCGGCATCGAGTCGGAGGGAAAGCTGATGGGCCACGGCGTTTCCGCGTGCGCCACGTGCGACGGGTTCTTCTTCAAGGGCAAGGAGGTCGCGGTCGTGGGCGGCGGCGACACGGCGATGGAGGAGGCGACGTTTCTCACGAAGTTCGCTTCGAAGGTCACGGTCATCCACCGCCGCGAGGAGTTCCGCGCCTCGAAGATCATGCTCGAGCGCGCGCGGATGAACCCGAAGATCGCCTGGAAGCTGAACGCCACGGTCGTCGAGGTTCACGGAGACCCGGCGGGAGGCGTCACCGGCCTGACGCTCGAAGACACCCGCAACAAAGAACGCTCGCCGTTCCCCACCCAGGGGCTGTTCGTCGCGATCGGCCACTCGCCCAACACCGGGATCTTCCGGGGCAAGCTCGAGATGAACGAGGTCGGGTACCTGAAGGTCCGGCATCCCTCGACCCGCACCTCGGTCGAAGGCGTCTTCGCCGCGGGGGACGTGGCCGATCCGACCTATCGCCAGGCGGTTTCGGCGGCGGGCGAAGGGTGCAAGGCCGCCATCGACGCCGAGCGCTGGCTCGCGTCGCAGGGCATTCATTGACGGAGGCGGGCGAAGAGAAGGCCTCCGCCGGCGGGCCCGAGAAGACGCCGTTTCTGCCGATCCTCGCCTACGTCCTCGGCTTCATGCTCATCCTCGGCCTGCTTGCGTTCGCGCTCGTCTGGCTGCTGCGCCGCTAAAACACCCGCCGCCGCCGCCCGTAGTATTCCGGGAGACCATGCGCTCCAGATGGTGGAATCGCGCCAATCCCTGGAGGGGCCTCGCCGGCCTCCCGCGGGAGCTCTGGACCCTCTTCGCGGCGACCCTGGTCAACAAGGCGGGCTCGATGGTCCTGCCCTTCTTCGTCCTCTACCTGACGCGGGACGCCGGCCTCTCGGTGCAGCAGGCCAGCCTGATGGTGCTGCTCTACGGAGCCGGCGCGCTCGTCGCGGCGCCGGTCGCGGGCCGGCTGTCCGACCGCCTCGGCCCGATCCGCATCATGCGCGGATCGCTGCTGCTTTCCGGGGTCGTGATGCTCGGCTTTCCGTTTGCCCGGAATCCGTCCGCGATCGTCGCGATGACCCTCTTGCTCTCCGTCACGTCGGAGGCCTTCCGGCCGGCGAACATGACGATCATGGGCGACCTGGTCGCGCCCGAGAGGCGGAAGACCGCCTTTTCCCTCAACCGCCTCGCGATCAACCTCGGAATGAGCATCGGGCCGGCGCTGGGAGGCTTCCTCGCGACGATCTCCTTTCGCTGGCTCTTTCTGGTGGATGGGGGAACGGCCGTCGCGGCGGGCGCGATCCTCGCCGCCTCCCGCTTCCCGCCGCACCGCCGATCGGCGGACGCGCGGCAGCTCAGCGAAGCGGTCGCGCCGCATTTGCGCCCGCCCGCGGGCGCGCACCGCGACCCGAGGCTCCTCTATTTCCTGGCCGCGATGTTTCCGGTGGCGTTCGTCTTCTTCCAGCACCTCTCCTCGATGCCGCTCTTCCTGGTGGAGGATCTCCATCTCTCGGCGGCCGCCTACGGCATGCTCTTCACGGTCAACACGCTCCTGATCGTGTTCCTCGAGGTCGCGATCAACACGTCCACGGCGCACTGGCCGCATCGACGCACCCTCGCCCTGGGCGCCGCCCTCTGCGGACTCGGCTTCGGCTCGCTCGCCTGGGCGTCCGACATCTGGCAGGTCGCCGCGACCGTGGTCATCTGGACCTTCGGCGAGATGCTGATCTTTCCGGGGATGGCCGACTATCTGACGGACATCGCCCCGGAAGCGCGCCGCGGCGAGTACATGGGCCTCTCGCAGATGATGATGGGCCTCGCCTTCACCATCGGACCCTGGGCGGGGCTGCAGGCGCTCGCGCTCGCGGGAGGAAAGGCCCTGTGGTTGATGATGCTGGCGCTCGGCCTGGCCGCCTCGGCGATGATGCTGCGCCTCCAGGGCGCGGGCCATGCCTACTCCGAGACCGCCGTTCCCCTTCCGACGACTGCGCCCTCGACGGAGCCGTGACCGGAGGGACCCGGTCTCAGGACAGTTCCGATCCGTCTCCGTAGCACGCGAGAAACAGGGCCCGGGAGTCAACCGGCTTGAGGCCGCTTTCGGCGAGACGCCTGCCGCCGTCTCCCCGCAGGACGCGGACTTCCCGGATCCGGGTCGTCACGACGCGGTTGCCGAACTCGAGGCGCAGCCCGCAGGCCGCGACGATGTCCTGCTTGATGACGCTCCCTCCCCAGGTGCAGCCCGCGATCGAGAGCCTCGCCGGCGACAGGCCCTGGCTGTCGAACCACCCGCCGGAGATCGAGTAGGTCGCGTCCTCGTGAACCTGGATCGAATAGACGGAGTTCTCGGTCGAAACCAGCAGCTGGTCGCCGCTCTTCAGGTCCGTCTTGCGCACCAGCTCGATTTTCCCGACTTGATCGAGCATGGCGTTGACGGTCCTCGCGCAGGCAATCAAGATCGGCCCTCCGACTCCCCCTCGATTCTGCCCTACTTTGGCTCGCCGCGCGAGCCGGAAGCCGGGACGCCGATGTTGGCGATGGTGTCGCCCTTCTTCATGGACGGCACCGAGCAGACGTAGAGGACGACACCGGCGGCCGGGGCGCGGGCCTCGAAGACCTTTCGTCCCAGATAGTCCGTCACGTAACCCACCTTCATGCCTTCCGCCACGTAGGAGCCCCGCGAGACCAGCGGGTAGAAGATCCCCGTCTGCTCGCTCGAAATGGTCCGGACGCTCGCGATCCAGACGGGGTTCTCGACCATCTCCGGGGCGCCGGCCAGCATCCTGAGGTCGCGCATGACCGAGAGAGATCCGTCGACCAGCGCCGAGACGTCCGCCGGCTCGACGGTCCCGGCGTGCCCCGCTTCCACCGTGAGGGAGGGCTTGCCGCGCGTCGAGGCGGTGCTGTCGAGGTAGCGGGAGGCGCTGGGGTCGGTCGGCCGGTCCGCCGCGATGATGATCGTGCCGAGGCCGAACGCAAGGGCCATCTCGCGCGAGACCGCGTCCTGCTTCGCGTCGCCGGTCTTCACCCAGTAGCTGTAAGGCCGCAGGTCCTCGTCCAGGTCCCCGCCGTGGTAGTCGATCAGGTAGTCGCACCGCTCGACGATCTGGCGCGTGATGGCAAACAGCGCCCGTTCCGTTTGCGTCCCGTCCGCCTTCCCGGGGTAGAAGCGATTCATGCTCTTGCCGTCCACCGGGTTGACGTGCGGAACCTTCTGCTCGAAGGAGGCGATGTTGACCAGCGGTACGAGGATGACGGTTCCCTGCACCTGCGCGGGATCGAGCTGCTCGATCAGCTTCTCGATCGCGATGATCGAGGCGTACTCGGTCCCGTGGGCGCCCGCGACGAGCGCCAGGACGGGTCCCGGCCGGGCGCCGTGAACGACGGCGACGGGGATGTCGAGGCCGGCGTCGACGCCCGCGGGCACCTTCAGCAGCCCGGTGGCCTTCTGCCCACGGGCCGCCGCGGCCGTTCCGACCGAGAATGGCGCGCGGTCCTGCGCGGAGGCGGCGGCCGCGAGCAAGAAGACGAGCGCTCCGGACAATGCGTGTCGCATGGGTCCTCCTCTCATCGACTCCGTCGCCGACGACTCGGTTCTGGCAGAATCCTAGCCCGGATCATTCACGGACACCCGGCCGAACCACGTCCAGGAGATCGCGCCGAAAGGGGCTGTTCAGTTGACGCTCTTGACGAGCCCGGCTACGGCGTGTCCGCGACAGAGATTTTTCGTCGGGGAAGCGCGACGACGGCGATGCCGATGCGCATCGGCGAGGAGCCTTTGAAGGCTAGCGGGTCGGGGGTTTCACGCCGAGGCCGTCGGCAGCAGGCATTCAGTCTCGTTCTGTCGCCCGTCGTTCCGGATGACCGGCCAATTTGCCCGTTACGGCGTTGCGCCCGCGGCGCGGCGCACCTCCTCGAGCCCGGGCACGCCGGCGTCGGCGCGGGCCCAGATTTCCCGTAGTTCGCCGAAGGCCTTTCCTGCTGCGGCCGCGTCGCCTTCCTTCAAAGCGGCTCGCCCGAGGCCGAGCAGCGAGAGCGCCCTCCTCGGAGCCCGGGTCAGCGAGGCCTCGAACTGCTTGCGCGCCTCCGCGGGCCGGTTGGAAGCGAGAAGCATCTCCCCGAGCAGCTCGTGCGTGGGCTTGACGATGTCCGGCGGGCCGAAGTCGAAGCTCATCGCGTCCTCGGCGTCCGCGGCCTTCTTCGCGAGTGCCAGCGCCTCTTCGGTCTTGCCCTGCGAGAAGAGGATGCGGGCCTCGAGCTCCTGGCGCAGGACCACGTCCACGTCCGGCCGGCCGCGGCGGTAGGACATCGCTCCGGGGTGCCCGTGCCCGCCCGCGGCGTCCTCCTTGCGCGTCGCCATCTTCGCCAGCGCCTTCTCCGCGTCCGCGCGGTCGCCCGCCTCGAGCGCCGCGATGCCGTCGACGAACGCGTTCCGGTCCCGGACCCAGAGGTCGTCCGCGTCGAGGCGCCGCCGCGCGACGTCCCCCTTCCACTGACCGCTCTCGACGAGGTAGGCGGCGCGCATCGCCACCAGGCTCGCCCGGGCGCTCTTCGAGCCGGTCGCGGCCGCGTCCTCCTCCATCAGCGCGAGCGTCTTTCGCGCGTCGGCGTACCGCCCCTGCTGCAGGTAGGCGTATTCCAGCCACGAAAGCGCGTGAGAGCTGTGGGCGTCCGCGGAGAGCGACAGGCGCCGGGCACGGTCCACGGAGGCCTTCCAGGAGGCTTCGTTCGAGGCCACGACCTCGTCCCACATGCCCGACGCGAGGAAGATGTGCGACGGCATGTGGAGCGCGTGGGTCGCGGCCGGCGCGATCTTCGCGTAGACGCGCGCGGCCCGCATCCCGAGGGGAGCGTGGATCGGGTCGTCGTAGCAGTGGATCAGGTAGTGCGCGGCGCCCGGGTGCCGGGGATTCCGGGCGAAGACTTCCTCGACGATGGCCGCCGCCCGCATGTACGTCGCGAAGTCGCGCCGGCCCTCGCAGGTTCCGAGCAGGGAAAGCGCGTAGAGACTCGCCGCGTCGAGGTCCTCCGGGAACGCTTCGTGCAGCCGGCGCATCGCCTCGGCGTACGCGCGGTCGCATTCCGCCTTGTCCTCCCCGGCATAGAGGGCCTCGACCGCCTCGAGGTACATCTTCTCGCGGCGGGTCGGCGCCCTGGCCTGCCGCGCCTGCGGCGTCGCGCCGAGGCGCTCGAGGACCTTTCGGGCGGCGTCGCGGTCCCGCTCCATCCAGAGCGGGTGGTTGCAGGTCATGGCCTCGCCCCAGTAGGCCATGGCGAAGCCGGGCTCGATCTTCTGCGCCTGGCGGAACTCGGCGGCCGCGTCGTCGTACTCGAAGCTGTGCAGCAGAAGCGCCCCGCGCAGGAAGCGGGCCTGCGCCTCGGGCGAGCCCGATGTCGGAAAGTCGATGCGGCCGAGATCTCCCCCTGGCTCCTGTCCGAAGACACGGCCGGCCGCCAGGGTGAGCGCGAAGAAAACCGACGCGGCGCGCGGGCTCATCATTTCCCCTCGATGCGGCGCGTCAGCGCCGGCACCCGGCCGAGCAGCCTCGCGTACAGCGCGAGCTGGCCGCGATGGTATTCCTCGTGCGAGATGCCGTGGCTCATCCACGCGAGGCGGCTGCCCATCTTCCCGTCGAACCGGCGGATCAACTGAAGCATGCGCAGCTCGCCTGTCTCCCGGAATCTCCGCTGCCCCTCCGTGTGGGTCTTCTTGAGCGCGTCGAGAAGCTGGGCCTTCGTCCGCTTGGCCGAGATTCCGCGCCCGTACTCGTGCAGGAAGCCCTCGTACGACTTGCGCTGGAAGTCGCCGTCCGGCCGGGTCAGCTCGCCCGACATCAGCGCGCCGGACTCGACGATGTGCTGAACGAGCTCGATGGCCGAACGGCTCTTCTCGGTTGGCCGGAAGCCCAGGTCCTTGTCCGGAAGGCTCTGGAGCTCGGCGATCACGCCTTCCCGGGTGAACTCCCACAATTCCAGGGCTTCCTCCAGAAGCGTCGTGTATTCCTTCATCGGCTCCACTCCAACAAAAGACTCTCCGGGACCCTCTCGAACGGCCCATCAGGATACAACGCGCCCGCGCGTCGCCGGCCTGGCGACGCCCGGCCGGAGCGTCCTCAGCCGTCCCAGTCGTCGTCTTCCTCCTCCTTGACCTCGGGCCGAGGCTCCTCGGGCTCCTCCACCGTCATGAGGCGGACGTAGTCCTTCGACTTCATCGCTTCGTTGAAGGAAGGGATCGTCCTGGAATACAGCTCGTCAAACTCCTTGCGCGCCCCGGCCAGCCTGCCCGCGAGCAGGTCGTAGACCTCGAGCTCCGCCTTCGTCGGCGGGAAGTCGGCGTTGCCCGAGACGTCGGCCGCGCCGGGACCCACCTCGGCCTGGAGCCAGAGCAGGCTCAGGTAGAGCTGCAGGGGGCCCCGGAACGACTTGAGATCGGCCTCGGCGAGCGTCGGCTGCAACAGCTGGTCCTCGACGGCGCGCAACTTCTTCTCCAGGTCCTCCGTCGCGGCGACGTCGGCCTCCGGGGCCTTCTCCGCGGCCAGCATCCGCTTGAATTCCTCGAGCTGCTTTCGGCTCCACTCGAGCCGATTGATCATCCGGGCGACGGCGTTGGTGTCGCGATAGATCGCGACCGAGACCTTCGTCGCGGCCTGGACGTCCGCCTCGGTCCCGGCCGAATTGGGGTCCTTCCGCACGACGAGCTTCTGACTCCCGACCTCCTTTCCCTCGGCGGAGAGACGCACCGTATAGTCGCCCGGCGGGACCAGGGGCCCGTTCTTGAGCTCGCTGATCCCGTAGTAGTAGACGTCGCGGTGGCGCTTTCCGACGAAGCGCTTCTCCTCCCAGAGGTGCGGATTGCCCGAAGGGGTCGTGCGCAGCCGGACCTCCGTGGTCGGCTCGTAGCGCAGGTCCCACCAGACGCGGTTGACGCCCGCCTTGTTGGTGCCCGGAAGGGTGCGGATCTTCTCGCCGGCGGCATCGAAGATCGTGACCTCGATCGGACCCTTCTTCTTGGAATCCTTCTCGTCGTCGGAGGCGACTTCCCTGGCGGACTCCGCGGGAACCGGCACCGCTTCCTTCAGCCAGTAGTTGATCGACGCGCCATAGGGAGGATTCTTCCCGCGAGCGGTCCCGGACGGGGCGAGGCTCGGGCGCGAGACGGACCGGAAGCGGTAGGCCGGCTGAAGCTCGAAGAGGTGCGCGGCCGTCCCGCGAATCGCGTCGGTCAGCTGCTCGAGCGGCGAGACGTCGTCCAGGATGTAGAACCCGCGGCCGTAGGTCCCGACGACCAGATCGTGAAAGTGCGGCTGGACCGTCAGCCAGTAGACCGGGGCGTGCGGCAGCTTCGACTGGAGGGGCTCCCAGCGCCCGCCGTCGTCGAAGGAGACGTAGAGCGCGTTCTCGGTCCCGGCGTAGAGAAGGCCCTTGCGGAACGGGTCCTCGCGGACGACGTGGACGTAGGAGAGCGGGCTCTTCGGGATGTTCGACGCGATCGCCTTCCAGGTGCGGCCGTAGTCGGTGGTCTTGTAGAGGAAGGGATCCCGATTGTCGACCTGATGGAAATCGACGGAGACGTAGCACGTGCCGCCGTCGAAGGGGGAGGGATCGACGCTGTCGACCGTGCCCCTGGGAGGCAGGCCCGGCATGTTCTTCGTCACGTTGGACCAGTGCTCGCCGCCGTCGCGGGTCACCTGGACGAGACCGTCGTTGGTGCCGGCCCAGATGACGCCCTTCTCCTTCGGAGACTCGGCGATCGAGTAGACGACGCCCGCGTACTCGACCGAGAGATTGTCGATGGTCAGCCCTCCCGAGTCGCCCATCATCGACTTGTCGCCCAACGTCAGGTCCGGGCTGATCGTCCTCCAGGTCTGGCCGCCGTCGCTCGTCGCGTGAACGTACTGGCTGCCGACGTAGACCGTGTCGTGGTCGTGGGGGGAGATGGCGAGGGGAAACGTCCAGTTCATGCGGAGCTTGATCTGGCCGGCGTTGGCGCCCATCGTCCGCTCCGGCCACACGCTGACCGAGCGCGTCATCCCGGTGCGCGCGTCGAAGCGCTCGACGACGCCGGCGTAGCAGCCGCCCCACACGATGTTCGGATCGACGGGATCGGGAGTCGCCCATCCCGTCTCGCAGCCGGCCGTCGAGGTCCATTGCGCCGGAAGAATGCCCGGGGCGCCCGGGCTTCGGCTCGGGCCCCGCATCGAGCCGTCGTCCTGCATCTGGCCGTAGACGAAATACGGAATCCGGTTGTCGGTCGTGACGTGGTACATCTGCCCGATCGGCAGGCGCGTGAAGCTCCACTGCTTCCCGCGCGTGGTCGAGATGAAGACGCCGCCGTCGTTGCCGATCATCATCCGGCTCGGGTCCTTCGGGTCCGCCCACATGTCGTGGTTGTCCCCGCCCCAGCGAATCTGCTCGGCCGTCTCGCCCCCGTCGTAGGTCGCGCCCATGGCGTTGGAGGGGAAGTAGACCTCGTTGGCGTTGTCGGGCATCACGAGCATCCGGGTGTAGTAGTGGGGGCGCTCGTTCAGGAGCCGGCTGTGGTTGACGAGCTTCCACTTCTCTCCGCCGTCGTCCGAGCGCCAGAGCGACCCGCGCTGCCCCGTCTCGATCAGCGCGTAGACGCGCTGCGGGTTGCTCGCGGCGACCGCCACGGCGATCTTGCCGAGCGGCGGATCGGGCAGGCCATGGCCGGTGATCCTCTTCCAGGTCGAGCCGCCGTCGCGCGAGACGAAGATGCCGCCGCCCGGCCCGCCGCTCTTGCGCCCCCAGGTCTTGATGTCGATCGGCCAGGTTCCCGCAAAGAGGATTCGCGGGTTGGTCGGGTCCATCGCCAGATCCGAGGCGCCGGTGTTCTCGTCGACGAAGAGAACCCGTTCCCAGGTCTTGCCGCCGTCGGCGGTCCGGAAGACGCCGCGCTCGGGCTGCGGGCCGTAGCCGGTTCCGATCGCCGCGGCGAACACGACGTCGGGATTGCGCGGGTCGATCACGACGCGGGCGATCCGGCCCGTCTTCTCGAGACCCATGTGCGTCCAGGTCTTGCCGGCGTCGGTCGACTTGTAGATGCCGTTGCCGAGCGAGACGTTGCTGCGGATGAACGGCTCCCCCGTCCCGACCCACACGACGTTCGGGTCCGACGGGGCGATGGCGATCGCGCCGATCGACTGCGCCGGCTCCTCGTCGAAGATCGGCGCCCAGTGCGTGCCGCCGTCGGCCGACTTCCAGACTCCGCCGGACGCCCCGCCCGCATAGTAGACATTGGGGTCGCCGGGGACGCCGACCACCGCGCTGACGCGGTTGCCGGGAGGCCCGATGAAGCGATATCGAAGCTCGGCGTACGGGTCGGCCGGCCTGGCCGCCGGAGTGGGGGCCGGCCGGGCGGCAGCCGCCAGGGCACACCCCGGGAAAACCGCGATCGCCGCGAGAATCCCTGCCACGATCTTCAACCGATCCTCCTTGCTCATGCCCGGGGATGCCCGGGTGCGGGTCTGCTGCGGGGGAAAAGTCTGGACGAATGTGCCTCCGCGCTGGAGGCCGTCTTCTCGAGTGGTCCGGGGGGCATCGGCGGCGCAGATTCTATCGAGCTTGGCGGGTGGCGTGGGCCGGATGCCGAGAGGGGGAGTTCCCGGTCCGCCCTCCCTCGTGGCCGGGCGACGAGGGCCGCCACCGGTCTCACGCGCGATCCGCAGCAGGTGCTTCCTCTCTCAGGCCGTAGTAATGTCGCCGGCGATGAAGGGCCTGAGGATCTCCTCTCTGCTCCTGCTTGCGGCCATCCCCCTCTCCTGCTCCCCCAGGCCTCGTCCCCAGTCCGCCTACGACCACGCGGCAAGCTTCGCGAATCTCAAGACCTTCGGCTGGTACGCCGACCCGGCTGAAGACAAGGGCGTGGGCGCCGCCGTCGTGGATACCCGGTGGGTGGACGAGCATGTCAAGGCAGCGGTCACGGAGGAGCTCGGAAAGAAGGGCTTGCGCCCCGCCGACGGGGCCGCGCCCGATTTCTTCGTCGACTACCACACCAGGGCGGCCGGGATCGTCCAGAGGGACAAGTACGGCGCGTACACCTGGTGGTCGCCCTACACCTACGTCGGGTCGGAGACCCGCAGGCAGGCGACCCTGGCCCTCGACGTCCGGGACCCCGAGAAGAAGCTGATCTGGCGGGCCTGGATCACGGCCACCGTCGGAACGAGTCCCGAGAAGATCGACCGGCAGATTCGCAAGTACGTCGGCGAGCTTCTGAGCGACTTCCCGCCGGGGACGGCCGCCGCGCGCTGACGCGGGCGCGCGGCGCCGCCTCTCAGAGGCGGTCGGTGGCGTCGAGGAACGCCGCGACGTCCGCCTTGAAGGCCTTCAGCGACTGCTCGTGCACGTACATCATGTGCCCCGCCGGGTAGTACTTCATGTGGATGTGCCCCTGGAGCTTCTTCTCGAGACCGAGGTGCGACATCATGTACTCCGTCGCGAGAAAGGGCGTCGCCAGGTCGAAGGTCCCGTTCAAGACGAGCACGTGCAGGTTCGGGTTGACGGTCATGGCGTGCGCGAGATCGAGCCCCGTGTTGGGGAAGCCCGGGATCGGAAAGGGAGATCCGGGCGGCTTGTGCTTCCACTCCCAGAACTTGAAGAGCTCCTCGGCCTCGATCGCGTAGGTCTTGCCCTGGCCGAATTTCAGCTCTTCGTTGTAGTAGTTGTTGAAGGCCGCCGTGAAGGCCGCCGAGATCGCGGCCTCCTGCGGATCGTATTCGGCTTCCTTCGCCAGCCGGTCCAGGGTCACTCCGAGAAAGCGCGAGTCCAGCCGCCCCACCGTCTCGCCGTGCTCGCGCAGAAGCTCCTGCGCGTATTCCCCCTCCGAGACCCGCAGGTTCGCCTTCAAGACGTAGTCGACCGAGAGGCCCGTGTACTGGTGGAGCTTCTCCGCCACCGCGCGGCGATCCGCATCCGACAGGGTGTCTCCCTTCATGAGCGCTTCGGTGTAGGGGCCGAGCGCGTAGCGGCGCACCTCGTCGAGCAGCGGATCGAGCTCCTTGGGCTGCGACGGCAGGACCTTGTGATACCAGGAGGTCGCCGTGTAGGTCGGAAGAAAGAACGGGTACGGACGGTCATTTCCCGGGACGGCAAAGAGCGCCTCGATGTCGAGCGCCACCGAGACCAGGACGACGCCGTTCAGGGACATGCCTTCCTTCGTCTGGAGGTAGTCGGCGATCCCTCCGGAGCGGGTCGAGCCGTAGCTCTCTCCGAGCAGGTACTTGGGCGAGTTCCAGCGCCCGTTGTCGCTGACATACTGCTTTATGAACCGGGAGACGGACTGGATGTCCGGATCGACGCCCCAGAAGTCTTTGTTCTTCGCCTCGCCCACGGCTTTGGAATAGCCGGTCCCGACCGGGTCGATCATCACGAGATCGCTCTTGTCGAGAATGCTGTAGGCGTTGTCCACGAGCTGATATGGCGGAGGAGGCGTCGCGCCCGCATCCGTGGTCACGATGCGCCGGGGTCCCAGCGCGCCCATGTGGAGCCACACCGAGGAGGATCCCGGGCCCCCGTTGTAGGCGAAGGTGATCGGCCGGCGGCTCGGGTTTCCGGCATCGCGCCGGACGTACGCCGTGTAGCCCATGCTGGCCCAGGGCTCGTCCTTGTCGTTCTTGAGGACGAGCGTGCCCGCCGTCGCCGTGTAGTTGACCGTCGCGCCGCCGATGACGACGCTGTGCTGGGTGACCGACTGCTCGGCCCTGGGCGGCTCCTTCTTCGCCGTTTCCGCCGGGGGTTTTTCGGCGGGCTTCTCCGGGGGCTTTTCCTGCGCGCGCGCCGCCACGGCGCACGACAGAACGAGCGCCGCGGCGAGACCGATCAGGGATCGCTTCACGTTTCTTGCTCCTTCCCGGCTCTCCTTCGCGGAGAAACCAGACACGCCGTGTCGACGGCTGTGGAACTTGAGGGCTCCGGTCGAACTCTAGCAGGGTGCTGAAAAAGGGTGTGGGATGACGTTACAAGCGCCGCGGGGTCAGATGCAAGGAAGCGCGACGACGGCGATGCGAGAGCATCGTCGAGGAGCGATGAAACTTTCGAGCGGGCGCTCGACGCGCCCGAACGAGAGCCGAGAGCCGTCTGTGGCATACGAAACAGAG
>JBLMXY010000172.1:0-3671 GCA_050257975.1 Acidobacteriota bacterium
TTCACAGTGGCTGGCGGCTTGACTCGCCCGCGTGGCGGGCGGCGGATCGGGAAGGCGACTCTCTACCCGTGAGCGACGCCATCGCGGTGAGCGTCGTCATCCCGACCCGCAATCGCCGGGCATCTCTTCTTCGAACGCTCCAGGCGCTTGCGGCGCAGTCGCTTCCCGCGAGCGAGTACGAGGTCGTCGTCGCGGTCGACGGATCGACGGACGGAACTTCGGAAGCGCTTGGGAACTTCGCCGCGACCTACCGGCTCCGGAGCATTCCCTCCCCGGGCCGCGGCCGGGCCGCGGCGTGCAATGCCGGCGCGCGCGCGGCGTGCGGGAGGCTGCTCGTGTTCCTGGACGATGACATGCAGCCCGGCGAAGAGTTCCTCGAGGCGCACCGGCGCGAACATCCGGCCGCCTCCCGCCGCGGAGTCGTCGGGGCGGTTCCGGTCTTGCTCGATGCCTCCACGCCGCCGGTCGTGACCTACATCGGCGAAAAGTTCAATCGCCATCTGGAGCGGCTCGCGCGGCCGGGCTATCGAATGACGTTCCGGGACTTCTACAGCGGCAACTTCTCGATCCCGCGTAACGTCTTTCTCGAGATCGGAGGATTCGACGAGGAGTTCCGAATCTACGGCAACGAGGACGGAGAGCTCGCGCTGCGGCTGCAGCAGGCCGGCGTCGAGATTCTCTACAGCAAGCAAGCCTGCGCGCGGCAGCATTACGAAAAGGACTTCGCCGCGCTGGCCCGGGACAACATCGCCAAGGGAAAGACCGCCGTTCTCCTCTCGCGCAAGTGGCCCGCCGCCCGTTCGGAGCTCCGGTTCGCCCGCTTCGAGACCGGCTCGCGAAAATGGAGAGCCGCTCTGTCCGTTCTGCTCTTTCTTTCCCGGGTCGCTCCCTTCCTTCCCCGCGTCGCGATCCGGGCCATGACGCGGCTCGAGCGCCGCCGGCCCGCGAGGCTCGACGTCTACTATCGGTTCGCGCTCGACTATTTCTACCTGCTCGGCGCGCGCTCCGAGCTCGCGAGGAAGGCCGGACCCGACGCGCAGCCGGAACCGGAGGCGGCGTCGCCAGAAAGTCATGTCCCGAACCGTCATCCACTTCACCGATAGCTCGGGCTTCGGCGGAGCGGAGGTCGCTCTGCTGACCCTCCTCGGTGGATTGGACCGGCGGCAGTGGAACCCCGTCCTCTTCCACCATGACAGCGCCGGGCTCCGCCCGCTGCTGGAAGCCACGAGCCGGCTCGGCGTCCGAACCAGATCGATTGCGCGCGCGCGAGGTCTGTTCGACCTTCCCCGTCTGGTGCGGGAAGTCCGATCGGAAGAAGCGGCGGTCTTCCACGCGCATCTTCCGTGGGCCCTCCGCTGCGACTGGGGATTGCTGGCCGCCGACCTCGCCGGCGTTCCGGCGGTCATCGCGACCCAACAGCTCTTCCGGCCGATCTCCTCGCCGCGCGAGATCCTCCGGCAGTGGGTCCTCAGCGGGCGAGTCGACCGTTACATCGCCGTGTCGGAGGACATGGCCCGCAGGTTGCGGGCAACGCTCCTCTTTCCGGCGCGGAAGGTCGAGATCATTCGCAACGCCGTCGACGTTCAGCGGTTTCGGCAGGAATCCGACGGCGCTCTCCGGAGGCAGCTCGGCGGCGTCGCGGCTCGTCCGATCGTTCTCGCGCTCGCAAGACTCGACGCACAGAAGGGGCTCTTCGACCTGCTCGAGGCGGCCGCCAGGGCGCCGGAAGCAAATTTCGTGATTGCCGGGGAGGGGAAGGAAAGGGAAGGGCTCGAGGACAGGGCGCGCATGCTCGGCATCGACGGTCGCGTGCTCTTCCTCGGGCACCGCGACGATGTGCCCGAGCTGCTTGCCAGCTGCGATCTCTTCGTCCTGCCATCGCTGTACGAGGGCTTTCCGCTCTCCGTCCTGGAGGCGATGGCGGCGGGAAAGGCGGTGGTCGCCACGGCGATCGGCGGAACGGAGGAGGCCGTGGTCAACGGCGAGACCGGTTTGCTGGTCCCGCCGCACGACCCCGCGGCGCTGGCCGCGGCCATCCGGTCACTGCTCTCGGATCCCCCCCTCGGACGGCGACTGGGCCTGGCCGGGCGCGAACGGGCGCTTCGGGAATTCTCGGCGGAGAAGATGGTTCGGGAAGTGTCCGAGCTCTACGAGAGGGTCCTCTCGCGGCGAAGGGCCGCATCGGCGGGGAACTGATCGATGCGGGAGGAAGCGCGCAACCGACTCTTGCGAAGGGTCGACTGGCGATTTCTTCTCCCGAATCCGCGACCGAACTCCGGCCTCTGCTTCTCGGAAGAGCTGGTGGAGCCGTTGCGCCTGATCTGCCCCGTGACTTCGACGGCCTCCGGAGAGCGACGCTCGGGCTTCGACCTGGCGGTGGCCTCGGATCCGTCGCGGGAGACGCTCGAAGCGGCCTGGTCCGCGCTCGCCTCGCGGGGCTCTCTTTACACGGAGTGGCGCGGCTCCCTGTCCGGAGGTTGGAGGGCGGCTGCCGCGAAGCTCCGGCTCGCCGGCTTCGAAGACGTCGAATGCTTCTGGGCCAGGCCGGATCCCTCCCGCGCTCCGGCAACCGTCTGGATTCCTCTCGAAGCGCGAGAACCCTTCGACTACTACCGAACCCGCCGGAGGGGCACCCGCAATCCGGTACGCCTCGCGGGGCGGGCGGTCCGCCGGATCCAATGGATGCTCCGGCCGCGGCGGCCTGTCTGCGCTGCCGCGCGCAAACCGGCTCCTCCCGGTAGTCCGCGATCCGAGGAGGGCGAATCGTGGATCGAGACGATTCGGAATGCGTGGAGCGACTGGGGGCTCGGCCCCGCTCCCCGGCGGATCTTTCGCCTCCTTCAGGCGATGCCCGGAAGAAGCAGCGGCAAGGTGCTGGCTTTCCTCTTCGCGGACGGAGACGCGGCGCCGCGGCTCGTGGTCAAGATGGCGCGCACGGCGGAATCGGCCGCCGGCCTTCGGCGGGAAGGCGAGGTGCTGCGGGCCCTGGAACGGCGAGCAGGAGGGGTTGCCGGGGTACCGCGGATCCTTCTGTCCCGGCCGGACGGGATCCTCGTCGAGACGGCCCTTCCCGGTCTGCCCCTCTCCAGCTTCCTCAGCCGCCGGAGCTATCGGGAGCTCGCCGAAAAGGCGACGTCCTGGCTGGCGGATTTCGCCGGGCCCGACGACGGCTCCCGGGAGCCTTGCGGCGGTTTCGTGGATCGCGTGCTCGCGGATTTTGTCTCTCATTTCGGATCCGCTCTCGATCCGGGCGTCTTGCGCGGCGCGGAGCAGCTGCTGGCGAAGCTCCCGCCGCTCCGCCGCGTTTGCGAGCAGCGGGACTTCTCCCCGTGGAACATTCTTCTGGTCCCGGACGGCACGCTCTCGGTTCTCGACTGGGAATCCTCCGAGCTGCACGGCCTTCCCGGACTGGATCTCATCTACTTCCTGACCTACCTGGCTCTCTACTTCGACCACTCCCTTCGCAGCGGGCGCCATCGCGAGTCTTATCGCCGGAGCCTCGAGCCGTCGAGCCTCACGGGCAGCGCCGCGAAGAGTTGTCTGGCCCGGTATTGCGATCGGACGAGCCTTCCCGGGGACACGCTCCGCCCGCTGCGAGTGCTCGCGTGGCTCTTGCACTCCCGTTCGGAATATCGGCACTTGACGGAGGACGCCGGGGGCCCTCCCGACGC
>JBLMXY010000173.1:0-7588 GCA_050257975.1 Acidobacteriota bacterium
CGTGTCCGACGGAGTCGGCTGAGGTCTCGCGGGGATCAGGCTCCTCTGCGACCCGCCAGCCGCCAGAACTGCTTCTCGTTGAGCAGGGTGATTCGGTGCCCCTTCTCGCGGAGCCGCTTGATTTCGAGCAGCTTCCGGCCCGCGTCCCTGCCGGCGGCTTGAAGCGGGTTGGGCCGGCCGCGGACGACGACGTTCGTTTTCGCGGATGGGGCCCCGTGGACGACCGCTCCCGCGCGGCGCGCGGCGCGGGCGGCCTCGCTGCGGCGCCTGGTCAGAATGCCGGTGAAGGCGAGATGCGCCCCTTTGAGCGTCCGGAGCCTCCCGACCTTCAGGGGGGCGGGCGGATGGGTCAGCGCGTCGATCAGCTCGTGAGCGCTCTCGTACCTCTTTCGGCGCTCGCCGATGCAGCGATAGACGATCTCCTTGAGATGGTCGGTGCAGCGGAGGCGCCGGACCTCGCCGGTGCGAATCCGCGCCGCCGCGGTTCCCTTCACCAGCATTCCCAGGAGTTGCCCGACCTGATAGACGTCGTCGCGCGCCTGCCACTTGGGGGCCGCGCCCGCGAGGATGTCGCTCGGCGCGCCCCACGGGTTGAGCGTCCGCGCCGCGATGCCGCGCCGGTCGCTCTGGTAGCTCACGATGCCGAAGTCCCCGAGCTTCAGGCATCCGCCGTCGCAGACGAAGACGTTCATCGGAGTCAGGTCGCGGTGGAGGAGCTGGCCTCGGTGGAGCTTGCCGAGGACCTCGAGAATCCCCGCGATCTCGCGCCTCGCGGCCTTCTCCGGCCACCCCTTGCCGGTGCGCTGCAGGAAGGATCTCAGGTCGCCGTGCCTCGCGTACTCGAGCGCGAGGCAGTAGAGGAGGCTGCCGTCGTCTCGCACCAGCGGAAACGCGTCGTAGACGCGGATCGCGCGGGCGTGCCCCTCCAGAAGCTGGCCGAAATAGGCCTCGCGCAGCCAGCCGTCGATGTGCTCGCTCGCCTTCACCGCGACGGCGGCCGGGACCGCGCGCGAGGGCGTGACGCGGGTCGCGAGGTAGGCCTGGCCGAAGCCTCCCTGGCCGAGCAGGCTGTCGATCCGGTACTGAAGCCGCGTCTCGGGGCTCGTGATGACCTGCTGGGGAAGGAGCAGCGCCTTCCCTCGGCCCGCGCGAGAGGCCGCGGACATCGCGAGCGTCGTGGCCCTGGAGATGGACGTCATCGGACGCGCCGGCTCGGAGTTTACCGAAGCGGTGGCGGCGGGGGTCGGTCTTGCGGGCGGCCAGGGCACCGAAACTCGGAGTCCGCGCTCTCGTATCGTTGAGGACGGAGTGCCGGGATGAACGTTCAGGACGTTTGGACATGGTTCGCCTACAACCGCTGGGCCAATCGGCGGCTGCTGCAGGCTGCGGGCGAGCTCTCCGGTGAAGAGCTCGATCGGGATCTTCGGGGGAGCTTCGCCTCGATCCGAGGGACCCTGCGGCATCTCCTGTGGGGAGAGCGCGGCTGGCTCCGGTTCTGGCGGGAGGGATCGTTCGGTCCCGATCTCTCGCCGACCGACCTTCCGGATCTTCCGTCGATCGTCGCGACCTGGGCCAGCCTGGAGGAGGAGCAGGAAGCCTTTGCCCGGGGGCTGAGCGGCGAGAAGCTCCGTGCGCCGCGCTCCGTTGACGAAGACCCGTACGTTCTCGCAGAGCTCATCCAGCACTGCCTGAATCACTCGACCCATCACCGCGGCCAGGTGGTCCTGATGCTGCGGCAGCTCGGCAAGACGCCTCCGGGTACGGGCTTCCGACAGTTCCTGACGGAGAATCGAGGGGAATCGGGCCAGACTTGAGTCGTTGACTCCGCTGGGCTTGTTCAGCGCGACCGCCTAACCCCGGCGCTCCGGAGTCACGGAATAAGACCGAACCTTCCGAACTGGAACATCCCCGGGCCTGCCTGCGTATCTTCCGGATGGGGGTGAGGGTATGCGTCGCGTCCTCCTTCTGTTCGCGGGCGGCCTCCTGTTGGCCATGGCTTCCGCGGCCCAGACGAAACTCGTGGCCACCGACATCGGAAACCATCCCTTTGCCGTCGATTTCCCCTCGGCCGGCAAGCTCAAACTTCACGTTCGCTCCGGGGACATTCAGATCATCGGCACCGGGCAGGACAGGATCACCGTCGCGCTGTCCGGCGAGAGGGCGCGGGAGGCCAGGAAGCTCAAGGTTCGGATGGACCGCCGCGAAGACGTTGCCGATCTGCGGATCTGCGGCGGCCCGCGAAACGGCATCACGATAACCATCGGCATTCCAAAGAACACGGATCTCTACGCCCGGATCCCCTTCGGGGAGGTCCAGGTGGAAAACGTCGTCGGCAACAAGGACATCGAGCTCCACGCGGGCGAGTTGACCGTCTCCGTGGGCGACTCCGCCGACTACGCGCATGTCGACGCCTCGGTGATCACCGGCGAAGTCGACGGCGATCCGTTCGGCGAATCGCGCGGCGGCCTGTTTCGCTCGTTCCGCAAGGAGGGAAGCGGTGCGTACCGCCTGCACGCCCATGTCGGCGCGGGCCAGCTGACGTTGCGTTAGGGCCGGCTCGCGGCCGGGTGCCAGGCGGCTTCGGGGTCTCCGGTTCGGCGCGTCACGCCCGCTCGATCCGGAAGTCGTAGCAGCCGGCCTCGGTGTCGCGGACGTGGAGGTAGTCCACGTCGCCGCGGGCGAGAAGGCGGCCGACGGCTCCTTCGGCTTCTCCGGCTCCGACGCGCTCCTCGGCCCGGAGGACCCGGCCGCGAGCATACGCCGCGACCGTCAGGTCGTGGGACAAGAGGTCCGGCGGGAACCCGGCGTCCTCCGGGTATCGGTCGCACGCCTCCTCATGAATGAAGACCGGGCCCGGCAGCGGGAAGGTCTCAAAGCCGTGGAAGGGATCGAGCGTGAAGAGCAGGCGCCTTTCGACGCCGACCTCGAAGTCTCGCAGGCAGAGGCGGCAGGGACCGTAGCCGGTCGCCAGCTCCGAGTGCGCCGGGTGCCCGTACCCGGGCGACTTGCGCGACGTGCGCACCCTCTCGGCGAGACCCTCGCTGACCGCGACGACCCGGTACGGCGCCATGCGCTCCTCCTGGCTCCGAAAACACCACCGGGCGCGCGAAGGTTGCGGGACCGCCAATCCCTCGGACCACATCGAGGTCGGTTTGATCTGCCGATCCCGCGGGCGGGAAGGGTCGTCACCGCGGAAGGCGCGAGTCAGAAAGCCGTGACGGTCGCGCGGACGGTGAGCGGGGCTCCTCCCCTCTGAAGCCCCAGGACGCGGCCCTCGCCCGGCTTGCCGTGCAGGGCGTCGTAGATCATGCCCAGCGTCGCGCCCTTCGTTTCGAGGTGATCGACCCGGATCAACCGGTCGCCGACCTGGACGCCCTGGACCGTGGGCCTTCCATTCTTCGTCGCGACGGCGGCGACGAGATACTCGCCGGCCTGCCTCTTCAACGTGATGCCGACCTGATCGAGGTCCGTCGCATCGGGTTCGCTCTGCCGAAGCCAGAACATCGTCCGATTCGGATAGTCGATGGTCAGGCGAAAGGCCTTCAACACGTTTCCGCCGATCCAGCCGATCACCGGGACGGCATTCTTCGTCGAGTACCAATCGAACAAGTCCAGGTCGCCGGAAAAACCCTTGCCGCGCCCCGCGCCCAGCGCACCAACCTGCTTCAGGGTCAGCGGACCGATTGCGATCTCGGGGATGCGCAGGAGGAGGCCCGCGGCTTCGGCGCCGTCGCCCGACATCATCATGTTGCTGGCCCCCACCGCGCCCACGCCCCGTTCCCATCCGGGATTCGTGGCGAGCCAGCGCCTCACCGTGTCCTGGCGGAACCAGGTGTAGGCGGAGCCGTTGTCGATCGTCGCCGGGTAGGGCTCGCCGTGGATCAGCGCGTTCACCGTGATCAGGCCGGTTCGAGGGTTGATTCGGAATGGCACCGGCGTGCCTTCGGGCTCGATCGTTCCCGGTGTCGCGAAGGTGAGCGTCCGGCGTCGGTAGTCCAGCACGACCTCGTATCTCTGCATGACGCCGGCCGGAAGAGTGGCTTCGACCTTCAGTTCGGGGCCTATGGAACGCGGCTCCGAGGGATCGGCAGTCACCTCTCCGGAAGGCACGTTCACGCGCAAACTTCCCAGTTTGAAGGTCAGCGGCCTGCCGCGATCGAGCTCGAGTTCCTTGAAGAGCGTTGCCCGGATCTCCATGGATGGGCTGCCCATGTCGACGAACGCCAGCGCCCGGTGGATGGAGCCGTCCGGGCGAACGAAGGACAGTTCCGCGTAGAGGCGATTTCCATCGAAAACGAAGGGCGCGGTGCCTGACGCGGGCGAGGCATGCGCCGGCGCGGGCGCCCCGGCGGCCGGAAGTGCGCGCAAGAGCGGCGCCACCAACAGAACCCTGGCGACCCGAACGAAGAGTCGCATCCGCAGAGTCGGCATCCGGTTCCGAGGATACGCGCGCATCAGACTCGAGCGGGTCGAGACGGACCGTGAGGGACAATCTTCGCCGGCGGCGGGCGGAAGCCAGCTCCGGCCTGACCGGGAGGGAGCGTCCAGAAATGGCGTCGGCGCGCGGCCGCCTCCGGCCGAGCTACTCGTATCGCAGCGCAACCATCGGCTCGACATGTAACGCGCGCCGCGCCGGAATATAGCAAGCGAGCAGAGCAACGATGACCAGGAGGAGGGCGACGCCCGCGAATGTCAGCGGGTCTGTCGGGCTCACCCCGTAAAGGAGTCCTGCCATCGAGCGCGAAACGATCAGCGCACAGACGAGCCCAACCGCGGTGCCCGCAACGGCGAGCTCCAATCCCTGACGCAGGACCATCTGCAGGATGCGCCGCTTTTCTGCGCCCAGCGCGAGACGAATCCCGATCTCGTGCGTGCGCTCGCTGACGACGTACGAAATCACCCCGTAAATGCCAAGCCCGGCGAGCAGCAGGGCGGTCAGAGCGAACAGCGCAACAATTTCCATCGCGAATCGCCTCTCGGACAAAGATGCGGAGACCGTCTCGCTGAGCTTTTCTTCGCCGAAAACGGGAAGCGTCGGATCGATGGCCTGCACCTGTTCGCGCACCTCTCTCGGAATCGCCGCGGCGTCCAGATGTCCGCGCAGAAATATCGCCAGATGGTGGGCGAGATGGCGCGAGACCCTCTGGTACGGGCTCGTATAGATTTCAGGGACTCCCGCCGTCTCCAGCGCTTCGGTCCGAGCATCCGCGACGATGCCGACCACCGTGGCCCAGGAAGACGCGGAGGGAGAGAGCTTCAGTTTCTTCCCCAGGGGATCTTCGTTCGGCCAGTAGGTCCGCGCCATCGCCTCATTGATCACCGCGACTTGAGGCGCCTGTTCGTTGTCGAAGTCATTGAGTAAACGCCCGCGCAGCAGCGTCATGCCCAGCAAGTGAAAGTATTCCGGCGTCACGACGGAGGCGTCCACCCGGGGAGAGTCGTTGCCTCCCGTCGCGTGGCCTTCCAGGATCAGCGGGAGCGGCGGATTCTGGTTGTCCCGGTCATGGCCCAGTGGAAGAGAGCCGAGATCACCCACGGCTGCTTGTTCTACTCCGGGGAGCGTTCGGCTGCGCCGGAGTACTTCGCGCACAAATTGAGCCTCCTGCGATACGGTCGCGTACTTGTCGACTTTTCGATCATTCGGGTAGGGCAGCCTGGTGCGCACCGTCATCACGCTCTCTGGATCGAATCCCAGCCGCACGTTCAGCAGATCCCAGAAGCTGCGCAGCAGAAGGCTCGCGGCGGCCAGCAGCACCAGAGAAAGGGCAAACTCCGTGACCACCAGCACGCGCCGCGTGCGCGTCTGTGCCCCGGAGCCTGTCGAGCCGCGCCCTTCCCGCTTCAGCATGCGAATCAGATCCAGCCGCCCGGCGTGCAGGGCGGGAGCCAGACCGAAGATCGCGCCGGCGACGAGGGAGGCGCCGAGAGCGAAGAGTAATACGCCCCAGCTGATCGATATGTCGTTGAGCCGCGGCAGGTTTTCCGGCACGAGGCGCACCAGAAATCCTTTCGTGCAGAAAAGAATCACGAGACCGGCGATCCCGCCGAGCAGAGAAAGAAAGAGACTCTCCGTCAGCAACTGACGCGTCAAACGCGTCCGCGCGGCCCCGAGCGCCTGGCGGATGGCCATCTCGCGTCCTCTCGCGCTGGCGCGCGCGAGGAGGAGGTTGGCGACGTTCACGCAGCCGATCAGCAGAACCAATCCCACGGCGCCAAGCAGCAGAATCAGCGGCTGGCGCGCGTTGCCGACCACGCTCTCTTTGAGCGGCACCAATCGCACCGTCCATGCGCTCTGGCGCGGGTAATCTTCCGGGAATTGTCTCTGCAACGATGCAACCAGCGCGTCGAGCCGGCCTTGAGCCGCCGCAAGCGTCAATCCCGGTTTGAGTCGAGCGATTGCCGTCGGAAGGTTCCGCCCTTTCCTCGGCGGGTGATCCGCCAGAGGCGGGCCATAAAAACTGGTGGCGGCCCAGACTTCGATGTTCCGATCTCTCGCCGTTCGCCCCGGGGCGTGAAAACCCGGCGGCATGACGCCCACCACGTGATACAGGTCGGTATCGAGTCGCACGCCGCGGCCCAGGACATGCGGATCGCTCGCGAAGGCCCGCTTCCACATGCCGTCGCTGATGACGACTTCCGTGGTAAATCCGGGGTTGTGATCCTCGGGATGGAAGGCGCGGCCCAGCTGCGGCTTCACGCCCAGGAGGTGAAAATAATTCGGTGCGACGATGAGCAGACTGACCCGCGCGGGCCGCGACGAGGCGGTGAGGTTGTTGTCGTCGTACCAGGTCGGCGAAACGAATTCGAAAATCCCGGAGTGCTGGAGATCCTGCCACTCGGGCTCGGACATCCCGACATCCTGCGCGCCCACGCCGGGGAGATCATCCTGCACTCGGACGAGCTGCTCGGGGTGCGGATACGGCAGGGGATGCAGGAGCGTGGCATCGACGACGCTGAAAATCGCCGTCGTGGCTCCAATGCCCAGGGCAATCGTCGAGACGGCGATGGCGGTGAAGCCGGGGGATTTGCGCAGCATGCGCAGGACGTGGCGGGCGTCCTGCCAGAAGTGGTCCCACCAGAGCCAGCGGCCGGATTCGTAGAAGCGCTCTTCGGCCCGCGTGAGGCTGCCGAATGAGCGATGCGCGGTTGCCCGGGCCTCCTCTTCGCTCAGCCCCTGTTCCCGCAAGCGCTCGACCTCGAGCTGGATGTGGGCTTCGATTTCGGCGCCGAAGTCGCTTGCCGTCCGCCTCGTGCGAAACATCGCCTAACTCTCCTGAGGACCGAGAACGCGTCCAATTGCTGCCGCGAGCCGCTTCCACCGGGCGGTCTCTTTCCCGAGCTGTTTGCGGCCGGCGGATGTCAGCGAATAGAAGCGGGCCTTGCGGTTATTCGCGGAGATTCCCCATTTCGCGGAGATCCAGCCGCGCTCCTCGAGCCGTTGAAGCGCCGGATACAGGGCTCCGTGCTCGACGAGGAGCTCTTCCTCCGACGTCTGCTGGATGGCGCGCGCGATGCCCTGGCCGTGCTGCGATCCAAGAATCAGCGTGCGCAAGATCAGCAGGTCCAGGGTGCCTTGCAGCAATTCCAG
>JBLMXY010000174.1:0-17880 GCA_050257975.1 Acidobacteriota bacterium
CCGAACCCCGCCTGCGGCTACTACATGTCCTGCTCGGACTTCTATTAGCAGGCTGCGAGAAAGCGCGGGCGCGCTCGCGAGGCTCGCCGTGCGCGCGTGACCGGCCCCTGCCGGCTGCCGCGCGGCCGGCGGGGCCTGCGGCGCGTCGTCGTTCGTCATGCCGCGCGCCGTCTTCCAGGCGCCGTCCGACGAGCGGTTCGGCCTGCTCGAGCGCGTGGGCCTGCCCGGCGAGCGACGCACCCGCTTTCGCGTGGCGCCGGGAGCCTTCACGACCATGATGGAGGACAAGCTGCGGTCGGTCTCGACCTGGAAGGACCTCGCCGGCCGCGGCATCGCCTTGCTCGAGAAGGCCGGACGGGAGCGGGCCCGCCGCCTGCGCGCGGTGAGGGACTTCTACGCCTTCCTCGAGCGCGAGTTCCCCGCGCTGATCCTCCGGTGGCGAAAGGAGCACGAGAAATCCTGATCGCTCTCGCGCTCGCCGCCTCTCTTTGCGCCGGTCCGGCTGCGCAAGGGTCCACGCCCGCGACGGGCAAGGAGGTCGCCATGTCCATCTCGGCGGAAGAGGAAGCCGTCCGCAGAACCTTGAAAGCCTTGACCGACGCGGTCAGCCGCGAAGACTATGACGCGGTTCTCGACGGAATCACCGACGACGTGGTCTTCTGGACCGCCAACGCGCCGGCGATCCAGGGCAAGGCGGGTCGCGCCGCCGAAGAAGAACCTTCTCAGAGCCAGTGGATTTCCGGAGCGCGGCGCCCGCGCCGGGCGGGATGCTCGCCCGGGTGCCCGAGGATCAGAGGAAAGACCGGGACGAGCGCCGGCGGGATGCCGAGCTCGCGCCGGGTCGCCGGCAGGTTGAGCCAGGGCCGCGCGAACCCGATCGGGCACGTCGCCAGGCCCTCGGCGTGGGCCGCGAGCATGAGGTTCTGGGCCGCGAGGCAACAGTCCTCCGCCGCCTGAGATTGCGCCGACGTCGCGCAGATGACCAGCAGCAGGGGAGCGCCGTAGAAAACGTCGAACGAGGGATCGGCGAGGAGACGTCGCGCGTCGGGCGGAAGGTCGGCCGCGCTCGCGAGCCTATGCGCCTTCGCCTCTTTCGAAAACCGGGACAGCCGCGACGCTCCCTCGAAGACCAGAAACGCCCACGGTTCCAGGTCCATCGCGCTCGGGGCCTGCACGGCGGCGTCGACCAGCCGGCGGACCGTTTCCCGGTCGACCTTCTCGTCCCGGTAGGCCCGGATGGCGCGGCGATCCGCGATCGCGGTCAGGACGTCCATCGGTCGACCTCCCGGCCGTGTTCCGGCGTCCGGGACTGCCGCGGCGCCGGCGCGGCCTTTCCGTCCGGGGCGGATCGGCCTTCGGTCTCGATGCGCTCGAGGCACTCGGCCTCGCGCCCGCGGACGACGCGATGGCCCTTCAGGGGCCCGGCCGACGCGGTGACGACCGTCCACTGCCGCTCGCCCTGGTCGCCGTCGGCGTACAGAACGACCCAATCGTGCGTTCGGCCGAGAGCATGGGCCCGCGCGGTGTTGGAGAAGAGCGCCGTGTAGTGGCGCGGCCCGCGCTGGGTGTGCAGGATCGGCAGCCACGCCTCGCGCTTCGGATTGAAGCGGCGTGGAGCGATCCGGGGAATCTCTCCGGCCACCGCGCGGAACAGGTACTCGCGGTCGACGTCGAGCAGCTCCGAGACCGGAGGCTCCCGTCGCGGCTCGGCCGAGGCCGGCCGGCGGACGCGCCCGAGCCGGCTCGAAAGGGAATCGCGGATTCCCGCGAGCTTCTTGGCGCCCATTCCGGCGATGTTCTCGAGCCGGCCGTCGAAGGCGGCCGCTTCGAGGTCCTCGAGCGTCTCGACGCCGAGCCGCCGGTGAATCCGTTCCGCCAGCGTCCGGCCGATCCCCGGGACCGAGGCCAGCAGGGCTGCGGGATCGCTTTCGCCGCGCAGCCGCTCGAGCATGGGAAGTCGGCCCGTGACGACGAGGGTCCGGATGGCTCGCGCGAGGACCGGGCCGATTCCGGGCAGCCGGTCGAGCCCCTCGAGGCCCTCCGCCTGGAGGATCTCGGAAGCGGGCCGCCCGAGGCGGCGCAGGACCTGCGCGGCGTTGCGGTAGGCGTCCACGCGAAACGGGTTGGCGTTCTGCTGCTCGAGCAGCGCCGCGACTTCCTCCAGCCGCGCGGCGATCGGGAGGTTCTCCCCGCTCGGGCCGGAGGCATCCGCGCCGGGAGGACGAGGGGGCGGGTCGCCGGGGGGTTTCGGCATCAGGTCCCTTTCCCTTTCTTCTGCCCGAGATACTCCGTGATCGCCTGCAGCGAAGAGAGCCTCGGGTAGTCGGCCTCGGGGATGTCCACTCCCGTCGCCTTGTGCAGGCCGATCAGGAAGTTCAAGAAATCCATCGAGTCGAGGTCGAGCTGATCGCGCAGGGGCTCTCCGGCGTGGATCCGGAGCGGGTCGGCCTCCGGGGCGATCTTGCGCAGGGCGCCGAGAACCGCGTCCCGGATTTCCTGCTCCGTCACAGCGCCTCCGGCTTCTGCAGCAGGCGGTCCACCGCCGCCAGAAAGAGGCCGCCGCGGTGGCCGTCGCTCGCGCGGTGATCCGCGGCGAGGGTCGCCGTCACCGCTGGAGCGGGAGCGACCGTCTCTCCCCGCACGCGGGCGCGCTCGGTCACTCTCCCGAAGCCGACCAGCGCGACCTGGGGCGGGAAGATCACCCCGTAGACCGTCTCGGCGCCGAGGTCCCCGAGATTCGTCACCGTGATCGTCGGGTCGGAGACCTCGGAGCTGCGCAGCGACCCCGCCCGGGCGCGCGCCACCAGATCGCTCAGGTCCCGCATCAGCTCCTCGAGGCCCTTTCGGTCGGCGTCGTGCAGGGCAGGAGCGACGAGCCCTCCCTCGCGCAGGGAGATCGCGACCCCCACGTGCACGGCCGCGCTCGGCCGGAAGGCGCCGTCGGTCCAGAAGCCGTTCATCTCGGGCACCTCCCGGACCGCCCGCGCGACGGACCGCAGGAGGAGCGCGGCGGGCAGGATCCTGTCGGTCACGGAGCGCTTCGCGTTCTGCTCGGAGAGCCACCGAAGGCTCGCCCCGAGATCGATCTCCCGACCCAGGTAATAGTGCGGGATCTCGCGGTGCGACCGGGTCATCGCGGCGGCGATCGCGCGCCGCATTGCGGCCGATCGGTCGTCGGAGACCGCCGCCGGGGCGGGGGCGGCTCCGGCCGCCTCGACGTCGGCGACCGTGATCGAGCCGTCCGGGCCGGTCCCGCGCAGCCGCTCCGGATCGATCCCGAGCTCCCCGGCCCGCCGGCGAGCGGCGGGAGATATCCGGGCGCGGGAGGCGGGTGGAGCGCCCGGCGTCGCCGCGAGAGGAGCCGCCGGAGCCGGTGCGGGGGCCGCCGCGGGGGCCGCCTCCTCTTCCCCTTCGCCGCGGATCGTCGCGAGAAGCGTACCCACGGGCACCTTCTGCCCTTGCGCGACGTGAATCGTCTCGACCGTCCCGCTCGTGAAGACCTCGACGTCGATGTCGGCCTTTTCCGTCTGAACCACCGCGACGATGTCCCCGCGCCGGACGGCGTCGCCCGGCTCGACGAGCCACTTGACCAGCGTGCCCGCCTCCATGTCGGCGCCGAGAGAGGGCATTCGAAACTCAGCCACGCGCGCCTCCGATCGTCGCGCGGGCGGCCGCGGCGATGGCGGGAGGCTGCGGAAGGGCGGCGTCCTCGAGGTGCTTGGCATAGGGGATCGGAACCTCGGCCGTGCAGACGCGGGCGGGCGGGGCGTCGAGCTCGTAGAAGGCGCCTTCGACGATCCGGGCGCACACTTCCGCCGACAGGCTCCCGCTCTTCCAGCCTTCGTCCACGATGACGGCGCGGCGGGTCTTCGAGACCGACGCGAGGATGGTCGCGGTGTCGAGCGGGCGCAGCGTGCGCAGGTCGACGACCTCGGCCTCGATTCCCTCCCGCGCGAGGAGGTCCGCGGCCTCGAGCGTCTTGCCGAGCGTTCCGCCGTAGGTGATGAGGGTGACGTCCCGTCCCGCTCGCCGCACGGCGGCGCGATCGATGTCGACCGATCCCGCGTTTTCGGCGAGGTCCCCCTCCATGTTGTAGAGCGAGCCGTGCTCGAAGATGAGAACCGGATCGGGCGATTCGAGAGCCGTGCCGAGCATTCCGCGGGCGTCCTCGAGGGTCGCGGGAGCGAGGATCCGCAGGCCCGGGATGTGCGCGTACCACCCCTCGAAGCTGTGCGAGTGCTGCGCGGCGAGCTGGCGCCCGGCGCCGGTGGTCATGCGGATGACGAGCGGGACGGGAAACTGGCCGCCCGACATGTGCTGGATGGTTGCAGCGTTGTTGACGATCTGGTCGAGCGCGAGCAGGCTGAAGTTGACCGTCATGATCTCGACGATCGGCCGCGCGCCCCCGAGCGCGGCGCCGATTCCCGCTCCGACGAACGCGGACTCGGACAGCGGCGTGTCTCGGATTCGCTCCGGCCCGAACTCCTCGAGAAGCCCCTTGCTGACCGCAAAGCACCCGCCGTACCGCCCGACGTCCTCTCCCATCAGGAAGACCCTGGGGTCGCGGGCGAGGGCCTCCCGAATTGCCGCGCGAATCGCCTCGCGGTAGGTCGTGCGAACCGTCCGGCCCTTCGCGGGCAGTGCGGGGGGCGCCGGGGGGCGCGCTTCGCTGCAGACGAAACGGGCCAGGTCCTCGACGGGCTCCCAGGCTGCGCCTTCGGCGAACGCGACGGCCTTGTCGATCTCCGAAGCGACGTCGCTCTCGAGCCGCTGCGCGTCCTCCGGAGTGAGGAGCCCGCGCTCGCGGCAGAAAGCTTCGAAGAGCGCGATCGGATCGCGCTTCTTCCACTCTTCGACCTCTCTTTTGTCCCGGTAGAGCTCCGGGTCGTACATCGAGTGGGCGCGGAATCGGTAGGTGCGGAACTCCAGGAAGCGGGGGCCTCCTCCCGAGCGCACGGCCGCGGCCGCGCGCCTCGTCGCCTCTTCGACCGCCACGACGTCCATGCCGTCCGCAGACAGCGCCGGCACGCCGTAGCCGCCCGCCTTCGCGCAAAGGTCGGTCTGCGAGAGCGCGCGATCGATCCGCGTTCCCATCGCGTAGAGGTTGTTCTCGCAGCAGAAGAGGACCGGAAGCTTCCAGAGCGCGGCCAGGTTGATCGACTCGTGGAATTCGCCTTCGGCGACCGCTCCATCGCCGAAGAAGCAGACCGTGACCCGCTTTCGGCCGAGCATCTTGTCCGCGAGGGCCAGGCCGACCGCCAGCGGCAGGCCGCCGCCCACGATCGCGTTGCCTCCGTAGAACCGCCGCTTCGCGTCGAACAGGTGCATCGACCCGCCGCGGCCGCGGCTGCAGCCTTCGACCTTCCCGTACATCTCGGCCATGACCGCGTCCGCCGGGATTCCGCGGGCGAGAGCGTGCCCGTGCTCCCGGTAGGTGGCCACGACGGCGTCCTCGGGCTCGAGACAGGCGAGCGCGCCCGCCGCCACGGCCTCCTCGCCGACGTACAGGTGGAGAAAGCCGCGGATCTTCGTCGCGCTGTAGAGCTCGGCGCATTTCTCCTCGAAGCGCCGGATCCTCAGCATCTCGGACAGCAGGCGCAGCGCCCGCGCCCGGTCGAGCCCCGCCGCGGCCGGCGCCGTTTCGACCGCCATCACGCCTTCTCCAGCGTCGAGGTGTCCCCTTCCGGCAGGCCGAGTTCGCGCGCCTTCAGCAGCCGCCGCATGATCTTTCCGCTCTTGGTCTGGGGAACCCGGTCGACGAAGTCGATCTCCTTCGGGGCGACGACGGCTCCCAGCTTCTTGCGAGAGAAACCGAGCAGGTCGAGGCGCAGCTCCTCGCCGGGCGTCTGCCCGGGCTTCAACGCGACGAAGGCCTTGACGATCTCGCCCGCGACGGGATCGGGCTTGCCGATGACGCCCGCCTCCGCGACCGCCGGATGCTCGAGCAGCACGCTCTCGACCTCGAACGGCCCGATCAGGTGCCCCGAGGACTTGATCACGTCGTCGGCGCGGGCCACGAACCAGAAGTACCCGTCCTCGTCCCGCTTTGCGAGGTCCCCGGTCAGGTACCAGCCGTCGGCGAAGCACTTCCGGTAGCGCTCCGGCTCGTTCAGGTACCCGCGGAACATCGACGGCCAGCCGGCGCGAAGGGCGAGCATTCCCTGGGTGCCCGGCTCGGAAACGGCCCGGACACGGCCGTCCTCCCGCTCGACCTCGCCGCGCGAATCGCACCGCAGGATCGCCGCCTCGATGCCCGGCAGCGGCCGGCCCATGGATCCGGGCTTGATGTCGCAGGCGGCGTAGTTGGCGATCATGATCCCGCCCGTTTCCGTCTGCCACCAGTTGTCGTGGATCGGAAGGCCCATCGCCTCCTGCCCCCAGACCACCGCCTCGGGATTCAAGGGCTCGCCCACGCTGCCCGCGAAGCGAAGGCGCGACAGGTCGTAGCGGCGGGGCAGGTCCGCTCCCGCCCTCATCAGCATCCGGATCGCGGTCGGCGCCGAATACCAGACCGTGACCTTCTGGTCCTGGAGGATCCGGTACCAGCGCTCGGGATCGAAGTCCCCTTCGTCCACGATGCTCGTGATGCCGTTGGTCAGGGGCGCGATGATGCCGTACGAGGTGCCGGTGACCCAGCCCGGATCCGCCGTGCACCAGAAGACGTCCTCGGGATGGAAGTCGAGGGCGAGCCGGCCCGTCATGTGGTGCACGACGACGGCTTCGTGGACGTGGATCGCGGCCTTCGGCGCGCCGGTCGTGCCGCTCGTGAAATGCAGCAGCGCCACGTCCTCGGGCGCGGTCGCCGCGGTCGGCGAGCCGGCGCGCGCCTCCCCGATCGCCTCGTCGAAGCCGCGCAATCCGGCCGCGGCGGGCACTGCGCCCTTCGCCCCGACGAGGAACACGTGTTCGAGGCAGGGGAGGCTCTCGCGAAGCGCCGCGACCTTCTTCTCGTAGAGATCCGCCGTCGTGACGAGCACCCGCGCGCCGCCGAGCGAGAGGCGCTGGCGGACCGGCTCGGGGCCGAAGGCCGAAAAGAGGGGGCAGAAGGCGTTGCCGTTCTTCCAGGCGCCGAGCGCAGCGATGAAGAGCTCGGGAATCCGGCCCGCCAAGGCGAAGACGCGCTCTCCCTTTCCGACGTGAAGCGCCTGGAGGACCGCGGCGAAAAGGCTGGAGCGGCGAGCGAGCTCCCCGTAGGTGAAGTCGCGGATCTCGCCCTTCCTGCCGAGCCAGCGCAGGGCGAGCTTGTCGCGCCGAGGGCCGGCGGCGTGCCGATCGACCGCCTCGTGGGCGATGTTCAGTCCGCGGCCGCCCGGTAAGCCGTCGAGCTCACGGCGCGCCGCCTCCCACGAGAAGGAGGCGCAGACGTCCGCGTAGTCGCCGAAGTTCGCGCTCGCCGCGGCTGCGGGCGGCTTGGAGATCGTTTTCCACGCCACCTCCAAACGATAGGCGCGGCGGAGGCCCGGCAGATGATCCAAATGGATCAGGTACCGTGCTCTTTTCCGGCGGAGCCTTGGCTTCAGCCGGTCGGGTCGGCGCATGAGAATCGAACTGACGGAGAACGCCCGGCGGGTTCTCGAGTCCCGCTACCTCCTGAGAGGCCCCTCGGGCGAGGTCGTGGAAACGCCCGGCGAGCTCTTCGACCGCGTCGCCCGAGCGGTGGCGGCCGCGGAAGATCTCCTCGGAGCGCCGGGCCGGGCCTCCCGCTGGACGGAGCAGTTCTCGGCGCTGCTTTCCTCGCTCGAGTTCCTGCCAAACTCTCCGACTCTCTCGAACGCCGGCCGTCCTCGCGGGCAGCTCGCCGCCTGTTTCGTCCTGCCGGTCGAGGACAGCCTCGAGGAGATCTTCGACTCGTTGAAGCTCATGGCGCTCATCCAGCAGTCGGGGGGCGGGACGGGCTTCTCCTTCTCGCGCCTGCGGCCGCGGGGCGATCGCCTGGGCGCGACGGGCGGCGCGTCGTCGGGCCCCGTCTCTTTCATGCGGATCTTCGACTGCGCGACCGAGAACATCCGGCAGGGGGGCAAGCGCCAGGGCGCCAACATGGGCATTCTTCGGGTCGACCACCCGGACATCCTGGAGTTCATCGAGGCCAAGGCGGATGGACGGAGCCTGGCCCACTTCAACCTCTCCGTCGGCATCACCGACGAGTTCCTGGAGGCCGTCCTGGCCTCGCGCTCGTTCACGCTGCGCCACCCGCGCAGCGGCGCCGCAGCCGGCTCGCTCGACGCCTCGGAGGTCCTCTCGAAGATCGCCGGCGCCGCCTGGCGGACCGGGGATCCCGGCCTCGTCTTCCTCGATGCGATCAACCGGGCCAATCCGACGCCGCATCTGGGATCGATCGAGTCGACGAATCCCTGCGGCGAGGTGCCGCTGCTCCCGTACGAGGCCTGCGTGCTGGGCTCGGTCAACCTGGCCCGGATGGTCCGGGGCGAAGGCGAAAGGGCCGCGGTCGACTGGGAGAAGCTCGCGCGGACCGTCCGGCTCGCGGTTCGGTTCCTCGACGACGTGATCGAAGTGAATCACTGGCCCTCGCCCAGGATCGCGTCGATGTGCCGGGGCAATCGGAAGATCGGCCTGGGAGTTCTGGGTTTTGCCGAGATGCTCATCCTGCTCGGAATTCCGTATGGCTCGGAGGCGGCCGTGTCGCTGGCGGAGGAGCTGGCGCGGCGCCTCTCCGAGGAGGCTCGGGGCGCTTCCGAGGCGCTCGCGCAGGAGCGCGGGGAGTTCCCCAACTGGCCCGGCAGCGCTCCGGCGTCCGGCGGATCTCGCGTCCGCAACGCAACTCGGATCTCGATCGCTCCCACCGGCACGATCAGCATCGTCGCGGGGACCTCCGCCGGGATCGAGCCCCTCTTCGCGCTCGCCTACCGTCGCGAGAACGTTCTGGACGGGCAGGTCCTGACCGAGGTCAACCCGCTCTTCCTGCGCCATGTCCGTCGACGAGTCGCCGAACCGGAGGCCCTGCTCGCCGAGATCGTTGCGCGGGGCTCGCTGGCCGAGGTCCCGGGCCTTCCGCCGCAGACGCGCTCCCTCTTCCGCACGGCGCTCGAGCTTTCGCCGGAGGATCATCTGCGGGTTCAGGCGGCCTTCCAGAAGCACGTCGACAACGCCGTCTCCAAGACGATCAACCTGCCCGAGTCGGCCACGGCCGATGAGGTGCGCGCGATCTACTTGCGCGCCTGGCGGCTCGGGCTCAAAGGGATCACGATCTACCGTTATGGAAGCCGGGAGAGGCAGGTCCTGCGCGTGGGCGCGGGGGAGAGCGCGCTGGAATACGAGAACTTCGCCCGCTGCGATCCGCAGGCGTGCAAGCTGTAGAAGGGAGGAAGGCATGGCGACCTTTGTGATGCTGACCAGGCTCGCGCCCGGAGCGGCCAGGACGGCGGCCGACTTGAAACGCCTCGAGAAGGCGGTCGACCAGCGCGTGCGGCGGGAGTGCCCCGACGTCGTGTGGAAGGCGAACTTCGCCGTCCTTGGCCCGCACGACTATCTGGACATCTTCGAGGCTCCCGACGAGGCCGTCGCCGCCGAGGTCGCGATGATCGTGCGCTCCTCGGGGCACGCGGTGACCGAGACCTGGAGCGCGTTGACCTGGGAGCGCTACAAGAAGCTCATCTCCGACTGAGCCTTCGACCTCGAGACTCGGGCCGGGCTGCCGCGAGAGAAGGCCGTCCCTTCGATCCGGACGACGCCGGGCTGTCCGACGGGAGCGCCGACTTCGATTTGCGCCGGCAGGAAGCGCCGGACGATCTCGGCGTTGGTGACCAGGTGGCCGGTCACCCGGGAGACCGCGAGCGCGGATGCGCCCGCGGCAAGCGCGAGCGGCAGGACGAGTTGATCGCCGAGGTAGGGATCGATGGCGCCGGGCGAGGCGAGGAATTCATCGAGCTCGCTTACGGCCTCGTCGGCCACGCGCTCGGCCGGCTTGCCCCGCTCGCCTGGCGCCCAGAAGCAGGCGCTCGAGCTCTCGAACTCCGCCCGAAGCAGCAGGAACGCGCCGGGCGAAGGCGCCTCGAGGTGCACGATGTCCAGCTCCACGGCGGACGCCCGGGCAGACAGCCGGCGCAGCGCCTGATCCCTGAGGCGCTCGGCGATGCGCAGGTCGAGTCTCGCGACGGCCGCGACGCCGTGGATTCTCCGCAGCGCGCCTCGCGCGAGGAAATCCATGCCCGTAAGCTGGCCCGCCGGCCGGATGGCCGCGCGGAGGAGCCCGCCTCCGACCGGATAGAAGCCCGCCCGCAACATCTCGAGGTCCGCGTCGAAGCCGATCTTCCTGAGGAAGGGAAGCCATTGAATCTTCAAGTAGTCGAAGCACGGGCTCCAGCGCACATGGGTTCCCCCCCGCAAATCGACGCGCGACACGGCGGTCGCGACGCTCAAGGCAGGCAGGATCGTTTGAAGGACCAGGGACGTCGATCCGGCCGTCCCGATGTCGAAGGAAAAGTCGCCGGCGGCGACCGGACCGGGCTCGAAAGAGAGCGTCCGCGAGCCCAGGGCGGCGCCTTCCACGCGCGCTCCGCAGACCGCCGCCGCGGCCTCGACGGCCTTGCGGTGCTGGGACTTCAACCCCGGCTGCGGCCGCCGCGCTCGGATGCGGGTCAGGCGGAAGGCCTGCCCCGTGATCGCCGAGAGCGAGAGGCAGCTGCGGAGAACCTGACCGCCCCCCTCCCCGATCGATCCATCGATCTCGATCATGCGGCTTCACGGCCGCGCCTTCGAGCGGCCCTCCGGCCGAATCCTCCCCGCGAGAGGGCGCCTTGTACTGATGCGAACGGATCAGCCTCCGCGGACCGGCTCCGGCTAGAGTGCTTCTCGTGGAGATCGGTCCGAGAGCTCATGCGGTTCCGGCAAGGAGGAGCGATGGAAGAACGAACGAATGTCATCGGATACCTCGCAAGCGACGGGGTTCTTTTCTGCTCCAGGGCCTGCGCCGTGAAAGAGGGAAGACGCGCGGGCTACGAGGTCGATCCGGATGAGTACGAGAGCCTCTTCGAAAGCGGATCGGTTCAAGCCGGGAGCGTCTGCCCGGCGTGTGGCGCCGAGTTCGCGGTTCTCTGGCCGGAGCGGGAGCACCGCTGAGGTCCGCCCGCGGCCGCGGGAGGAAGCGCGGCGGCGGATCGAGCGCCTGCGCCGCGAGATCCGCCGCCACGACCGTCTCTACTACGTCCTGGACCGTCCGGAGATCTCGGACGCCGAGTACGATCGGCTCTTCGAGGAGCTGTCCCGCCTGGAGCGGGCCTACCCCGGTCTGGTCACGCCGGACTCGCCGACGCAACGGGTCGCGGGAGAGCCGTTGCCGGTCTTCGCGCCGGTGCGCCATCTCGCGCCGATGCTCTCGCTCGAATCGGTGACCGATCCGGATGACGTGCGCCGCTTCGACGAGCGCGTCCGGCAGGCCCTCGGCCGGGATCGCCTCGCGTACGTCGCGGAGCCGAAGCTCGACGGCCTTTCCGTCGAGGTGGTGTACGAACGGGGAGCGCTCGCCCGGGCCTCGACCCGCGGCGACGGCGAGCGCGGGGAGGGGGTGACCGAGAACGTCCGGACGATCCCTTCGGTCCCGCTGCGGCTGCGCGAAGAAGGACCGCCCGTGCCGCGCCTGCTCTCGGTCCGCGGCGAGGTCCTCATGCCGGTTCAGGCGTTTCGCCGGTTGAACGCCGAGCTCGAGAGAAAGGGGGAAGTTCTCTTCGCCAACCCCCGCAACGCCGCTGCGGGGTCGCTCCGCCAGCTCGATTCCCGCGTCACGGCGAAGCGGAGGCTCGACGTCTTCTTCTACGAGATCCTCCGCCAGAAAGGAGGGGGCCGTCTCGAGACCCACTGGGAGACGCTCGAAGCGATGCAGGACTGGGGCCTGCCCGTCACCCCCGAGCGTCGCCGGCTCGCGGCCTTCTCGGATTTCTTCGACTATCACCGCCGGTTCGAGCGGCGACGCGACCGGCTCCCGTACGAGATCGACGGCGTCGTGATCAAGGTCGACGATCTCGCCGCCCGGGGGCGCCTGCGCGAGACGGCGCGCCATCCGCGATGGGCTCTCGCCTTCAAGTTCGCGCCGCGGGGCGAGGAGACGACGATCGAGCGGATCGCCGTGCAGGTCGGACGGACCGGACTGCTGACCCCGGTGGCGATTCTCTCGCCCGTTCGCGTCGGGGGCGTGACGGTCGCGCGGGCGACGCTCCACAACCGCGACGAGGTGGCTCGTAAGGACGTGCGCGTCGGCGACCGGGTGAGGGTGGTCCGGGCGGGGGACGTCATCCCCGAGGTCGTCGAGAGGATCGCCCGGCCGCGAAAGCGGGGCTCCCGGCCCTTCGCGATGCCCCGGCGCTGCCCGGCATGCGGGACGCCGACGGTCCGGGAGGGCCCCTTCGACCGGTGCCCCAACGGGCTGGCCTGCCGCGCGCAGCTCGAGCGCGCGATCGCGCACTTCGGCTCGCGGCCGGCGCTCGACATTCGGGGCCTCGGAAAGAAGACGGTCGAGCAGCTCGTCGGTGGCGGCCGGGTGAAAAGCGTGGCGGACCTCTTCACGCTCGAGCCCGCGGAGCTCTCGCGGCTGGCGCGCTACGCGGAAGTCTCCGCCGCGAACCTTGCCCGCTCGCTCGAGTGGAGCAAGCGCCCGGAGCTCGCGCGCTTCCTGTACGCGCTCGGGATTCCCGAGGTGGGCGAGCAGACCGCCCGCGATCTGGCCGCCCACTTCGGGAGCCTGGAGAAGATCCAGGCCGCGAGCCCGGCCCGCCTCCAGCGAGTCGAAGGGATCGGGCCCGCCGTCGCCGGGGCGGTCGCGGCGTTCTTCCGCCGCCCCGAGAACCGCCGCGTCATCGACCTCTGTCTTCGGCGCGGAGTCCGGCTGCAGGCGCCGGCGCGGGCGCGCCGGGCAGGCCCGCTCGCCGGCAAGTCCGTCGTCTTCACCGGCGCCCTCGCCTCGCTCTCGCGCGAGGAGGCGGAACGGCTCGTTCGCGGCGCCGGGGGACGCCCCTCGGACAGCGTGAGCCCTCGGACCGGTTACGTCGTCGTGGGGAAAGACCCTGGATCGAAGCTCGAGCGAGCGAGGAGCCTCGGGGTCTCGACCCTCGACGAGAATCAGTTTCTCTCCCTCGTTCACGCCCCAGGAGGGTAGCGCCATGGACAACGTCGACGTCGCCAGGCTCTTCGAGGAGGCCGCGGACCTTCTCGAGATCCAGAACGAGAACCCCTTCCGGGTCCGCGCCTACCGCACCGCCGCGCGCACGATCGAGACGCTGGGTCAGCCGGTCGCCGAGCTGGTCCGCGCCGACGGGCACCGGCTCTCGGAGCTTCCCGGCATCGGGGAGGACCTGGCCGGAAAGATCGTCGAGATCGTCCGAACGGGGCGCTTTCCCCTGCTCGAGCAGCTCGCACGCAAGGTGCCGGAAACCCTGGTCGAGATGATGCGCATCGAGGGAGTCGGGCCCAAGCGGGCGCGGATGCTCTACGACAAGCTCGGGCTGAAGACTCTGGGCGACCTCGAGAAGGCGGCGCGCGAAGAGCGCCTGGACGCCGTGCGCGGCTTCGGGAAGGTCCTCCAGGGGCGGATCCTGCGGGGCTGCGCGGAGCACCGGGCCCGCGCCACGCGGTGCCGCCTCTCGGAAGCGGACGCCCACGTCCAGCCTCTGCTGGCTCACCTGCGCGAGGCCCCCGGAGTCGAGAAGATCGAGGTCGCGGGCAGCTACCGCCGCCGGAAGGAAACCGTCGGCGACGCCGACATCCTGGTGGCCGCCAGCCGGCCGGCGGGGATCGCGGAGCGATTCGTCTCGTACCCCGAGGTCAAACGCGTCCTGGCCCGGGGCGAGACCAGGTGCTCCGTACTTCTGCACTCGGGCCTCCAGGTGGATCTGCGGATCGTTCCTCCCGAGTCTTACGGCGCCGCGCTCCACTACTTCACGGGCTCGAAAGACCACAACATCGCGATCCGGACGCTCGGGGTCAAGCGCGGGCTCAAGATCAACGAATACGGCGTCTTCCGGGGAAGCCGGCGCGCGGGCGGGCGGACCGAGGAGGAGGTCTTCCGGGCCGTCGGGCTTCCGTGGATTCCCCCGGAGCTTCGCGAGAATCGCGGGGAGATCGAGGCGGCGCGTGCGGGGGAGCTTCCGAAGCTGGTCGAGCTCGGGCAGATTCGGGGCGACCTCCAGGTGCACACCGACGCCACCGACGGCAAAGACACCCTCTCCGAAATGGTCGAGGCCTGCCGGGCGCGCGGCTACCAGTACGTCGCCATCACCGACCACACCAAGGCGGTCCGGGTCGCCGGAGGCCTGACCGCCTCGGAGTTCCGAAAGCAGTTCCGGCAGATCGACGCGCTGCGTCGCCGCGACCCGGGGATCGAGATCCTGAAAAGCGCCGAGGTTGACATCCTGGACGACGGCCGGCTCGATCTGGACGAGGAGACGCTCGCCCTGCTCGACGTCGTCCTGGTCTCGGTCCACTCGAAATTTCACATGAGCGAGGCCGCCATGACCGAGCGCGTCCTGCGGGCGCTGCGCCATCCGCGCGTCCACATTCTTTCGCACCCGACGGGCCGGATCCTCGGCCGGCGGGAGCCGTACCCGATCGACATGGCCCGGGTGGCGCGGGCGGCGAAGGACCTGGGCGTGCTGCTCGAGATCAACGCCCAGCCGGACCGCCTCGACTTGAGCGACATCCACGTGAAGATGGCTCGGGAGGCGGGAGCCCGGTTCGTGATCTCGACCGACGCCCACCGGGCGGCCGAGCTCGACTTCATGCGCTACGGAGTCGACCAGGCGCGGCGCGGCTGGTGCGCGGCGGACGACGTCGCCAACACGCGCTCGCTCGAGAAGTTTCGCAAGTTGCTGGAGAAAGAGTCGCCGGCGCCGCCGGCCGTCCGGCTGGCCGGGCATTCCGGGCGACGGGGGCGCGCCCGGCTACGAGGAGCCCCGGCCGTCTCTGGACAAGTCCCTGACCGCTTCAGCGCGGCGCATTAGCATCGGCCCTCTGGAAAGGAGAACGCGTGGAACTGCTGGAGATTCACTTCCTCGAGATGCCCGGGTCGGAGGCGGTCGAAGCCAAGATCCGGGAGAGGGCCGACCGGCTCTCCCATTTTTCGGACGAGATCCTGAAGTGCCAGGTGTGGGTCGAGTCTCCCCACGGCCATCACCGCAAGGGACGCCTGTACGGCATCCGCATCCGGCTCACCGTGCCGGGCGAGGAGATCGCCATCGAATCGCAGCCGACCGAAGACGACGTGTACGTCTCGATCCGCGACGCCTTCGGCGCGGCGCGGCGCAAGCTCGAGGACTACGAGCGCCGGCGCCGGGGCGAGGTCAAGGCTCATCCCCGGGCGCGCGGAGACCGGAGCCGCCGCCGGCAGGTGCCGCCCCGGGCCGACAGGACCTGACCGGCGGCCGGCGAATGGCGATTTGATCCATCCGCATCAGGCGCGGGACGCGCGCCTTTGCTAGGTTCTCCCCAGACCGTGACGGGTCGGCCAGCTCTCGAGAGCCGATGGTCGCCCGACGGCAGGGGTCGTGGACGCGACCCCTTTTAATTTGGCGAGACTTTCGCTTCAGAGGTGGGCCAGGAACCAGTCTCCTGCCAGCCTGGCGACGGCGTCCAGCGTTCCGGGCTCTTCGAAGAGATGCGAGGCGCCCGGGACGATCTCGAGCTTCTTCTCGCAGGTCAGCCGTGCAATCGCCTCCCGGTTCATCGCGATCACGGGAATGTCGTCTCCGCCGACGATCAGGAGCGTGGGAGCCTTCACGCGGGGGAGCGCCTCGTCCGCCAGATCCGGCCGCCCTCCGCGTGAAACGACCGCGGCGATCGATTTCGGCCGGAGCGCCGCCGCGACGAGCGCCGCCGCCGCCCCGGTCGAGGCGCCGAAGTATCCGAGGCGAAGCTCGCGCGTCGACGGCTGTCGGGCGAGCCAGTCCGTGGCCCCGGCCAGGCGCTCGGCGAGCAGCCCGATGTCGAAGCGCAGCTCGGCCGTTTCGACGTCGACGGCCTCCTCCTCGGGGGTCAGGAGGTCGATCAAGAGCGTCGCGAGCCCGCGCTCGTTCAACTCCCGCGCGACGCGGCGGTTGCGGGGGCTGAAGCGGCTGCTGCCGCTGCCGTGGGCAAACGCGACGATGCCGGTCGCGCCCTCGGGCACGACGAGGTTCCCTTCGATCGAGACCTTGCCCGCAGCGACGCGGACTTCTTTCTCTTCGCTCTTTTCCGTCTCCGTGGCTCTCATGGACGGTTCCTCCTCTGCTTCAGTCGTGCGCGACCAGGTCGGCCAGCGAGCGCTTCTCGTGCAGGCTCTGGACGGCTCGAGCCAGGAGGGGCGCGACGCTCACGACCTCGAGCGGCAGCCGGAACCCGGCTGGCTGGGTCACGCTGTCGGTCACGATCACGCGCCGCGCGCCGACCCTGGCCAGGCGCTCTTGGGCGCCGGCGACGAAGAGGCCGTGGGTTGCGACGATGGCGGCGACGGGCAGGGAGCCCGCCGCGGCGAGCGCCTGGGCGGCGGCCTCGATGGTGCCGCCGGTCGAGATCATGTCGTCGACGATCAGGGGCTGGCGCCCGTCGACGTTGCCCGTCACCCCGCGCACGGTGACTTCCCTCCCGCTGATTCGGCTCTTGTGCACGATGGCGACCGGCAGGCCGAGGAGCCTCGCGTATCGGTCGGCGAGCTTGGCGGCGCCCAGGTCCGGAGCGACGACCACGGCGGTCGCCCCCGGCGTCGAGCGGCGCAGCGACTCGGCGAGCAGCGGAACCGCCGTCAGGTGCTCGAGAGGCAGGGAGAAGATGCCTTCGAGGGCCGGGCTGTGGAGGTCGAGGGCGACGACCCGGCTGAGGCCGCCGGCGCCGAGCAGATCGGCGATCAGGCGGGCGCCCACCGGCTCCCGGCCGCTCGCGCGGCGGTCCTGGCGGGCGTAGCCGAAGTAGGGCACGACGGCCGTCAGCTCGCCCGCCCCGGCGCGTCGGCAGGCATCGGCGAGCAGGAGCAGCTCGAGCAGGTTCGCCTCGACCGGCGGACCGGTCGGCTGGATCAGGAAAACGTCGCGTCCGCGCACGCTTTCCAGAATCCGAACGTGACACTCTCCGTCGGGAAAGCGCTCGAGCTCCCGCTTGCCGAGCGGCGCCCCGAGCGCGCCGGCGACCGCCTCGGCCAGCGACGGGTGGGCGGAGCCGGCAAAGACCGTCAGCTCCATCGCGTTGCGGTGTGCCTGTTCGCCGCCTCCCTGCCCGCGCCGGGTCCTGCGCCGAACTCCCGCAGGATGTTCTCGACCTCCACATCCTCGGTGGCCTCGAAGTTCCGGTAGAAGTAGCCGACCGCCCCGAAGGGCTCGGGCGTGGCGAGGCAGACGACTTCGTCCGTCTCCTGGCGCAACGCTTCGCAGGCTTCCCGCGCGCCGACGGGCACCGCCACGACGAGCCGGGCCGGCCCGTGCTTGCGCACCGACCGAACCGCGGCGCGCATCGTCGCTCCCGTGGCGAGGCCGTCGTCCACGACGATCACGACCCGGCCCGGAATTCGCTCCGGCGGGCGATCCCCGCGGAACCGCGCCTCGCGCCGGCGCGCCTCCTCCATCTGCTCTTTTCTCACGCGCGCGATGTAGTTTTCGGAGGCCCCGACGTAGTCCAGGATCTCCTGGTTCAGGAACTCTCCGCCGTTTGCGGTGACGGCGCCGATCGCGAGCTCCGGCTGCCCCGGCGCCCCGAGCTTGCGCGCGACGATGACGTCGAGATCGGCCTCGAGCTCGCGAGCCACCTCGGCCGCGACGGGCACGCCGCCGCGAGGGATGCCCAGAACCAGGGCATTCTTCCCGCGGTAGGCGCCGAGGCGTTTGGCGAGGGCTTTTCCGCCGTCGACCCGGTCGCGGTAGGGAAGGAGCGCGGCTTCTTCTTCCACGGGCACCTCCTATTCCAGCGGGCCCG
>JBLMXY010000175.1:0-24341 GCA_050257975.1 Acidobacteriota bacterium
TCCGATCCCGGGGGCGCGGGGGGCGCCGTGCGCCCCCTGCTCCCATGAGCCCGCCGGGGCGGCGTCAGCGCTCCTCGCCGATGCGCATCGGCATCGCCGTCGTCGCGCTTCCTTGCCCCGATGAAAAATCTCTGTCGCGGACAGGCCGTACCCGGGCTCGTCAAGAGCGTCGCTTGAACAACCCCTTTCGGCGCAATCTCCTGGACGTGCTTCGGCCGGGTGCCCGTGAATAATCCGGGCTGGCGCTCTCTACGCGGTGTCCTTCTCCCGGACCGCGACAAGCGGCTCGCTCTCCAAGGGATACCCCGCCCTGGCCCAGCCCTCGAGCCCGCCGGCGAGCGGCCGCACCAGCTTGAACCCCCGATCGATCAGCGCGCGGGCCACACGGGCCGCCGTGGCCTCGTTGGGTCAGGTGCAGTAGAGGACGATCTCCCGGTCTGCCGGCAGGTCCCGCAGGCCCGTCTCGAGGCTCGGAAACTCGAGAAGCCGCGCCCCCGGAATGCGCCGCGGGTCCGCGCGCCGCGCCGCGTCGGACCTCACGTCCACGACGACCGGCGCCTCCCCGCGCTCGATCGCCCGGTGGAGCTCCTCGGGCGAGATCCGGGCCATCCGCAGGGCCTGGTAAAAGCGCCGCCTCTGGTTGTACTTCCAGGCGACGAAGAGGGCCAGGCCCACGCCGAGCACGACGATCGCGCCGCTGCCGATGGAGGAGAGCCCGTCGAGCACGCGGTCGACCGCCTCGTGGAAGACCGCGCCCAGGGCGATGGCGCTCCCCGCCCAGAGAAGCGACCCCGCCGCGTCCCAGGCGAGGAAGGAGACGATCCGGGCGCGCGCCGCTCCCGCGAGCGGCGGCGCCACCGTCGAGAAGCCGGGTACGAACTTCGCGAAGAGAAGCGACGTCAACCCGTAGCGCTGGAAGAACGACTCGGTCTGCTGCACGCAGGAGTCCGGCGAGAGGGAGACCCGGCAGAGGGTGCGAAGGACTCGGTAGCCCTGCGCCCGCCCGAGAAGGTACCAGACGAAGTCGGCCGCGAGACAGGCGGCGACGGCCACGACGAGAACGCGGGGGCCGGAGAGGGCCCCCTGCGCCGCGAGCGCCCCGGCCACGATCAGCGTGGGCACGGCCGGGACGGGGAGCCCGAGCTGCTCGCCCAGCACGTTGGCGAAGACGAGCGCGACCCCGTAGCGAGAGACGATCTCGAAGAGCGCCATGGAGAGAGGAAGTCTAAGGCCCCTCCCGGCTAACCGGCGCGTCTTCCTCGCCGTCCAACGCCATGCATGAACGCGACCGGCCTCGCGGTCTTGACGCCCGGAGCCATAACCTCCCGGCCGGGAATCCGTCTAATCGGGACAGTGCAGGGCTCGAGAACGGTTCCGGCCGCCGACAGGCAGGAGACCTTCCGGGAGTTGGTGGAGCAGCACAGCCGCATGGTCTTCCGGGTGGCCTACCGGATCACCAGAAACGCCCAGGACGCCGAGGACGTCGTCCAGGAGGCGTTTCTCAGGGCCTACCGCGGCTTCGACCGCTTCGACGCTCGAGCGAGCTTCGCCACCTGGGTCTTCCGGATCGCCGCCAACTGTGCCGTCGACCTGCTCCGCTCCCGGCGGCGCCGTCCGGAGTCCCCGCAGGCGGTCGACGACCCGGACGGGCCCGCCCCGGTGTCCCACGACCCTTCGCCCGAGGCCGCCAGCGCGGGATCCGAGATCGGCCGCCGCCTCTCCGAGGCGCTCGAGGATCTGACCCCGCAGGAGCGGGCGGCCTTTATCCTGCGCCACTTCGAAGGGCAGCCGATCGGAGAGATCGCGAGCATCCTGGGCCTTCGCGCCGGCGCCGCCAAGCAGGCGGTCTTCCGGGCGGTGCGGAAACTGCGCCTCCGGCTCGGGCCGCTGCGGGAGGTCGCCCCGTGAGCCACCTGACCGAAGAAGACCTGATCCTCCACCACTACGGCGAGGCTTCCGATCCGAGCCGCGTCGAGGTCCACCTCGCCCGCTGCGAGCGGTGCCGAGCCGAACGGGAGCGGCTTGCCGCCGACCTCTCGCTCCTGGGCGCGCTGCCCGAGCCGCGGCCTGACGAGACCTACGGAAGGCGCGTGTGGAGCGCCCTTCGGCCCCGCCTGCGGGAGAAGAAGCCCGCGTGGACGCTCGCGGCCTTCCGCCCGTGGGCGCTTGCGGCTTCGATGGCCGCGCTCCTCGCCGCGGCCTTCCTGGCCGGGCGCCTCTCTTCCCGCGGAAGGGAGGCAGCCGGCCCGCTCGCCCGGCAAGTCCGGGAGCGGATCCTGCTCGCCGCGGTCGCGGATCACCTCGACCGGTCGCAGGTCGTTCTGCTCGAGTTCGTCCACGGGAGCGGCTCCACTCCCGCCGACGAGGCGAGCGAGCGCCAATGGGCCGAACGCCTGCTCGAGGCGAACCGCCTCTACCGGCAGACGGCGGCCCGCGACGGCGAGGCGGGGATGGCGAGCGTGCTCGACGAGCTCGAGCGCCTTCTGCTCGAAATCGCGCATAGCCCCTCCGCCGAGGCGCGCGAGGGGCTGCGGCACCGCATCGACTCGGAGGGAACGCTCTTCAAGATCCGCGTCCTGCGCTCGCAGGTGCGGGCGCGCGAGGGGCCGCCCGCCCCGGCGGCCGCCCGGTCCTGACGGAGCCGAACAAACCGAGAAAGGAGTCCCAATGTCTCGAATCGTCTTCGGCATCGCGCTTGCCCTGCTCGCGATCGTTCCCGCGGCGCCCGCGGCGGTCGCCGCCAACCCCGACGCAACCGCGGGTCCCGGCGAGGCCTCGCGCCAGCAGGACCTCTACGATCAGGGAACCGACGCCCTGAAAGAATCGCAGTGGGACCGCGCCGCCGCCGTCTTCGCCGAGGCGGCACGGCAGCCGGGCGACCGGGCCGACGGCGCCCTCTACTGGAAGGCCTATGCCCAGAACAAGCTCGGCCGCCGCGGCGAGGCCCTGGCGACGCTTGCGGAGCTCCGGAGGCGCTTCCCTTCCAGCCGCTGGATCAACGACGCGGCGGCCCTGGAGCTGGAGCTCAAGGGCGGCAAGAACGTCCACCCGGAGTCGATCGAAGACGAGGACCTGAAGCTGATCGCGATCAACAGCCTCATGAATGCCGACGAGGACCGGGCGATCCCGATGCTCGAGAAGTTCCTGCAAGGCAACTCCTCGCAGGAGCTCAAGGACCGCGCTCTCTTCGTCCTGGCGCAGCACGGCTCCCCCCGAGCGCGCGCGATCGTCGCTGACATCGCGCGCGGCAAGACGTACCCGTCCCTCCAGGAGAGGGCGATCCGCTATCTGGGCCTCTTCGGCGGGGAGCAGAGCCGCGCCCTGCTCTCCGAGATCTACGCCTCTTCCAACAGCCCCGAAACCAAGGAGCGGGTTCTGCACAGCTTCATGCTCTCCGGCGACCGCGCGCGCGTGCTCGAGGCCGCGAAGACCGAGAAGGAACCCCGGGTGCGGATGGCCGCCGTGCACCAGCTCGGCGTCATGGGGGCTCGCGGCGAGCTCTGGGAGCTCTACCGCAACGAGACGACCGAAGAGGTCAAGGGCGCGATCCTCGAGGCCCTCTTCGTCGCGGGGGACGTCGATCACCTGCTCGAGCTCGCCCGCGGCGAAAAGAATCGAAAGCTGCGGATGGAGGCGATCCAGAAGACCGGCCTGACCGGAAATACGGGCGAAGCGCTCGCCGCCCTCTACAAGGGCGAGAAGGACCAGGACGTCAAGGGCGCCGTCATCCATGCCTTCTTCCTCCAGGGCAACGCCCGGGCCCTGATCGAGATCGCGAAGAACGAGAAGGACGGAGAGCTTCGGCGCGAGGCGGTGCAGAAGCTCTCGCTCATGGACGACAAGGAAGCGAAGGACTACATGCTGGAGATCCTGAACCGGTAGGCCGGCGGAGAAAGAAATGAAGATCCTGCGGATCGCGACCACTGCCGTCGCGGCGACGCTCGCCGCGCGGCACCTCTCGGCGCAGCCGGAGAACCTGCGCGACGCGAAGATCACGGTCGAGCGCGCCGGGGCGGGGAGCCTCTCCGCGCGGCTCGCGGCGCTCGCTTCCTCCGACGCGCCGCGCTGGATCGTCTGGTCGGCGCCGGGCATCGACCGCCGCGTCTGCTGCTTCAACGGCGGCGGCGCCTGGCAGGCGGGCTCGGGCGCCGCGCTCTGCGGGCGGTGCGCGCTCGAGCGCGAGGACTCCGTCCCGGTCGAAGACCGCGGCGACGGCGGAGGACGGCTCGAGGCGGCGGATCTCCTGATCTTCGCAAAGGCGCGCCGCGGAACGATCGAGAGGCTGCGCTACTTCTCCCGCGGCTGCGAGATCGACGCGGGCGGGATGCCCGTCGTGTGGCTCGAGGGCGTGCCGCCCGAGGAAAGCGTCGCGTGGCTCGAGTCGCTCGCCTCGCGGTCCCGGGCGGACGATGGCGAAGACCGCGAGGAAGACCGGCGTCCGGAAGACGCCGCCGTCGGAGCGATCGCCCTCCACTTCGACGCCTCCGCCGACGCGGCCCTGGTCAGATTCCTCGCGCCCGGGCGCCCGCGTTCGCTGCGGACGAAGGCAGCCTTCTGGCTCGCGGCGGCGCGCGGCCGCCGGGGCTGCCGCCTGCTCGCCGAGAAGCTGCCAGGCGATCCGGACGCGGGCTTCCGAAAGCACGGGACCTTCGCGCTCTCCCTCTGCGAGAGCCCGGGAGGGGTCGAGACCCTCCTCGCCATGGCGCGGCGCGACCCCGCCGGCAAGGTCCGCGGGCAGGCCCTCTTCTGGCTCGCTCAGAAGGCCGGGCGCAAGGCCGCGGCGGCGATCGAGGACGCGATCCGCGACGACCCCGACACCGACGTCAAGCGGCAGGCGGTCTTCGCGCTGACGCGCCTGCCCGAGGGAGAGGGTGTCTCCGAGCTGATCCGCGTCGCGCGCACCAACCGCAACCCCGAGGTCCGGCGGCAGGCGATCTTCTGGCTCGGGCAGTCGGAGGACCCGCGCGCGCTCGACTTCATCGAGGAGATCCTGACCCGGTAACGGGCTACCTCTTGACCGGCTTTCCCTCCGCGTCGAGCAGCACCACCTCGCCGAGGTTCAGCTCCTTGACGCCGGCCTCGATCTTCGCCCGGTCGCCGACCAGCACCAGCAAGGCCTGGTCGGGCTTGGCGTACTTTACGGCCGCGGCGCGCGCGGCCTCGAGCGTCACCTTCGCGGCCTCGTCGTAGTCGCGCTGGAGCGTCGACATCGGCAGGCCTTCCGTCCACAGGTCGGCCACCTGCCCGGCGACCCGCCCGAGCGACTCGAACTGCTGGGAGTAGCCGCGCATGATCCGAAGCCTCTGAAACTCGAACTCCTCCGGACTGATCGGCTTGCCGCCGGCGATCGCGCGCAGCTCCTTCTCGAACTCCGCGACCGACTCCCTGGTCTTGTTGGTTTGAACTCCTCCATTCGCGTACCAGAGGCCGCCCTTCCGGTAGGGCACGAGGTAGGAGAAAACCCCGTAGGAGTAGCCCTTGTCCTCGCGCAGGTTCATGTCCAGCCGCGAGCTCGCGGCGCCGCCCCAGACCCCGTCGGCGAGCATCAGGGCGTAATAGTCCGGCGCCGCGTGCTCGGTTCCGAGAAGCGCCTGTGTCACGACCGTCTGCGCCGCGTCCTGACGGTCCACCAGGTAGACCCGGCCGCCCGGGGACGGCGAGGCCGGCGGAATCGCGATCGGCGGAGGAGCCGCCCCGCTCCAGGCGCCGAAGGCCTTCCTGGCCAGAGCCTGCGCCTCGGAAAGCGTGACGTCGCCGGCGAACACCAGGGCCGAGCCTCCCGGCTTGAAGCGCGATCCGTGGAACGCGGCCAGGTCCTCGCGCGAGATGCGCCCGACGGTCTCGGGAAGGCCCTGCGCGGGCCGGCCATAAGGATGCGCCGCGCCGAAGGCGAGCATCGCGCGCACCCGCGCGGCGATCGCGTTGCCGTTCTTCTCCTGCTGCGCGAGAGCGTCCAGGTGGCGCTTCTTCTCGCGCTCGACCTCGGATTCCGGGAAGGTCGGGCTCATGGCGACGTCGGCGAGGATCGCGAGGCCCGGCTCGAGGTTGCGCCGCAGGATCTCGAAGCCGAGCCGCGAGCTCTCCCGGGCGGTCTCGGCGTCGAGCGTGGCGCCCAGGTCTCCGAGCGCCGTCTCGATCTCGAGCGCCTTGCGGGTCTTCGTGCCCAGGCCCATCGTCCGGGCGGCCAGGTACGCCGTGCCCTCCTTGCCTGCGGGATCGGCGACCGAGCCCGCCCGGGAAACGAGCGTGACGGCGACCTTCGGCAGCTCGGGGCGCCTCACGACCAGGATCTCGAGGCCGTTCTCGAGCTTGGCCGACTCCACCTGCGGAGCGCGAAACGGCGTGTCGGCGCCGAGCGCCGGAGGCTTCGACCGGTCGAGCGCCGCCTCGGCGGCCCGGCCGGACTTCTCCGGGTGGAACCGCACGAGCAGCCGATTGTTCGTGTCGAGCCAGCGCGCGACCGCCCTCTGCACGTCGGATACCGTGGCGTTCTTGTAGCGCCCCTGGTCGAAGTCGAACTTCCCCGGATCGCCGAGGAAGGTGTTGTAGCTGTTGAGCAGATCCGCCTTGCCGCCGAACCCGCCGATCCGCTCGAGGCCCGTGACGAAGTTGTACTCCCACTTCGTCTGCGCCCGCGCGAGCTCCGCGGCCGTCGGGCCTTCCCGCGCGAGCCTCCCGATCTCCTCGGTCACGATCTTCTCGACCTCGGCAAGCGAAGCTCCGGGCCGCGCCGTCGCGATGACCGCATAGAAGCTGGAGATCTCCCCCGAGCTCTGGAAGGCGGCCACGTTGGAGCAGAGCTGCCTGTCGTAGACGAGCACCTTCTGCAGGCGCGAGGCGAGGCCGTCGGTCAGGATGTTGGACGCGAGATCGAGCTCCGCGTCCCCCGGCGCGTAGAGCGGCGGCGACGGCCAGACCATGTAGACGCGTTCCTGAGGCACGCGGTCGGCGGCCTCGACGATCTTCTCCCCCGAAAGCGTCGGGATCCACCGGCCCGGCCGGTCGAGGGGAGGCCCCGGCGGGATGTTGCCGAAGTACTTCTCCACGAGCGTCCGCGCCCGCGCGGGATCGAAGTCGCCGGCGATGACCATGGATAGGTTGTTCGGCGCGTAGTAGGTCCTGAAGAACTCCTTCACGTCGTCGAGCGTCGCCGCCGTCAGGTCTTCGTGGCTTCCGATGACCGGCCAGGAATAGGGGTGGCCGGCCGGAAACAGGTTCTCGACGATCAGCTTGAACGCGCGCCCGTAGGGCGTGTTCTCCAGGCCCTGCCGCCGCTCGTTCTTGACGACGTCGCGCTGGGCGTCGAGGTTCTGCTTGGTCAGGAAGTCGCCGAGCGTCGCCAGCCTGTCGGACTCGAGCCAGAGGACGTACTCGAGGCTTCCCGAGGGCACGGTGATGAAGTAGTTAGTCCGGTCGTTGTTGGTCGTCCCGTTGATGCCTCCCTCGGCGAGGTTGGCGCCGGCCTGCTCGGCGCGCCCGAAATACTTGCCGGGAGCGTTCTTGGAGCCCTCGAACATCTCGTGCTCGAAGAGGTGCGCAAAGCCCGTGCGGCCGGGCTTCTCGTTCTTCGAGCCCACGTGGTACCAGAGGTTCACGTGCACGATCGGCAGCTTGCGGTCCACGTGCAGGATCACCTGAAGGCCGTTGCCGAGCGTGAACTTCGAGTACTCGATCTTCATGGCGGGCGAGCCGGCCGCCGCCGCGGGAGACGGCTCGACGGCCGGAGAGCTCGCAAGGGACGAAGCGGCGAAGAGCGGGGCGCAGAGAACCGCGAGGGAAAGAGCGGAGCGCTTCGAGGTCAAGGCCTTCTCCTTTCGACGGCCGGGGACACGCATCGGGTCTTGGCCGTAGATACGCGCCGCGGCGGCGCGGGTTTCGAGGCCGGGCGCAGCCTGAGGCTAAGATAGCGCCGGTGATCCTCGAAGCGGCCCGACGGGTCCTGCAGATCGAAGCGGAAGCCGTGCGCTCGCAGGCCGAGCGCATCGGGTCCGAGTTCCGGAAGGCGGCCGAGGCGATCGAAGCCTGCCGGGGGCGAATCTGCGTGACGGGGCTCGGGAAATCCGGGCTGATCGGACAGAAGATCGCCGCGACCTTCGCCTCCACGGGCACGCCCGCCTACTTCCTGCACGCCGCCGAGGCCTCCCACGGCGACCTGGGGATGCTGGTGGCCGGGGACGTCGTCCTCGCGCTGTCGCACTCGGGCGAGACCGCGGACGTCGTGCGGCTGCTCGAGTTCGCCCGGGCGCGCTCGCTCGTGACCATCGCGATCACCGGCACGCCCGGCTCCGCGGTCGCCCGGACGGCGGACCTTGCGATCACCATCGAGATCTCGCGGGAGGCGTGCCCCCTGAACCTCGCCCCCACGGCCTCGACCACCGCGATGCTGGCGCTGGGCGATGCTCTGGCCATGGCCATCTCGGAGAAGCGGGGCTTCCGCGAGGAGGACTTCGCCGCCCTCCATCCGGGCGGAAGGCTCGGCCGGCGCTTCCTCAAGGTCAAGGACCTGATGCGCACGGGCGAGCGCGTGCCGGCGGTGTCGGGCGACACGGCCATGACCGAGACGATCCACGAGATGTCGCGCAAGCTGATGGGGATCACCGCCGTGGTCGACGGCGCGGGGCGCCTGTCGGGCGTCATCTCGGACGGCGACCTGAGGCGCTTGCTCGAGAGGGACCCGGCGCTTCTCTCGCGCCGGGCCGGCGACTGCATGCACGCCGAGCCGAAGACGGTGGACGCGGAGGAATTTGCCTCGACCGCTCTCGACCGCATGGAGACTGCCAAGATCACCTCGCTCTTCGTCGTGGACGGCGAGAGGAGGCTGGCCGGCGCCATTCACCTCCACGACCTGCTTTCCGCGGGGATCTCTTGAAGATCAAGGCCCTCTTCTTCGACGTGGACGGCTGCCTGACCGACGGCCGGCTCTACATCGACGACAGGGGGCGGGAGTCGAAGGTCTTCGACACCAAGGACGGCCACGGCATGAGGAAGGCCCTGGCCGCGGACCTCAGGATCGCCTGGATCTCCGGGAGAACGTCGCTTGCGACCCTGGTGCGGGCGCGCGACCTCGGGGTCAGGCACTGCCATCAAGGCGTCAAGGACAAGCTCGCGCGGTACGACGAGCTCTGCCGGCGCTGGCGGCTGAAGCCCTCCGAGACGGCGGCCCTCGGCGACGACGAGCCGGACGTCGCCATGATGAAACGGGCCGGCTTCTCGGCCTGTCCCGCCGACGCCGCGCCTGCCGCCAAGCGCGTCGCCCGGGTCGTGCTCAAGCACGCGGGCGGCCGCGGCGCCGTGCGCGAGTTCATCGAGCTCGTGCTGGCGAGAAACGGGCGCCGGCCCGCCGCGCGCCCCTGAAGGCGCCTCGATCGGCGGCGAGCTCATCGATCGGCCGAAACGAGGAGGGCCGCAAGGCGCGTCGACCGCGGCGCTCGTCGCGTTCTCGGGAGACGGAATGCCTCTTCGTCTACGGCACGCTGCGGGCGGCTTCGGGGCACCCGAGCACCGAGATCCTGAAGGGGCGCGCCGATTGGATGGGGATGGCTTCCATGCCCGGCCGGCTGTACGCGGTCGGCGACTACCCCGGAGCGGTCCATCGCCCCGGAAGCTCTCTCGTCCGGGGCGAGGTCTACCGCCTGCGCGAGCCCGCCGAGGTCTTTCGCCTGCTCGACCGGTACGAAGGCGTCCACGAGCCGGCGAGCCGACGCGAGTTCCGGCGCGTGCGAAAGCGCGTCCGGCTCGAGAACGGGGAGAAACGGACCGCCTGGGTCTATCTCTACGTTCGTTCGATTCGAGGTCTCCCGATCATCGACTCCGGCGATTACCTGTCCGGCTCGCCCGCTCGCTCCCGACGGAAGCCAAGCGCCTCATAGCTCGGCCCGGCGCCGCTCCCGGTCGAGCATTGCCGTCTCGACCGCTCCCCCGCAGTGGGCGCGGATCAGGCGGGCGACCTCCTCGATCGCGCCGGCGACCGCTCCCCTCTCGAGGGGAGGAAGGCCCTCGATGACGACCAGCGCGTTGCGGGTCCGGTCGGTCAGCTTCGTGCGATCCGCTTCCTTCCAGTTCCACCGGCGGCAGATGGCGCCCGCCCGGTCGCGGTAGATCACCTCTCCCGGCCGGGGCGGCCGCGCTTCCGGCTCGCCCAGCAGCCGGACCGGCGGCTCGTGCTCGCCCGCAATCGCGAGCTCGACGTCCCCCTCGATCGCGTCCAGGTCCTCGGCGCCGGCCGGCAGGATCGCCTCGAGCGAGACGGCGTTGTAGAGGTCGACCAGCTTGTTGATGTGGGAAGGCGCCGTCCCCTTCAGCGCCCGCCGAACGAGGTTCTCGACCGAGGAGGGGTAATCCTTGGGCCTGGCGCCGAACTTCCGGTAGGCCTCCCGCCAGACGGCGATGCTCGGGTGCTCGGCCACCGGCGCGCCGGCGAGGCGCTCGGCGACGCCGGCCTGGGCGTGCCGCAGCCGGTCGAGAAGGGCCGCGTCCTGTCCCGCGTTGTCGATTCCGCGAGCCACCGCGACGCCGACGAATGCGTCGGGGAAGAGGGCCAGGAACTCGGAAGTCAGCGTCAGGTGCATGAAAAAAGCTGTCAGCTATCAGCTATCAGCTCTCAGCTGTCAGCCCGAATCCGCCGGTCGATGCCTGGCTGATCGCTGAAAGCTGACGGCTGATCGCTACTTCTTTCGGAAGATCCAGGCCACGACGATTCCGAGAAGGTAGAGCAGGATCATCGGAACCGCGAAGACGCATTGTGTCGTGATGTCCGGCGTCGGCGTGATGACGGCCGCGATGATGAAGATGATCAGGATCGCGTACTTCAGCTTGGCGAGAAGGAACTTCTCCGAGACGACCCCCATCCGCGCCAGGAAGAACACGAGGATCGGCATCTCGAAGCAGAGCCCGAGGCCCAGAATGATCTTCGTCGCGGTCCCGAGGTACTCGTTGATCGTGATGACGGCCTGGAACGGCTTGCCGACGCCGACCAGGAATCCCACGACCAGAGGGAAAGCCTCGTAGTAGCCGAAGGCGCAGCCGCACAGGAAGAAGACGACGCTCGCGAACAGGAATGGCCAGATCCACTTTCTCTCGTGCTTGTACAGGGCCGGCGCGACGAAGAGCCAGACCTGCCAGAGGATGACGGGCGAGGCCAGGATCACGCCGGCGAGCATCGCCACGCGGAAGTAGAGGACGAACGGCTCGGCGAGCGTCGTGTAGGCGAGGTTCTGTCCGGGGGGCAGGGCCCGCCGGACCGGCACGGCCAGGAAATCGAAGAGCTTCGGGGCCCAGTACCAGCAGAGCAGGAACCCGACGAAGAGCGCGATCAGCGAGACGACCAGGCGGCGGCGAAGCTCCTCCAGGTGCTCGAAGAAGCCCATCCGGGGAAGCTCGTCCTCGTCCTCCCTCCGGCGGCTCGCGCCGAGATTTTCCGGCAGCAACCGGCTCAAGCGGGATGGATGGGGCGGGCTTCGGGGACGGCGGGCTCCGCCGGGCCGGCCTCCGCCGGGGCGGGGGGCGGCGCGGAGGCGGGCATCTGCGCGACCGTGTTGGCGGCGGAGACGATCTCCTGCTTCGCGGCGGAGACTTCGCTCTTCCCCTCCGAAATTTCCTGCTCGATCGTCCTCTTGAGCTCCTCGGACGCCCGCTTGAACTCGGCAAGCCCCTTGCCGAGGGACTTGCCGATCTCCGGCAGCTTGCGGGGGCCGAAGACCAGGAGGGCGACGACGAAGATCAGGATCAGTTCGGGCATTCCGATGGAGCCAAACATGTTTTCACCCCAGAATGGCGATTCTACCCCCCGCCGCCCGCCCGGAAACCCCTGCCTTTGAATCCCCGTACTTCCGGCAACGCGGCGTGTCACAATACTGACCCGAGGGAGGTCTCCTTGAGCCGTCCACGTTCCCGCTTCCTGGTCGCCCTGTCGTTGCTGGCCGCCGCCACCCTCCTGGGCGGCACGCTGGGATCCAAGCTCCTGGCGGTGCCCGAGCGGGAGCCCGCGAACCTCGACGAATACGCCGACATCCTGACGACCCTCTCCGACTGGTCGCCCGAGCCGATCCCGCCGGAGAAATTCGTCTACGCGTCCATCCACGGAATGCTCTCGCGGCTGGACCCGCACACGACCTTTCTCGAGCCGGACGACTACGCGGCCATGCGGGAGAAGCAGCAGGGCTCCTTCTTCGGGCTCGGCATCCAGATCCAGAAGCGCATGGGCCACATCACCGTCATCGCGCCGATGGAAGGCACGCCCGCCTTCAAGCTGGGGATCCGGGCCGGCGACATCATCACCCACATCGAGGACGAGGAGCTCAAGGAAGACGTCTCCACCGACGACGTCGTCCGCAAGCTCCGGGGGCCCAAGGGCACCCCGGTCACGATCACGATCCATCGGCCGGGCCTGGACGAGCCGATCCGGATGACGATCACCCGGGCGGAGATCCCGACGCTGTCGGTGCCCTACGCCTTCATGATCACGCCCGAGACGGGCTACATCTTCCTGCGCGACTTCACCCATACCTCCAGCCGCGAGCTGATCGCGGCCATCGAGAAGCTCGAGAAGCAGGGGATGAAGCGGCTGTTGCTCGACCTGCGCGGCAACCCGGGCGGCGTGCTCGACCAGGCCGTGGACGTGGCGGACGTCTTCCTGCCGAAAGGGGCAAAGGTCGTCTACACGCGAGGCCGCACCCCCTCCTCGGCGCAGGACTTCTACGCGCCCGGAGACGGGGCCCACTTCGAGCGGCCGCTCGTCGTGCTGGTCAACCGGGGCTCGGCGTCCGCCTCCGAGATCGTCGCCGGAGCGATCCAGGATCACGACCGGGGTCTGATCGTCGGGCAGCGGACGTGGGGCAAGGGCCTCGTGCAGAGCGTCTACACGCTCCCCTACGGCGCGGGGCTCGCGCTGACGACCGCGCGCTACTACACGCCTTCGGGGCGTTGGATCCAGAGGGACTACAGCGACCTGCTGGCCTACGTGAATCCCGAGGACGGGGACAAGGCCGCGCCCGAAGAAGCCCCGCGCAAGTCGGGCGAGGTCTTCTACACGGAAGCGGGCCGCGTCGTGTACGCCGCCGGCGGCATCACCCCGGACGTCATCGCGAAGAACGACAACCGCGACTCGAAGCTGCTCGCGCAGATCCTGGCGCGGGGCCTGACCTTCAGCTTCGCCGTCGACTGGACCTCCAGGCACGCGGACGTGACGCCCGACTTTGCCGTGACGCCGGAGGTGCGCGAGGCCTTCTTCAAGTTCTGCGAAGGCTCCAAGTTTTCCAGCGCCGAGGAGCTCGCGCGTCAGTGGAACGAGGATCCCAACAAGAACCTGATCGACCTGGCGATCCGCGTGGACATGGTCAACGTCAAGTACGGCCTCGAGTCCGGCTGGAAGGCGCGGGCCGCGGGCGACACCCAGATCCAGCAGGCTCTCGGGCTCTTCGACGAGGCCGCCCGGATCGCCGCCCTGCCCAAGAAGCCGAACCAGGCGCGGGCGGCGAAGAGCTAGATCCGAACCAGGAGCCGGTGCTCGGTGTCCGGTTCCCGGTTTCCGGAGTAAGCGTTTCTCGCCCTGATTTTCGAACGCCACGGGTCCGGACCCCGAACACCGGGCACCGGACACCGACGCCTGAATCCTGACCCCTGCTCAACAAAAGGCCCCGCCGAAGCGGGGCCTTCTTCCAGGAGGCGGCGAACCCTTACTGCTTGGTCGAGGTGTTGTTGTAGACGATGAACTTCCGGCGCCCGATCAGGGTCCGGTGGCCCGCGTGGTCGTAGGCGTATGCCGTGAGGTCGTGCTCCGAGTCTCCCAGCCGCGTCGTGTCCAGCCCGTACGCGAAACCGACGAAGGGCGTCGACACCCGGATGTCGCTCGCGACGACGTCATCGCGGCGCAGCCCGTAGGTCCCCGTCGGAACGTTCAGGTTGACGATCACCGTGCCGTCCACGGCGAGGTCCACGCTGGTCACTCCTCCCAGGTCGAAGTCGTGCGCCCAGCCCAGCACCGGCAGCACGCCGGTGACGAACGTCTCGTTGCCCGGGACGTCGATGTTGCCGAAGGAAGCCTTGTCGGGATTGGAGCTCGACGCGTCGCACGTGACGTAGACCGACATCGCGCCGAACTCGCTGACGGTCTCCTCCTCGTCCCCCACGCGCAAGGAGAGCGTGTGCTTGCCCGGCAGCGTGAAGCCGGCGAGCTGGACGCCGGAGGACGTCGGCACGAAGATGTCGAGCAGGCCGACGGACAGCGGATCGTGCGCCAGCCCGAAGTTGAACTGAAAACCGGAGCTGGCGGCGTTGACGAATCCCTGGTAGGCGTGCGCGATGTCGGGTCGGTTCAGGCCGTAGCAGTTGGCGTAGGCCGTTCCCGAAACCACGCAGTCGGCGCGCGTGTTGGCCAGGATATTTCCGTCCAGCATCAGCTCGACGTAGGAAACCTGGCCCTTGTCCAAGCGCGCTCCGGTGTCCAGAGCCCAGCCCCGCACCACGTTCGGGAAGAAGGAGGCGGGGACGCCTCCGCCGCCCGTGTTGCCCCCCGGGAAGCAGGGGGACGGACAGCCGCCCGGCGAGCTGACCGGAACGGAGGGGCCGCAGATCAGCGTGGACTCGTCGAGGGGATAATCCAGCGCTCCGAACGGCCCGAGCAGGCCGCCGTTGTTGTTCACCTGGAACACGCGCGTTCCGAGCTCGCTCGAGGCCCCCTGGTCGTCCCAAGCGCGGACGGAGAGCACGTGCATGCCGTCGAGCAGCCGCGTCGAGTCGAGGACCGCGAGGAAGCCCGAGTAGAGCGACTTCGGCTGCGGCCCCGGGAAGTCCGGGAAGGCCGCGTAGATGTCCGGCCGCGGCCCTCCGAAGGAGGCATTGCCCACGCCGCCCCGGCCGATGGCCACCGCGGCGATTCCCCCGTCGACGAGAAAGTCGAGGTGGTCAATGTCGCTGTCGTCCAGAGCCCAGCCGAGCACCGGGAAGGGACCGTTAGCGACCAGGGTCGTATCCGTGCCGCCGCCCGGGATGTCGACGTGGCCGAAGGGCGCCTGGTTGAGCGCGTTGTTGATCACGATCGGAATCGGCCCGAAGAAGGTCGGCGTCGTGACGCCGTTTTCCATGACGGCGAAGGTCAGGGAGTGGTCCCCGTCGGTGTAATTGCGCGCGAGGAAAGAGGTGATCCAGCCGGGATTGGAGAAGCCGGGAGTCCCGGAGTAGCTCGGGAAGGCCGCGACGACGTCGGGGCGGGGCAGGTTCAAGACGGCGTGGTTGACGGGAACGTCGCTGCCGTCGATGAAGAGCTCGATTCGAGTGACGCCGGTGACGCTCAAGACGAAGCCGCTGACCGAGACGACGCCGGACACGGTCTGCCCCGGCTGGGGGCCGTCCACGACGAGCAGCGCGCCCGCCGCGGGCGCGTCGCTCCGAGTCACGACCACCGGGGCCCGTTGCTCACGGTGGGCCATCTGTGCGCCAGCAGGAGCCGCCAGACCCGCCCCCGCCAGAAGCGCCAGGAGCCAGGGCGCCTTCTTGGACATAACATCCCTCCCGAGGATTTAAGAAAAGAATCCGCAAATTTCGGATGAAAGTCAAGCCTGAGGGTATCTTCGCCTCATTTTTTTCGGCAAAATGCCCGTTTGAGAATGCTTAACATTGGAGCGGGAGTGGCGACTCCGTGAACAGCCCGGGGCTGGCCGGGCCGTCTTCCGGGGGGCCGCCGGAGGCCTCGGCGGGCCAGAAATCGGCGGGAATTGCCCTGATGCTCCGCTCCCGGGCGGCCCAGGTGGCCATTTCCCTGGTTCTGGCCGCCGGCCTGCTCTTTCTCTTTCTCCGGCAGGTGAGGCTCGGCCCCCTCGAGCAGGCGATCCGGTCCGCCTCCGGCGCCTGGCTCGCCGCGAGCCTCGCGATCGCGCTCGCGACGTTCGCGCTTCGGGCCCTTCGCTGGGTCTGGCTGCTGCGGCCGGTCGGCCGGGTCCCCTTCCTGCCGGCGTTTCTCGCAACGGCCGTGGGGTTTGCGGGCAACAATCTGCCCGCCCGCGTCGGAGAGGTGATCCGGCCGGCGCTGCTCGCCCGGATGCGCCGTCTTCCCTTCTCGGCGCTTCTCGCTTCGATCCTCTTCGAGCGCGCCCTGGACGGCGGCTCGGTCGTCTTCTTCTTCCTGCTCGCCGTCGCCCTGGGACTGCCCGGCTCGACGGCGAGCCGCGGGGCCTTCGCGATGCTGCGCGCCGGGGCTCTGGCCGGCGCCGCGGTGTTCTTCGCGCTGATCGGCGCGGCCATACTGCTGCGGATCAAGCGGGAGGCCGCCATGCGACTGTTCGACCGCCTGGCCCGCCGGCTGCCGGAGAGATGGAGGCCGCGCTTGAGGGCGGCGGTCGTCTCCTTTCCGGAGGGCTTCGCGTCGCTTTCGGACCCGCGGCTGATGCTTTCCGTCGCGGGCGGATCGCTCTTCATGTGGCTCGTCATCAACGCCCAGGTCTACGCGGTGATGCGGGCCTTTCACATCGAGCTCCCGTTCTCTTCCGCCTTCGTCGTCACGGCGGCCGCGGTGCTCGGCCTCGCCGTGCCCACGCCGGGCGGGATCGGCTCCTATCAGGCCGCGGTGCAATACGCGCTGACCCGGTTCTACGGCGTGCCGCTCGCGCCCGCATCGGGAGTGGCCGTGCTGGCCTGGGCGGTCTCCTTCGTGCCGATCACTCTGATCGGGCTCGCGGCCCTCGCCTCGAAAACGGTCCGGGAGCCTTCCGGCGGCCCGCCCGCCCGTTGAGAGCCCGGCGAGAGTGTGGACGTCCGGCGGGATACGGGAGAAGATAGAGGCCCATGTTCTTCGCCCCTCCCCCCTTCTTCCCCGCCCCGCGAGCCGCATGAAATGCCCGTTCTGCGCGGCCTCGGACGACCGGGTCGTCGATTCGCGGGAAAGCCGCGAGGGCGAAGTCATCCGCCGGCGCCGCGAATGCGTTTCCTGCGGGCGCCGGTTCACGTCCTACGAGACGATCGAGGAGATTCCCTACATGGTCGTCAAGAAGGACGGCCGCCGGGAGGTCTTCGACCGCAAGAAGCTGCGGGCCGGTCTCGTCAAGGCGTGCGAAAAGCGGCCGGTTCCCCCGGCCAGGCTCGACGCGATCGTGGACGAGATCGAGACGCTCCTGCACGACACCGAAGAGCGGGAGATCGCGACCAGCCGCATCGGGAGCCTCGTCATGGAGCGCCTGCGCGAGCTCGACAAGGTGGCCTACGTGCGTTTCGCCTCGGTCTACCGGAAGTTCGAGGACGTGGACGAGTTCCTCCTGGAGCTCAAGAACCTGATCGGCCGCGCCGAGACGAAGGCGACGTCATGAAGCCGTCGCCGTCGCTTGCTCGCGGACCCGCCTCCGGCGCCGGCTCGCGGCTCGCGTGGATACACGCTCGACCGCGATCCTGGTCCGCTCGCTGCGCGCCGGCTCCCGCAACGCGAGTCGTTTCGCTCGTTACCTCGCGAAACTTGGTCGCGTTGCGAGCGAAACTTCCGCCGCCCACCAAACCACTCGCCGGCATGTGTCTCTTTGCTCGCGGCGCGCGAAGTCTCCCGTCGCCTTCGCTTGCTCGGGGACCTGCGCCTTCGGCGTACCGGCCAGCCGCTCGCCCAAAGGGGCTCGACGGCTGGCCTGATCCCCTCGCTGCGCGCTCGCTCCCGCAACGCGAGTCGTTTCGCTCGTTACCTCGCGAAACTTGGTCGCGTTGCGAGCGAAACTCCCGCCATCCCGTCAACCAACTCGCCACCGTGTGTCTCTTCGTTCGCGGCGCGCGAAGTCTCCCGAGCGGAAGCGAGGGAGGAGGCGCGCGTCGCGGGAGCGCAGCGCGAAGGGAAGGATCAGGCTCGCGGTCGAGGCCCTTTGGCCGAGCCGCGGGCCGGTCGCGCAGCGAGATCCTTCGCGCCGCGCGGAGCGACGGATAGTGGCTCGAAATCCCGTCCGCCTCTACGGCCCGTTAGTCGAGCTTTCCCGGCTCCAGGGAGAGCTCAACCGCCTCTTCCAGGTCTTCGTCGAGACGCACAACCGGGCGGCCGGCACGGCCAGCTCCTGGGACCCGAGCCTGGACGTCCTCGACGACGGAAATACGATCCGGGTCTCGATCGAGCTGCCCGGCGTCGAGCCGGAGGACGTCCGCGTGACGATTCGCGGCCGCGTGCTCACCATCCGCGGCCAGAAGAAGGGCCGCATCCGCGCCCGCGAAGGGATGCGCTTCTTCTGCATGGAGCGCTACTTCGGCAACTTCCTCAAGTCGGTCCCGCTGCCGCGCCCGGTCAACACCCGGGAAGCGAAGGCCTTCTTCCGGCAGGGCCTGCTCGAAGTGGAGCTGCCCCGCGTGCCCGACATGCGCGAGAAGGAGCATGAAATCCCGGTCAAGGCCGAGGAAGACTGACCCATGGCCGAAACGGAAGAAAAAGAGATCGCGACGGAGCGGGACGTCGATCTCCCGATTCCGGACATCCTGCCGGTCCTGCCGCTCAAGGACGTCGTGGTCTTTCCCTACATCATCCTTCCCCTGTCCGTCTCGCGGGAGAAGTCGATCAACGCCGTGGACGCGGCGCTGGCCGAGCAGCGCATCATCATGCTCGTCGCCCAGAAGGACGCCCAGAACGAGTCGCCGCGCGCCGACGAGCTCTACGCGGTCGGCACGGTGGCCGCGATCATGCGGATGCTCAAGCTGCCCGACGGGCGCATCCGCCTCCTCGTGCAGGGCCTCTCGCGGGCGCGGGTCGATTCCTTCCTCGCGGAGGAGCCGTTCTTCAAGGCGAAGATCACCAAGCTCGAGGAGGCGGCGCCCGCCAAGGAGCTGCCGCCCGAGCACGAGGCCCTGCTGCGCAGCGTCAAGCAGAACCTGGAGAAGTCCGTCTCGCTCGGCAAGAACATCTCGCCCGAGGTGATGGTCATCGCGGCCAACCTGGACGACCCGGCGCGGCTGGCGGACCTCTCGGCGTCGAACCTGGACCTGAAGCTCGAAGAGGCGCAGCACATCCTGGAGTCCACCGACCCGATCGAGCGGCTGCGGCTGGTCAACGAGAGCCTCGCCAAGGAGATCACCGTCCTGACCATGCAGCAGGAGATCTCCACCCAGGCGCGCGGCGAAATGGACAAGTCTCAGCGCGAGTACTACCTGCGCCAGCAGCTTCGCGCGATCCAGCAGGAGCTCGGCGAGGGCGAGGAGATGTCCGAGGAGCTGGCTCAGTACCGGCGCCTGATCGCCGACAAGAAGATCCCCGCCGAAGCCGCGGCGGAGGTCGAGAAGCAGATCAAGCGCCTCGAGCGAAGCCATCCCGATTCCGCCGAGACCGCGATCATCCGGACCTACCTCGACTGGATGACGGGGCTGCCCTGGGGCGTCGTCTCGAACGACTCCGAGGACATCGAGCGCGCCCGCAAGATCCTGGACGAGGACCACTACGACATCGAGAAGGTCAAGGAGCGCATCCTCGAGTACCTGGCGGTGCACGCCCTGAAGAAGTCGCTCAAGGGCCCGATCCTCTGCTTCGTCGGTCCGCCCGGCGTGGGCAAGACCTCGCTGGGCCGCTCGGTCGCGCGCGCGCTCGACCGCAAGTTCGTGAGGCTGTCGCTCGGCGGCGTACGGGACGAGGCCGAGATCCGGGGCCACCGCCGGACCTACGTCGGCGCCATGCCCGGCCGCATCGTCCAGGGCATCCACCAGGCGGGCACCTCCAACCCCGTCTTCATGCTCGACGAGATCGACAAGATCGGGGCGGACTACCGGGGCGATCCCTCCTCGGCCCTGCTCGAGGTGCTCGACCCCGAGCAGAACAACTCCTTCCGCGACCACTATCTGGGAGTCGCCTACGACCTCTCGCGAGTCCTGTTCATCGCGACGGCCAACATCCTCGACCCGATCCAGCCGGCGTTTCTCGACCGCATGGAGGTCATTCGACTCTCCGGCTACACGCTCGAGGAGAAGAAGGCGATCGCCCGGCGTCACCTGATTCCCAAGCAGCTCGACGAGAACGGCGTGACCGAGGCGAACATCGAGTTCACCGAAGGCGGCGTCGAGAAGATCATCGAGTCCTACACGCGCGAGGCGGGGCTGCGCAACCTCGAGCGCGAGATCGGCGCCATCTGCCGCAAGGTGGCGGTCGCGGTGGCCAAGGGAAAGACCCGCCGCTACCGCATCACCGGCGCCTCGGTCGAGAAGATGCTCGGGCCCGCCAAGCACCTGCCCGAGGAGCTCCTGAAACGAGACCAGGTCGGTGTCGCGACCGGGCTCGCGTGGACCCCGGTGGGAGGAGACCTGCTCTTCATCGAGGCGCTCGCCGTGCGCGGCAAGGGCGGCCTGCGGCTGACGGGCCAGCTGGGCGACGTCATGAAGGAATCGGCGCAGGCGGCCATGTCCTATGCGCGCGCCAATGCCCGGGAGCTCGGCATCCCGGACGACTTCTTCGAGACGCACGACGTGCACGTCCATGTTCCCGAAGGCTCGATCCCCAAGGACGGGCCCTCGGCGGGCATCACGATGGCGGCGGCGATGATCTCCGCCTTCACGCAGAGGCTCCTGCGCCGCGACGTCGCCATGACCGGCGAGATCACGCTGCGCGGCGAGGTCCTGCCCGTGGGCGGCGTCAAGGAGAAGGTGCTCGCGGCCCGCCAGGCGAAGATCCGGACGATCGTCCTTCCCAGGCAGAACCGGCGTGACGTTTCGCAGATCTCCCAGCGCATCCTGCACGGCATCGAGTTTCGCTATGTCGACCGCGTGGACGAGGTGCTCGCGATCGCGCTCGTGCCCGCCTCGGGCGAGCCGGAGGCCGCGAGCGAGAAGGAGGCGCCGGGCGCCCCCGCCCGGGAGATCTCGGTCCAGGTCGCCAAGGGGGAGCGTTCCCGCACCGGGCGAGCCTCCAACGCCTGAGCCGGCCCGCGGACACCGGGCCCGCCCTTTTTCGCCGCTTCCCCCGCTCTTCTCGGAAATAATTGGCGCCCATGGCCGGGGAGGACCGCTTCGTGCGCCGCCTGCTCGCCGGGCTGCCGCCCTCCCGTCGCGTCCTCGTCGGACCGGGCGACGACGCCGCGGTCGTCGCGTCCGGGGGAGGCCTCTGGGCCGTGACCACCGACCTGCTCGTCGAGGGGGTCGACTTTCTTCCCGGCGAGGGCCCGGAGGCCGTCGGGCGCCGCGCCATGGCGGTGAACCTCTCGGACCTGGCCGCGATGGGCGCCCGCCCCGAGTTCTTTCTGCTCACCGTCGGCTTTCCGGCCGCCCGCGGCGAGGAGTATCCGCTCGCCGTGGCGCGCGGGGCGCTCTCGCGCGCCACACCGCTCGAGACCGCACTGGCGGGCGGGGACCTTTCCGACGCCCCGGTCGCGCTCGTCTCGATCGCGCTCTGGGGCCGTCCCGAGAAGGAGCCGATCCTGCGCCGCGGCGCGCGCCCGGGAGATCTCCTGTTTCTCTCCGGCGAGACGGGGCGGGCCGCGGCGGGCCTGCGCCTGGCCCGCGCGCGCGCCGAAGGAAAGCCGCAGGCGCCGGGCCTTCCCGCCGCGGCTGCGGCCGAGCTTCTGGCCGCTTACCGCGATCCCGAGCCGCGCCTGCCGCTGGGCCTCGCCCTGGCGCGGGAGGGTCGGGCCAAGGCCGCCATCGACGTGTCCGACGGCCTCGGCATCGACGCCGGGCGCCTGGCCGAGGCCTCGGGCGTACGGGCGGTGCTCGAAGCCGACCGGGTGCCGGTCTCCCACTCGCTCGCCGAGTTCGCGCGGGCCGAGGGTCTCGACCCGCTCGAGCTGGCGCTTTCGGGCGGAGACGACTACGAGCTGCTCTTCGCCGTCGCGCCGGAGCGGGCCGCGGAGGTGCCTGCCGAAGGACCGGGCGGCGTTTCCGTGCGGCGCATCGGGCGAATCGAGCCGGGCCGGGGGGCCGTCCTGCGGTCTCCCTCGGGCGACCGGGAGGTGTCGGCCCTCGGATACGATCACCTGCGGGAGCCCCGGTGAATCTCCTCACCTCCCGCGCCTTCCGGCGCCGCCGCCACCCCTTCACCTGGAAACGCCGCTGGAGGGTGCTGATGCTCGACTGGCTCGGGCGCGAGGAGCCGCACGAGCGCATCGCCGCCGCGATCGCGCTCGGCGTGGGCGTGGGCTTCTCCCCGTTCCTCGGCCTGCACCTGCTGCTGGCGCTCGGTCTCGCCTTCCTCTTCCGGTTGAACCGCATCGACGCGCTTCTGGGGCAGTTCGCCGGCAACCCGTGGACCCTGCCTCCCGTCTACGCGATCGGCTACCGCCTCGGCCGCTGGATCCTCCGCTACGACTCGCACACCGTGCCACGGCTGCCGTGGGGCAAGCTCCTCCACCACGACTTCTGGCTGGCGTTTCGCGGGCCGACACTCGTCCCGCGGCTGCTCTCCTTCCTCGTGGGCACGACCGTCATCGCCGTGGCGATCGCGCTGGCGACCTACCTCGTGACGCGGGCCGCGCTCGCGCTCTTCCACCAGCGGCACCCGCGCGTCGCCGAGCGCGCCGCGCGGCGCCGCGCCGCGCTCATCCGCCGGCGGCAAATCCGGGCGACGCGGGCCGGCGGGGAGCCGCACTGAGGGCGCCGCAGGACTCGGCGCAGCGAAATGCCCAGGGCGCGACCCTTTCCAGCCGCGGCCGCAGGGCCGCGAACCGGCGGCGGTAGCCGGGGTCGCTCGAGGCGGCGTCCAGAAGGAGCAACAGGTCGCCGCTTGCGCGCGTCGCGCGGAACGCTTTCTCCCGCGCGAGCCCCGCGGAGAAGAGCCGGCCCCCTTCGGCGCTCTCCTCCGCGAGCAGCCGCAGGGCCGGCGCGTCGTCGGGAGCCACGGCGAGGATGCGGCGCAGCTCGCGGCGCGAAGCCTCTCCTTCTCCGCGCGACCGCAGCCAGCGGGCGTACCCGAAGCGGACCGGAAGCGATCCGGGGTGGGCCGCGAGCGCCTGCTTCCAGGACTTGCCGGCGGCCGCATCGGCGAGACGCGACTCCAAGGTCGCCACGCGAAACGCGAGGGGGAGCGACCTCGGATTTTTCGCGAGGCCCTTGCGGTAGGTCTCCAGCGCCTCGCGGTCCTTCCCCTGGTCTTCGAGGACCAGGCCGAGGCCGAAGAAGCCGTTCTCGTAGGTCGGAAGCGCCTCGAGCGCGCGCTCGTAGGAGCGCCTGGCGGCCGGCAGCATTCCGAGCTCGCGCTGGCACCGTCCGACGCCGGCCCAGGCGTCCCAGTACTTGCCGTAGATGCGCGTCGCGCGCCGGTAGGCCTCGAGCCCCTCCCGAAACCGGAAGTGCTCCGCGCGGATGTAGCCCAGATTGTATTGGTTCTTCGCGCTCGCCGGCGCCACGCGGACGCTGTTCTCGAAGAGCGTCTCGTCGCTCGACCAGACGGTGTCGCGGATCGCGGTGCGGACCGAGAGCAGAAGCGCGATTCCGGCCAGGGCGGAGAGTCGCGCCGGGGCCACGGCGCCGAGCCGCTCGGCCGGTCCGGCGAGCGCCGCAGCCGCGATCAGGCAGACGCCGGCCGAAGGCAGGTACGCCACGCGCTCGGCGAAGATCGTCCCGATCGGAAAGAGAAGATTGGAGGCCGGCAGCATCGCGAGGCCGAAGAAGAGGAAGCCGAACGCGGCCGCCGAGCGGGGGCGAAGGAGCGCCGCCCCTGCGGCCAGGGCGAGAAGCAGCACGGCGCCGATTGCCAGGACCGACGCGGCTCCGACCGGCCGGATCGACCAGGCAGACTCGTCGGCGGAAAGCCGCAGGGGAAAGAAGATGCGGCCGAGGTAGCGCAGCAGCAGGAGGCATGCGTTGCCGACACGCGCCGCGTCGGAGAGCGAAGCGAGCGGGTTCTCCACCTCGAAGATCCCCGTCCGGCCGGCCTTGATCCATCCTCCGAGCACCCATTCGCGCAGCCCGAAGTAGCCGGCGAGAACGGCCGCCGAGCCGGCGTAGAGAGGCAGCCCGCGCCGGAATGCTTCGCGGAGCCGGTTCAGGGTTCCCCCTTCGGCAAGCCGGAAGAAACAGAGGAAGGCGAGAGCCGGTGCGGTGGCCGCGCTCTCCTTGGTCAGGAGGGCGAGCAGGTAGAGGACCGCGGCGGCGGCGAGCGCCGCAGCGCGGCGGCGCGTTGGGTCGCAGGATCTCGGGGCGAGAAGAAGGAAGAGAAGCGTGAACACGGCCGCCTGCGTCTCGCCGCGTCCCACCAGGCTCGTGACCGCCTCGACGTGGATCGGGTGCACCGCGAAGAGAAGGGACGCCGCGAAGGCGGCCGCCGCCGGAACGCTCAGGCGGCGGAAGAGGGCCCAGAGCAGAAGCGTCGCTGCCGCGTGCAGAAGCAGGTTCACGGCGTGAAAGAAGACGACGCGCCGGCCGTGGATCCACCACTGGACGGCGTAGGAGAGCAGCAGCATCGGGCGGTACGCGGTGCCCGA
>JBLMXY010000176.1:0-3440 GCA_050257975.1 Acidobacteriota bacterium
AGAAACTTGCTCCCGTCCGGAGAAACGTCCCAGTTGAGGGCCTTTGCGCCGGTGTAGGCATCCTCCATCTGCGCCCGGGAGACCGGGAAGAGCGGAGCCGGAATCGACATCCGGAGCGACCCTTCGCTCGAATCCACCGACGCCGCCGTCAGCTTCGCGTCCGGCGACACGAAGAAGATCTCCCGCCCGTCCGGGCGCCAGCGGGCGCTCGCGCCGCCGCCGACGGACACCTGCTGCCGGGCCGAGCCGTCGGGGAAGCGCTGGACGTAGACCTCCCGCCGTCCCGACTCCGCGGAGGTCCAGAGGATCCAGCGGCCATCCGGCGACAGGCGGAACCCGTCGGCCCGCTCGGATCCCGCGACGTGGGACGGCGGGTCTTTCGAGCCGAGAGGAAGGATTCCAAGCCCGGGCTGCCTGGGATCGTAGTCACGGAACAGGATGACCTTGCCGTCGCGCGACCAGTCTTGGGCCACCTTGTCGAACTCCGACCGGAGGACGACCTCGTCGGCGCTCGAGCCGTCGAGCCGGCGGATGACCAGGTCGTAGGGTCCCTCCCGGTCCCAGTCGAGCAGGAACCGTTGGCCGTCCGGCGACCAGACCGGGTAACTCTCCTCCTCGACCCCGGAGCCCGAGCGCGCCGCCGTGCCGCGCGCGAGGTCGAGCAGCAAGAGCTGGTTGACACCCCGCTGAGGCTCCCGACGACCTACGAGCGCCAGGCGGCCGTCCGGCGAAATCGCGAGACGCTCTCGGTAGGCCTCGGGCGCTCCCACCTCGGAAAGCTTCCGGCCGCCGCGATCCATCCAGACGAGCCGCCGGAGCTTGGGCGGGTCCGACCGAAAGACGAGGGTCGGGCCCGCCGCGTCGGCGAGGGAGTTCAAGTTGCTCCCATCCACGAAGGGCCGCCCGGCGATGACGGCGGGCTCGCCGCGAACCGCCAGGGTCTTCGGATCGAAGGGTTGAGCGTAGAGCGTGCCGGAAAGAATGAAGAGAAGCTGGCCCTCGGCGACCCCGACGAACCCGTCGGCCGCGCGGATGCGCCGCGTGCCTTTGGCGTCGAGCGACGCCGACGTGATCCAGCCCTGCTGGCTCTCCCGTCCTGCCCTGGTCCGCGCGAAGAAAAGGAACCGCCGTCCGTCAGGGAGAAAGCGAGGCCAGAGATGCGCCACCTCTCCGCCGGGCCGATCGACCGACGTGACCGCCGACGGCGTGCCGCCGGAAGCGGGGACCTGCATCACGCCGCTGCCGTATCCCGGCACGAACACCAGGGCGCCGGCCGCTCCCCACGAAAGCCCGAAGGTCGTCTGAGTGGCGCACACGGGCTGAGCGCTGCCGTCCGCGATCGCGATTCGCTTGATCCGGTGCTCCGCCGCCACGGCGAAGGACCGCCCGTCGGGCGACCACGCGAGGCTCAGCAGATCGCTCACGTCGCCCGTTCCCTCGACGGGCCTCGCCTCGACGGAGTCGAGCGCGCGAATCCAGATTCGTTGAGTGCCCGAATTGTCGGGAGCGGAGAAGGCGAGCGACCGGCCGTCGGGCGAGAGCCAGCCGGCCGAGAGGAACTCGCCGCCCGCGGGCGGAAGAACGTCGAAGCGCACGGACGCCGAAGGGGGCGCCGGACGCGCGAGGAACCAGGCCGACATCAGCGCCGAGGCCGCCGCCACCGCCAGGAGCGCCGCGAGCCAGGCGAGCCGCTCGCGTGCCTTGCGGCGCGCGGCAGGCGCCGCCGCCGCCGCGACACCCGCGGCCGACCCCTCGGAGATCCAGCGCAGCTCCTTCGCCACGTCGCCCGCGCTCTGCCAGCGATCCTCGGGATCCTTGGCGACACAGGACCGGACCACCCGATCCAGCGCCTGCGGCGACAGGGGCGCCAGTGTCGAGATCGCGGCCGGCTCGCTCGTCATGATCGAGGAGATCAGGGACGCCTGGCTCGATCCCGAAAACGCCTTCCGGCCCGTCGCCATCTCGTAGAGGACGCAGCCGAGCGCCCAGATGTCCGTCCGCGCGTCGATCGGCTTGCCCTCGAGCTGCTCGGGCGCCATGTACTGGAAGGTCCCGAGAATCGTCCCCTCCTGCGTCAGACCCTGCTGCGTCGGCAGCGACGTCACGCTCGACGGAGAAGCAGCCGGCTCGACCACCTTCGCGAGGCCAAAGTCGAGCAGCTTCACTCCCGATTTCGTCAGCATCACGTTGCCGGGCTTCAGGTCCCGGTGCGCGATCCCCTGCCGGTGCGCCTTGTCGAGCGCCCCGGCGATCTCGATCCCGTAGCGCAGCGTCTGCTCGAGCGGCAGGGGGCCCTTCGCCAGCCGATCCGACAGCGTCTCTCCCTCGAGAAGCTCCATGACCAGGTACTCGGTCTCGCCCTCCCGGCCCACGTCGTAGAGGGCGCAGATGTGCGGGTGCGAGAGCTGCGAGATCGTCTTGGCTTCCCGCTCGAACCGCTGGCGTCCTTCGGGCGAGGAAGAGAGACGCTGCGGCAGCACCTTGACCGCGACCGTTCGCTCGAGGCGCGTGTCCTTCGCCCGATAAACCTCTCCCATCCCTCCCGCGCCGATCGGCGCGAGGATCTCGTAGGGGCCCAGGCGAGAGCCGGTGGCGATGGGCATTAAGGTGGACGGGATTCTAGCTGCGGAATGGCCCGGTTTGGATCGGGCTCCCGAGCTCCAGGAAGCTCCCCCCGCTCCTCCCTCTCCGCTCGAAAGCGTGAAGACTTCGCTGCGACGGATGGCGGACCGAGGCGGACGTGTCTTGAGACCGAGCGCCCCGGCCGAGCGCGGGTCGGGTCTACGCGACGCCGATGCCCGACCCTGCCATTTCGTCCAGCCACATCGATTCGACGAACTCTCGATCGTTGTAGAGCTTCATGAGCGTCTTGGTCGGGATCTCGACGAGCTTGCTCGCGGGAAGCTCGTCGCCGCCGCCCTGCTTCCAGGCGCTCTCCCACAGCATGGCGAGGTTCGCCGCCCCCCGGACGACCGTCGCGATCGTCTCCTGCTTCAACCGGGGCCACATGGCCTTGGGCTTCTTGCCGACCTGGTCGTAGACGTCGATCACCGTCGCGGGGGGCAGCGCCTGAAAGGTCGTGCGCATGAGCGCAATGACCGCATGCGCCGCTTCCTTGCCTGTCTTGACCTTCGGTTTCGCCTTTGCCTTCGCCGCCGCATTGACGCCGGCGACGAGCTCGGCGCGGTTCGCGTCGACCATTTGTGTCTCGTAGGCGGAGTGCACGCCCTCCTCGGCCTTCGTTTTCCCGTGATGGAACCGCGAGATGTGGAGCGGCTGGCAGGCGTCGCCCGCGTAGTGCGACATCGTGCCGCCGGCGCAGACGAATTCCGCGACCTTGCCCTGCTTCAGGAAAGAGACCATCGCGTCGAACATCTGCCAGACCCGGAACGGCAGGGCTCCGCGGTCCTTGTCCCTGGTCGTGCCGATGTCGTCGTAGA
>JBLMXY010000177.1:0-13504 GCA_050257975.1 Acidobacteriota bacterium
AGATCGAGGCGACGGCGCCCCGGGCTCTCGACCGCGTCATCCGAAGGTGCCTCGCCAAGGATCCGGAGCGGCGCTGGCAGAGCGCGGGAGACGTCGGGCTCGAGCTCGCGTGGCTTGCGGAAGGGGCGCCCGGCGAGGCTGAAGAGCCCCGACGAGGGCCGCGTCGGACAGTCGGCTGGATCGGCACGATCGCGCTCGCCCTCGTGGTCGGCGCCTTCGGGTGGGTGGCGGGACGCCGTCTCGCGCGTCCTCCCGCCGCCGCCGCTCGCGCGAGCCGTGTCTCGCTCCTGCCGCCGAAGAACGTCGCTCTCGTGCTGCAGGAGGCTCCCGCGCTCTCGCCGGACGGCACGCGGATCGCGTTCGCGGCGCTGGACGGTTCCGGGAAGAATCTCCTCTACATCCGCTCTCTCGACTCGTTGACGGCCGTGGCGCTCGCGGACACGGAAGGCGCCCGCATGCCGTTCTGGTCTCCCGACGGGCGGTCCCTGGGTTTCTTTGCCCAGGGCAAGCTCAAGACGATCGAGGCCGCGGGGGGCCGCTCCCAGACTCTGGCCGACGCGCCGACGCCGCGAGGCGGGACCTGGAATTCGGAGGGCACGATCCTGTTCGTGCCGAGCCCGCCGCAGCCCCCGCACATGATCTCCGCCTCCGGAGGCGAGGCGAAACCCGTCCCGCTGGGAGAGCCGCCCGGAAAGGGACCATTCCGGCGATCCCCATACTTCCTGCCGGACGGCCGGCACTACCTTTACCTGGCGTGGGACCGCAACCCCGAAGAGAACGCCATCTACGTCGGCTCGATCGACTCGAAGGACTCGAAGCGACTCGTCGGCTCGCGATCCACGGCCGCGTACGCCGCGCCGGGGTATCTCCTCTTCCTGCGCGGCAACGAGCTCGTGGCGCAGCGATTCGACGCGGGCAAGCTCGAGCTCTCCGGCAATCCCGTTCCGATCGTGCCCGACGTCGGCTTGAACGCGATCACCTTTCACTCCCTCTTTTCGGTGTCCAACGACGGGAAGCTCGCGTACTTTCCGGCCAACGCTTCGTTGACCCAGCTCGCCTGGATCGGCCGGGACGGCAAGCTGATCGAGCGCATCGGATCGCCGGGCTTTCGCAACAGCCTCTCGCTCTCGGCGGACGCCCGGCTCGCGGCCTGCGACGAGGCGTCGGTGGCTGGAGACCTGGACATCTGGGTCCTCGAGATGGGGCGGGCAGCTCCGTCCCGCGTCACGTTCGATCCCGGCACCGATTTCTTCCCGGTCCTGTCGCCCGACGGGAGCCGCGTCGTCTTCTCCTCCATTCGGGGAAGTCCTCCCGCCCTGTACGAGAAGTTGACCAGCGGCGCCGCGGCGGAGCAGCCGCTCTTCCACCAGGACCGCCCGCAGCTGGCGACGAGCTGGTCGGCCGACGGCCGCTTCCTGACGTATGCCGTCATCGACCCGAAGAACAAGTGGGACATCTGGGTGCTTCCGATGGCCGGGGAGCGCGTTCCCTTTCTTTTCGCCGGGAGCCCATTCAACGAGCACGCCGGCGAGATCTCGCCGGACGGCAGCTTCATGGCCTACGCCTCGGACGAGAGCGGGAGATCCGAGATCTACGTGCGGCCCTTCCCGAACGGCCCTGGAAAGTGGCAGGTGTCCCGCGACGGCGGATATCAGCCCCACTGGCGCCGGGACGGGAGGGAGCTCTTCTATCTGTTGGCCGACGGCCGGGTCGTCGCCGTCGAAGTCCGGAGCCGTCCGCCCGCCTTCGAAACGGGCGCCTCGACGCCCCTCTTCCGGGCGCCGATGGCGAGCGTTCTGGAAACGATGTACGGCTGGAACACCTACGCAGCGAGCGCCGACGGGCAGCGGTTCCTGATCAACATGCTCGCCGAGGACGCGCAAGGGACGCCGATCACGCTCGTGATCGACTGGGACGCGGAGCTTTCGAAGGAAATGCCGCGCCGGTGACGGCTCGCGCTACCGCGCGAGCATCGTCTTGACGACGAAGAGCACGTTGGCCGGCCGCTCGGCCAACCGCCGCATGTACCAGGCCCACCAGGCGGCGCCGTAGGAGATCAGCACCCGGAACGTGTAGCCCGCCTGCGCGATGCGCTCCTGCTCCTGCCTGCGGATCCCGTAGAGCATCTGGAACTCGAGCGCCTGCGGCGGAAGCTTCTCCATGCGTCCGAAGTCCTCGATTCGGCGGATGAGCGCCGGGTCGTGCGTGCCGAAGATCGCGCGCACGCCTCGGGTTCGCGCCTGGAAGGAGAGAAGCTGCGTCGCGAGCCGGTAAAAGTTTTCGTCGACGTCGCTCTTTCTCGGAAAGGCCTTGTCGGGCGGCTCCCTGTAGGCGCCTTTGACCAGGCGGATGCCGGCGCCCAGGGCGAGGAGCGGCTCGAGATCCTTCGCCGTGCGATAGAGGTACGCCTGCACGCAGAGGCCGGTGTTCGGAAACTTCTCTCTCGCTCGCCGATAGATCTCGAGGGTCACATCCGTGTAGGCGCTCGATTCCATGTCGATCCAGATCCAGTTGTCGAGCGCCTTCGCCCGCTCGGCGAGCGCGTGGAGGTGCTTCTCGCACTCTTCCCTGGAGAAGTCGAGGCCGAGCTGCGTGAGCTTGACCGAAATCTCGACGTCGAGCCCGGCCTTCTCGATGGTCTCGAGCACGTCCAGGTAGTGCGTTGCGACGTCGCCGGCCTCTTTCGCGCTCGCGAGGTTTTCGCCGAGATGCGTCAGGACGGTCGGGACGCCCAGGGCCCGGGACGCCTCCAGGGCGGACTCGACGTCCTCGCCCGGCATGAAGCGCGTCACGGCCGCGCGCACGAATCGGAGCTTCGTCGCCCGCTCGCGCAGGAAGCGGCTCTCGGAGGCCGCGAGCAGGGCGCTCCTCATCAGGCTCATGGGATGTCTTTCTCCTACAGCACGCCCCGCAGCGCGCCGCCGTCGACCTGCAGCGTGGCGCCGGTGACGTAGGCCGCGGCGTCGGACAGCAGGAAGGCGGCGGCGCGGCCGAACTCTTCGGGCCGCCCGTATCGCCCGAGCGGGATCGCCGCGACCATCCGTTTCCGTTGCTCCTCGGGCGAGACGCCCGCCTTCTTCGCGTTGATCTCGTCGAGCTGCCGGACCCGGTCGGTGTCGATGCGCCCCGGGATGAGCTGGTTGACGCGAATCCTGTCGGGCGCGAGCTCCAGGGCGAGCGTCTTGGCGAGCGCGGACACGGAGCCGCGCAGGACGTTGGAGAGCGTCAGGTTGGCGATCGGCTCCTTGACCGAGGACGAGGTGGAAAAGAGGATCGCGCCGCCGCCGGCCTCCCGCATTGGAGCGATCGCCAGCCGCGCCATCCGGATGACCGAAAGGACCAGCAGCTCGAACCCGCTCTGCCAGGCGGCGTCCCCCATGTCGGCGAATCTCCCGGCCGGGGGTCCTCCGGAGTTGGCGAAGAGCAGATCGAGCCTTCCGAACCGCCGGAGCGTCGCGTCCCGCCATTGTTCGAGCGCCTCGGGAGACTGTGCGTCGGCGGGAAGCGTCAGAACCTCCGCGCGGGTCTCCGAGCGAATCGCCTCGCCGGCCTTCTCGATCGCGGCCGCGTCGCGCGAGGCGATGGACACCGCGGCGCCCTCCTCCGCGAGGGCGCGCGCGACGGCGAACCCGAGGCCGCGGGAGGCCCCGGCGACCATGGCGATTTTTCCTTTCAGGCCGAGGTCCATGACTGCTCCTTCGTCTTGCCGGCCCAGGCGAGCACCCGGTCGAGCGCCTCCCGCGTCGAGGCGTCGAGCGGGGCGGCGGGAGCCCGAACAGCGGCGTGCGCGATCGCGCCGCGGCGGCGGAGCACCTCCTTGCGGATTGCCAGGCCGATGCCTTCCTGGAACTCGAAGCGCATGAGAGCGACGCTGCGGTAGAAGACGTCCGCGGCTTCTTCCCTCTTCCCGCCGCGGAAGAGGCGGACGACCTCGACGAGGATCTCCGGGTACGCGAACCCGGTCATCGCTCCGGCGGCTCCGGCGAGCAGCTCCTCGTAGAGATACACGCCGCCCAGCCCGCCCAGGATCGAGAGCGGCAGCCCTTCCGCCTTTTCCAGGATGCGCGCGGTCTTGTAGGGTGTGGGCGCGTCCTCGAGCTTGATCGCGCGCGCCGCCGGAATCTCCCGGGCGATGCGGACCAGGAGCGCGGGCTCCATCGCATAGCCCGAGACCGGCGGGTAGTCCTGAACGACGACGGGAAGGTCCACGGCCTGCGCCACCGCCGCGAAGTGGCGGAGGACCGCGTCGGAGTTGATCTTCGGCATCCGCGGCGGGCTCACCATGACGGCAGCCGCCCCGGCGGCGCGCGCCGCGCGGCAGCGCTCGAGACAGAGCGTGGTGCCCTCGGCCGTCGCCCCGACGACCACGGGCACGCGCCCCGCCACACGGGAGACGACGGTCGCGAGGACTTCCGCGCGCTCCCGCTCGGAGAGCCGCGCCGCCTCGCTCGTGACGCCCAGAGCCGTCAGGCCGTCGACGCCGGCGCCGAGGTCGAGGTCGATGACCCGCCGGAGGCTGTCGTGGTCCACCTCGTCCCCGGGCGTGAAGGGCGTGGGGAGAACGGAGAAGACGCCGGAAAAGGCCGTCATCGCGGCCGCGCATCGTAGCACGCGCGGCAAGCGGGTCCGGGCGTCGCGCGCTTCAGCGCGCCGCCATCACGTCGGGCAGCGGCGGCGGCGCGTCGGGGAAAGCCTTGCGGTAGTCGTAGCCGAGGAGCGCCGCCACGGTCGACGCGATCTGTCCCAGGATCACCGGAGGCGCCGTTCTTCTCTCGCCCAGGGCCGGCGTGTCCGGGCCGAGAACGGCGATCCAGATCTCCGAGGCGCCCGGCGCGTCGCGGCCGTGGTCCTTCCAGTCCTCGAGCCCCTGCCCGCGCCCGTGGTCGGCGGCGACGAGAAACGTCGTCTTCCCCCGGTACTGCGGGATCGCCTGCATCGTGTCCCACAGCTCGGCGATGAAGGCATCCACGCGGTGGGCCGCCGCGAGCACCCGACCGTAGCGGCCCAGGTGCGCCCACTCGTCCGTCTCGCCGTACCCGACGAAGAGCACCCGCGGCCGGCGCCGCGTCACTTCGTCCAGAACGGCGGCCTGCAGGAACGAGTCCCAGACGTTCTGGGTCCAGTAGGGGGTCGTCGTCTCGAAGAGGCGCCGGAGAGTCTCCGGAACGGGCGGCGCGAGGCAGGCCTTCGCGGGCCGCCATCCCGCGCAGACCTTCAGGCCGCTCCTCTTCGCGTTGAAGATGGCGTCGAAGACGCTCCAGGTGCCGTAGGCCGCGACCCGCCCCGCCAGGCGTGGCTGCCGGTTCAGCCACTCGAATACCGTGACGTTGCGGTTGGGCACGGGATCGTTCGAGTCGATCCGGGGATCCGGGACGCCCGCCAGCATCTCGTTGTACCCGGGATAGGAGAAGTCCCGTCCGTTGGTGTCGTGCGCGAGGCTTCCCTCGGTCTGGTTGCCGAAGAGCTGGCCGCGGGCGGCGATGACGTCCCAGAAGAAGGGGAGAAGGGCGCGCCGGCGCTCTTCGGGCGTGTCGCGCCAGAACTCGCGGCGGAATTCCTCGACGTTCGGGATCGAGCCGCATTGCTCGTTGGAGAGGTCCTCCTCCGCGCCCCGGAACACCTCCTGCCACCGGAGGCCGTCGGACACGATGAGGACGACGTTTTCCGTCCGGCGCGCGGGCGGCCGGGCGTCGGCGCCTTCCGGCAGAAGCGCCGCCGCGACGAGCACGGCGGCCAGCGCCGGGCGACGGAGGGCGCGCATGGAGCGATGCTTTCACTTCCGCGGCGCCGGCTCAAATCGGGATCGCGTATATTGCCGCGGCCGTTTTCGCGAGAAGGGGCTGGCGGATGCGCTTGACCACGATCGATTGGCTCGTCGTCGCCCTGTCGATCGTGGTCTCCTTCCTCCCGGCGGTCTTCCTCGCGCGCCGCGCCGGCAAGAGCACCAGCGAGTTCTTCACGTCGGGCCGGGCCGCTCCCTGGTGGCTGGTGGGCGTGTCCATGGTGGCCACGACTTTCTCGACCGACACGCCCAACCTCGTCACGAACATGGTCCGCGAGAAGGGCGTCGCAAACAACTGGCTGTGGTGGTCGTTCCTGCTGACCGGGATGTTGACGGTCTTCTTCTACGCGCGCCTGTGGCGCCGCTCGAGCGTCCTGACCGACCTCGAGTTCTACGAGATCCGGTACTCGGGCCGCCCCGCGGTCTTCGTGCGCGGGTTCCGCGCGATCTACCTGGGGCTCTTCTTCAATTGCGTCATCATGGCGACGGTCAACCTCGCGGCCGCGAAGATCGCCAACGTCGTGCTCGGCTGGCCCATGGGCAAGACCTTGCTCGTCTGCTCGGCCATGAACGTCGCGTTCGCCGCGACCTCGGGACTTTGGGGGGTGCTCGCGACGGATTTCGTCCAGTTCGGGATCGCGATGACGGGATCGGTCGCGGCGGCCTACTTCGCGCTGAAGCAGCCGCAGGTGGGAGGCCTCTCGGGCCTCCTGCGCCGGATCGATCCGAAGTCGCTCGCGCTCCTTCCGGACTTTTCCGATTGGGGGCTGACGCTTTCCGTCCTCGTCGTGCCGTTGACGATCCAGTGGTGGTCGGTCTGGTATCCGGGGGCCGAGCCGGGCGGGGGCAGCTACATCGCGCAGAGGATGCTCGCCTCCCGCACCGAGAAGGACGCTCTGGCGGGGACCCTCTTCTTCAACGTGGCCCACTACGCCGTTCGGTCGTGGCCCTGGATCCTGGTGGCGCTCTCTTCGATGCTCGTCTTCCCGAAGCTCTCCGACATCGCGGCGGCCTTCCCCTACGTGGACCCGAAGCTGATCGGGCATGACATGGCGTACCCGGCCATGCTGAAGTTTCTGCCGCCGGGCCTCCTGGGCTTGATGGTCGCGGGCCTGCTCGCGGCTTACGTCTCGACCCTCTCGACGCATCTGAACTGGGGAACCTCGTACCTGGTCCACGACTTCTACCGGCGGTTCTGGAGACGAGACGCTCCCGAGCGCCACTACGTCGCGGTCGGCAGGCTGGTGACGGGGCTTCTGATGCTCTGCGCCGCCCTGCTCACGCTCGTCCTCGAGACCGCCCGCCAGAGCTTCGACCTGCTGCTGTCGGTCGGAGCCGGCACGGGTCTGATCTATCTGCTGCGCTGGTTCTGGTGGCGGATCAACGCCTGGAGCGAGGTGGCGGCGATGGGCAGCTCCTTCCTCGCCGCCGCGGCCTTCTTCGCCGCGGGCAAGAGCGGCCATCCGGTCGCGCCTCACGTCTCCCTCGTCGCGACCGTCGCCTTGACGACGGCGGTCTGGCTCGCCGTGACCTTCGCGACGGCGCCGACCGATCGGAAGCGGCTCCTCGCCTTCTACCGGTTGACGCGCCCCGCCGGCCCGGGCTGGCGCGGCATCCGTGAGGAGGCGGGCGTCGGGCCATCTCCGGACTCTCTCGCGCAGGGCTTGCTCGGCTGGGTGCTCGGCTGCGTCTTCGTGTACGCGGCGCTTTTCGGAGCGGGCAGCGCCCTGTACGGGCGAAGGGGCCAGACGCTCGTCTGGCTCGTGCTGTTCGCCTCGAGCGGCCTGGCGCTGGCGCGCTTGCTGCCGAGGCTCTGGACGAGAGAGGCATGAAGGCGGCGCGCAAGGCGGTCGTCCTCGCGCGGGGCCTGGGCCGGCGCATGCGGCGGGAGGACGAAGCCGCCTCGCTCGATCCGGCCCAGGCCGCGATGGCGCAGAAGGGGATCAAGGCCCTGATCCCGATCGGCCGTCCTTTTCTCGACTACGTTCTTTCCGCGATCGCCGACGCCGGCTACGAGGAGACGTGCCTCGTGATCGGGCCGGAGCACGGGGCGGTGCGCGACTACTACACGGTCGAGAGCCCGCCCCGGCGGATCCACGTGGACTTCGCGGTCCAGAAGGACGCGGCGGGGACGGCCGACGCCCTGCTCGCGGCGGAGGCGTTCGCCGCGGGAGAGGATTTTCTCGTCGTCAACTCCGACAACTACTACCCTGTCGAGGCCCTGCGGCAACTTCGCCTGCTCTCGGAGCCCGCAACGGTGCTCTTCGAGCGCGAGGCGCTGCTCGCCGAAAGCAACGTCGAGCCCGAGCGGGTGCGCGCCTACGCGGTCTGCACCGTATCTTCGGAAGGCGCCCTGACCGGAATCCTGGAGAAGCCGGACGCGGCCGCGCTCGCCGCGGCGGGCCCGAATCCGCTGATCAGCATGAACTGCTGGCGTTTCGGTCCTTCGATCTTCGGTCCCTGTCGAGCGACGCCGCTCTCGCCGCGCGGCGAAAGGGAGCTGCCCCGGGCGGTCCACGAAGCGGTCACCGCTGGCCTTCTCCGCATCCGCGTGATCCGCTGGCGGGGCGGAGTGCTCGACCTCTCCCGGCGCGCGGACATCGCGACGGTGGCGGAGCGTCTGAAGAACGTCGAGGCCGCGCCGTGAGGGCGGGCCCCGCGGCGCTCCTGACGGAGGCCGGGATGAGCGAGCCCGCCGCGGCGCGCAAGGCCGAGCTCTTCGAGAGGGCGGAGGGGGCGCTCCGGGAGGCGGCCGGAGACGCAGCCGGGACTTCGCGCTGGTTCGTGCCGGGACGCATCGAGGTGCTGGGCAAGCACACGGACTACGCCGGCGGGCGGAGCCTCCTTGGCGCCGTCGAGAGGGGGTTCTGCGTCCTTTCGCGGCCCCGTCCGGACCGGGTCGTGCGGATCCTGGACGCCGGACGGCGGACGGCGGCGGAGATGCCCCTTTCCGAGCGGGCTCGGCCCGGGGCGGCCGGTTGGACGGCTTACGCGGCGGCCGTCGCGCGGCGCGTGGCCGGGAACTTCCCCGGGCCGCTTTCGGGCGCCGACATCGCGCTCGCCTCGGACCTGCCGCGGGCCTCGGGCATGTCGAGCTCGAGCGCCCTGGTGGTCTCGATCTTCACGGCGCTTTCCCGCGTCAATCGCCTGGAAGAGCGCTTGGAGTACGCCGAAAACATCCGATCCCCGGAGGATCTCGCCGGCTATCTCGGCTGTGTCGAGAACGGGTACGCCTTCGGCACGTTCGCGGGAGACGAGGGCGTGGGGACCTTCGGCGGGAGCGAGGACCACACCGCGATCCTCTGCTGCCGCGCGGGGCGCCTCTCCCGCTACGCCTTCTGTCCGGTGCGCGCGGAGGGAAGCGTGCGGCTGCCTCCCGATTGGGTTTTCGTGCTCGCGGTCAGCGGCGTCTCCGCCGACAAAACCGGCAGCGCGCGCGAGCGCTACAACCGCGCGTCACTCGCTGCCCGGGCGGTGCTGGACCTGTGGAACGAAGCCACGGGGCGCTCCGATCCGACGCTCGGCGCCGCGGCGTCGCGAACGTCGGATGCGCCCGAGCGGATTCGAGACGTGCTGCGGTACCGCAAGCACCCCGACTTCGCGCCGCAAGCCCTGCGGGACCGATTCGATCAGTTCTTCGAGGAGAGCGAGCGCATCGTGCCCGCGGCGGCGAAGGCGCTTTCGTCGGGCGACATGGCGGCGCTCGGCTCTCTGGTCGACCGGTCGCAGGATCGGGCCGAGCGTCTGCTGGGCAACCAGATTCCGGAGACGGTGACGCTCGCGCGCTCGGCCAGAAACCTCGGGGCCCTTGCGGCCTCGGCCTTCGGGGGCGGCTTCGGAGGAAGCGTCTGGGCGCTCGCGCCGTCGGGCCGCGCGCAGGAGTTCCGCGAGGAGTGGGAGGCGGACTACCGCGGCCGCTACCCCGAAGCCGCCCGGTCGGGCGAGTTCTTCGTGAGCGGCGCGGGCCCGGGATTGGTGCCGATCGATGAGCCGTCGCCTCGCGCCGCGGCGAAGGACGACGCGGTATGATTCCGGCCAGCTCTATCGTTCGACGACGTCCTGCTTCGCGGAGAGAGGCAAGAAGGATTCCATGATGCCGCTCTGCAAACGCGTGTTGGCCGGGCCCCGCTCCGGCAGCGGGCTCGTGCCTCGCGGCGCTGCCGCCCGCATGCGATGAGCGCGCGAAACCGGAGCCGGCATCTCGTCGCGGCGGTCGGGCTCCTGTTCGTCGGCCTGGTCGGAGTCTGGGGCATGGGCGCGAGCGCGTTCGAAAGATACCGGCCGGTCGACATGCTCCGGCTGCTCGCCGCCGGCGCCTGCTTCGGCGCGGCGCTCACGGTCATGGTGGAGTATTTCCGGGGACGCCGGCGGGGCGGAGCGTAAGCGGGCCGCGGCCATCGGACGGGAAACGGCGTTCCATGGCCACGGCGATCTCGCGGCGCCCGCGTTTTCGTGAAGAGGACGCGGCGAGGATCGCGCGCGACCTCTGGGGGGTCGCCGCCGCGGCTCGGGAGCTTCCGAGCGAGCGGGATCAGAATTTTCAGCTCACGGCGCCAGGCGGTACGTTCGTCCTGAAGCTGTCGGGGCCGTCGGAGCGGCCCGAGTCTCTCGATCTGCAAAACGCGGCGCTCGATTGGCTGGCGCGGCGCGCGCCCGATCTGGCGCTCCCGCGGATCCGTCCCACCTCTTCGGGTCTCTCGACGGCCGAGGTGCAGGCGCCCGACGGCTCGGTGCGCCTCGCGCGGATGCTGACCTACCTGCCCGGACGGATCCTGGCGGACTGCCGCCCGCGCTCGCGCGATCTGCTCGCGGCGGTGGGCGGGTTTCTGGGTCGGCTCGACCTGGCGCTGGAAGGGTTCGCGCATCCGGCCGCGGCGCGGGAGCTGGACTGGAACCCGGCGCTCGCCCTCGGCGTGATCGGCTGCCACCTCGGGGCGATCGAAGATCCGAGGCGGCGCGAGATCGTCCGGCGATTCGCGCGGCTGTGGGAGGAGATCCTGCCGCCGCTGTCCGCCCGCCTTCGCCGTGGCATCATCCACAACGACGGCAACGATTGGAACGTCCTCGTCGGCGACCCGACGCCCGGGCACCGGCCGGTCGCGGGTCTGCTCGACTTCGGCGACATGCTGGAGGCGTGGACGGTCTGCGAGGTCGCCGTGGCCGCGGCTTACGCGATGCTCGGCGACGGCGACCCGGTTTCGGCGGCCGCGGCCGTGGTGGGCGGCTACCACGCGGTTCGTCCCCTGGACGAGCAGGAGCTCGCGGCCGTGTTTCCCCTCGCCGCGATCCGGCTCTGCGTGAGCGTGTGCCTCTCGGCCCACCGGCGCGCGGCGGAGCCCGAAAACGCCTACCTGACCGTGACCGAGTCTCCGGCGTGGGAGGCGCTCGAGAAGCTGCGGGAAGTCCCGCCGCGGCTGGCGGAGTGCCTTTTCCGCGACGCCTGCGGGCTGCCTCCCTGCCCGGCGGCGCCCCGCGTCGAGGCCTGGCTCTCCCGAAACCGCACCTCCATCGGGCCGGTCGTCGAGGCCGATCTCTCCAGGGCGGTCGTCTTCGATTTGTCCGTCGGCAGCCTCGAGCTCGAGAGCCCCGCCGCGGCGGCCGACACGGCCGGCCTGACCGCGAAGATCTTCGAGCGGATGGAGGCGGCAGGAGCCACGGTCGCGGTCGGCCGCTACGACGAGGCGCGGCTCGTGTATCAGAGCGAGGCTTTCCGCGTCCCGGGAGGCGAGCAGCCGGAGTGGCGCACGGTGCACCTCGCGGTCGACCTCTTCATGGCGCCCGGGTCTCTCGTTCTCGCGCCGCTTTCCGGCCGCGTGCACAGCTTCCGCGACAACGCCGCTCGGCTCGACTACGGGCCGACGGTGATCCTGGAGCACGCCCCGAAAGGAGGGCCGACGTTCTACACGCTCTATGGCCACCTGACCGGCGACTCGCTCGCCGAACTCTCTCGAGGGATGCCCGTCGAGAAAGGGCAGGTGATCGGCCGGATCGGAGAGCCCCCCGGAAACGGCGACTGGCCGCCGCACCTTCATTTCCAGGTCGTCGCGGACCTGCTCGGCCGGGAGGGAGAGTTCCCCGGAGTCGCCCTCCCGAGACAGCGCCGCGTCTGGCTTTCGCTGTCGCCCGACCCGAGCCTCCTGCTCGGCACGGACGTCCGTCGCCGCGAGGCCGATTCCGAGGGGCTTGCCGGCCGGAGGCGGCGGCGGCTCGGCCCGTCGCTTTCCCTCTCGTACCGCGCGCCGCTCGAGATCGTGCGCGGCTCCGGCTCGTTCCTCTACGACCGGGAAGGGCGGGCGTACCTGGACGTCGTCAACAACGTCGCGCACGTCGGCCATGCCCATCCGCGCGTGGTCGCGGCGGGAGCGCGGCAGATGGCGGTTCTGAACACCAACACCCGATACCTCCACGAATCGATTCTCCGTTACGCCGAGCGCCTTTGCGCCACGCTGCCAGAGCCGCTCTCGGTCTGCTTTTTCGTCTGCTCGGGCAGCGAGGCCAACGAGCTCGCGCTGCGGATGGCGCGGGCGCACACGGAGGGGCGGGACGTCGTCGTCGTCGAGGGCGCGTATCACGGCAACACCGCGGCCTTGATCGACGCGAGTCCCTACAAGTTCGACGGCCCGGGCGGCGAGGGGGCGCCTGCGCACGTCCACAAGGTCCCGATGCCGGACGACTACCGCGGGCTCTACCGGTGGGGCGACGCCGAGCCCGGCGAGAGGTTCGCGGCGCACGTGGCGGAGGCGGTCGAGGCCGCCCGCGCCCGCGGCGGCAAGCCCGCGGCGTTCCTCTGCGAGAGCCTTCTGTCCTGCGGCGGGCAGATCGTCCTGCCGCCCGGCTACCTCGCGGCCGCCTACCGGCACGCCCGCGCGGCCGGCGCCGTGTGCATCGCCGACGAGGTGCAGGTCGGCTTCGGCCGCGTCGGCACGCACTTCTGGGGCTTCGAGACCCAGGGCGTGGTGCCCGACATCGTCACCATGGGAAAGCCGATCGGGAATGGCCACCCGATGGGAGCCGTCGCGACGACGCCGGAGATCGCCGCCTCCTTCGCCAACGGCATGGAGTACTTCAACACCTTCGGCGGCAATCCCGTTTCCTGCGAGATCGGGCTGGCGGTGCTCGACGTCATCCGCGACGAGCGGCTGCAGGAGCGAGCGCTCGCGGTCGGCGCGCGATTTCTGGCCGGACTCGAGGAGCTGCGCCGGCGCCACGCGATCGTCGGCGATGCGCGCGGGATGGGCCTCTTTCTCGGCATCGAGCTCGTCCGAGACCGGGACACGCGCGAGCCCGCCGCGGAAGAGGCGACTTACGTCGTCGAGCGAATGAAGGACCACGGGATCCTGCTCTCGACCGACGGCCCGCTGCACAACGTCATCAAGATGAAGCCGCCCCTGGTCTTCTCCGAGGCGGATGCCGATCGCGTGGTCGAGGCGTACGATCGGGTGCTCCGCGAGGATTTCGTGGTCGGCCGCTCAGGAGGTTAACGGGCGGTCCGGCGGAAGCACTCTCCTTTGGAGCCGCTTTCGCGTCACGGGCTCGCGGAGGGATCGCTTTGCAACTCCTCCCTCAAGAGGTCCACAAAAAAGCTCTGGCGCAGCCGCGACGCGTCGGGAGGGCCCCCGGCGTCCTCCGTCAAGTGCCGATATTCCGAACGGGAGTGCAAGAGCCACGCGAGCACTCGCAGCGGGCGGAGCGTGTCCCCGGGAAGGCTCGTCCGATCGCAAT
>JBLMXY010000178.1:0-7043 GCA_050257975.1 Acidobacteriota bacterium
GCGCCAGGTCTCGATCGGGGGCGGCCAGATGCCGGTCTGGAATCGAAACGGCTCGGAGCTCTTCTACGCTGCCCGAGACGGCATGCTGATGTCCGTCGCCCTGCGTCTTGCCGGCGGCCGTTTGGAGATCGGAGAGCCGCAGCCTCTCTTTCCCCTGCGGCTCGGAACGAGCGGAGAGATTCAGTTCCACCGCCACCCCTATGACGTCTCGCCGGACGGCCAGCGGCTCCTCGTGATCCGCCGCGCGCCGGACGCCGAGCCCGATGGCGCGGTGATCGTCACGAACTGGACTTCGGCGCTGAAGGCGGGGCGATGACGCTTCCGGCGGGCTCGCGCCTCGGTCCCTACGAAGTGCTCTCGCCACTCGGCGCCGGGGGAATGGGGGAGGTGTACCGGGCGCGGGACACGAGGCTGGAGCGGACGGTGGCGGTGAAGGTGCTGCCGGCGCACCTCTCCTCTTCGTCGGAGGTTCGGCAACGCTTCGAGCGGGAGGCCAAGGCGATCGCGCAGCTCTCGCACCCGCACATCTGCGCGCTCTACGACGTCGGGCGGGAGGGGGAGACCGAGTACCTGGTCATGGAGCTGCTCGAAGGGGAGACGCTGTCGCAGCGTCTGGCGATGGGGGCATTGCCGCTCGAGCAGACGCTTCGCTACGGCGTCGAGATCGCCGATGCGCTGGACAAGGCGCACCGGCAGGGGATCGTGCACCGGGACCTGAAGCCCGGCAACGTGATGCTGACGAGGTCGGGGGTGAAACTTCTCGACTTCGGGTTGGCGAAGGGATTCGAGCCGGCGGCGAGCAGGGGGAGCCTGACGGCCTTGCCGACGCAGGCGAACCTCACTCAGGAAGGCACGATCCTCGGGACGTTCCAGTACATGGCGCCGGAGCAGCTCGAAGGCAGGGAAGCCGACGCGCGTGCCGACATCTTCGCTTTCGGTGCGGTGCTGTATGAAATGGCGACCGGCAGGAAGGCCTTCTCGGCGGCGAGTCAGGCTTCACTAATCACGGCGATCATGTCGTCGGATCCGCCGCCGATCTCGAGCGTTCAGCCCATGTCGCCCCCGGCGCTCGACCGGGTCGTTCGGAAAGCGCTTGCGAAGGATCCGGAGGACCGCTGGCAGAGCGCCGCGGACCTGGCGAGCGAGCTGCGCTGGGCCGCCGAAGGATCCCAGGCGGGAGTCGCCGCTCCGGTCCCGGCCATGAAGCCCCGCTCCGGCCGCCTCGGATGGTTCGTCGCCGCATTTCTCGCCCTTGCATCGCTGGCCCTCGCCGGGGCGCTCCTCCTGCGCCGCACGCCGCCTCGACCCGTGATTCGTTCCTCGATTCTCCCGCCGGAAGGCGCCGAGTTCGTGTCCACCTGGCTCGACGCCGGGCCCGTCGAAATCTCGCCGGACGGCGCGCGCCTGGTCTTCACGGCGCGGCGGGGCGAGGAGCCGAACCGGCTCTGGGTGCGCGGCCTGCGCGACTCCGCGGCGCGGCCGCTGCCCGGCACCGAGGGCGCCCAGAGGCCGTTCTGGTCTCCGGACGGGCGGTCCATCGGGTTCTTCGCGGACCGCGCGTTCAAGAGGATCGACGTCAACGGCGGTCCCGTGTTCACGCTGGCCTTGGGGACCGAGAGCCGCGGCGGGACCTGGAACCGGGACGGCGTGATCCTGTTCGCGCCCAACGCGCGCGGCCCGATTCTCCGCGTCTCGGCCGACGGAGGAAAGGCGACCCCGGCGACGGTCTACGGCCCGACGGACGCGACGCATCGCTATCCGTGGTTCCTGCCCGACGGCAGACACTTTCTCTATCTCGTGCGCCACAGCGGCGCCGGGCCCGGGCAGAAGCCGGAAATCCGGGTCGGGTCGCTCGATTCGAAGGAATCGAAGGTCGTCCTGAGCGTGGCTTCCAACGCGGCCTATGCTTCGGGCTACCTGCTCTACGTGCGCGAAGGCGCCCTCGTCGCGCAGGACTTCGACCTCGATCGTCTCGCCATTAGCGGCGAGCCCGTCACGCTCGCGCCCGACGTTCTCGTGGACAAGCGTTTCAGCCGCGGCGTCTTCTCCGCCTCGGAGAACGGCGTGCTCGCTTATCAGACGACGGCCAGAGTGGCATCGGTCTCGGCGCTTCGCTGGCTCGATCGCCGCGGGGCGGTGCTCGCGACCGTCGGGGAACCGGCGCAGTTCTTCAACGGCGGCGACCCCGAGATCTCGCCGGACGGCACGCGCGCGACCGCCTCGATCCTGGATCTGCGCACGGGCGTCGCGGACATCTGGATGATCGATCTCGCCTCGGGCACGCGAAGCCGCTTCACGACGGGCGCCGGAGACAAGGTCTGGTCCGCCTGGTCTCGCGACGGCGGCCGCATCGCCCACAGCATCTCGCACCCTGGCGGAAGCGGGTACGACATCCTCTTGCGGCCCAGCCGCGCGTCGGGCGCGCAGGAAACGCTCGCCTCGGATCCTGTCGAATTCGAGGCTCCCCTCGGCTTTTCGGCGGACGACCGTTATCTCCTCTATCAAAAGCGAAAGAGCGAGCGCGACGATCTCTGGCTCCTGCCGCTGACCGGCGATCGAACGCCCCGGCCCTTCGTCGCGACGCCGGCGCTCGAGCAGATGGGGCAGTTCTCGCCCGATGGCCGATACGTCGCCTACATGTCGGACGAATCGGGTCGGTTCGAGATCTACGTCGCGGCGTTCTCCGGTTCGGGCAGCCGGTGGCAGGTGTCGGAGAACGGCGGCATCGAGCCGCGCTGGGCCAGAAACGGCAAGGAGCTCTTCTTCTTCTCGCCGGACAACCGCCTGATGGCGGCGCAGGTCAAGACCGACGGTGCGGGCTTCGAGGTCGGGGCCATCCAGCCGCTCTTTCAAACGAGAGGCTTCGGGTTCGGGTATCGCTACGACGTGTCCCCCGACGGCAAGCGATTCCTCGTCGTCGGCGGATTGCCTCAGGAGCTGTCGCCGATCACGCTGGTGACCAACTGGACCGCGGAGCTCCCGAACCGATGACTCCTCGGTGGAGATGCCGCGCGGCGGTCCTGCTGGCGCTTCTCGTCGTGGGCGCGGGCTCGCAATCCGACGTCGTGCCGGCGTTCTTCAAGGCCCTGGACAAACATGACGCGGCGGCCGTGGCGGCGCTTCTCCATCCGGAGGCGGCGCTCTGGAAACTGGGAGAGGAGCGGCCGGCCGCCTTCGGGCGCGACGCGGTCCGCGAGTTCTTCTTGGGGCGCTTTCGCGACTTTCCAAAATGGAGGACGAAGGCGGAGGGTCCCATCGCCGCGGGCGCATTCGTCGCCGTGCGCGAGCGCGCCACACCGGAGCCGGGCGAGCGGCCCCGCGAGACGCTCTTCCTCTTCGAGGTGCGCGAGGGTGTCATCCGCCGCGTGTGGGCGATGGAGGGGCAGGGCGAGGGCGGCGGGGAAGGGGCCGCGGCGCTTCTCGTCGAGAAGTGGAACGACCGCGACCTGCCGCGCTTTCTCGCTCTTTTCGACGACGGCGCGTCGCTCTGGGAGCTGCCCTTGGGGCGGCGGCTGGTGGCCGGCCAGGATGCCCTGCGCGAGCGACTGGAAGGGTCCTTCGAGGACTCCGCGCATGGCCGGCTGGAAGTGACGGGGCGCCTGTCGCGGCCTCCCTGGGTCGTGTACCGCTCGCGCGGCGCGATGGACGCCGAGCAGCCTGCCGGCGAGTCCCTCACGATCTACGAGGTGGCGGACAATCTCGTGCGGCGCGTCTGGTACGTCCGTGAGGCCCGCTGATCCTTCGGAAGACTGTAGTGCGCCGAGACCCTGGCCGGCCGGCCTGACTCGGCGGTGGGTTATAGTGTCGCGCACTTGACACTGGCATCCGGGACTCGCCTCGGCCCGTACGAGATTCTGTCGCCCGTCGGCGCGGGAGGAATGGGAGAGGTCTACCGCGCCCGCGACACGCGGCTCGGGCGCGACGTCGCCGTGAAGGTCCTGCCGCAGCAGATGTCCTCCTCGCCCGAGCTTCGCCAGCGCCTCGACCGCGAGGCGAAGACGATCTCGCAGCTCTCCCACCCGAACATCTGCATGCTCCACGACGTCGGGCACCAGGACGGCACCGACTACCTCGTCATGGAGTACCTGGAGGGAGAGACGCTGGCGGACCGCCTCGGCAAGGGCGCGATGCCCGTCGAGCAGGCGTTGAAGGTCGGCGTCGAGATCGCCGGCGCGCTCGACGCCGCGCACCGGCAGGGGATCGTCCATCGGGACCTGAAGCCCGGCAACGTCATGCTCACCAAGTCGGGCGTGAAGCTGCTCGACTTCGGGCTCGCCAAGCTCCAGGCCGCGGCGCCGGCCGTCTCGGCCGTGACGAGCCTTCCCACCGCCCTTCAGGAGAGCCAGCCCCTCACGACGCGGGGCACGATCCTCGGGACCTTCCAGTACATGTCGCCCGAGCAGCTCGAGGGCCGCGAGGCCGACGCGCGCAGCGACCTCTTCGCTTTCGGCTGCGTGCTCTACGAGATGCTGACGGGCCAGAAGGCCTTCACCGGCAAGAGCCAGGCGAGCCTGATCGGCTCGATCATGCACTCCGAACCGGCGTCGATCTCGAGCATCCAGCCGATGATTCCCCCCGCGCTCGACCGCGTCGTCCGCGGCTGCCTCGCGAAGGAGCCCGAGCACCGCTGGAACACGGCGCACGACGTGATGCTGCAGCTCCAGTGGATCGCGGAGGGGGGCTCGCTCGCGGGCCTGCCGGCCCCGGTCGCCGCGCGCCGAAAGAACCGCGAGAAGCTCGCCTGGGGCGTCGCGGCAGCGGCCCTGGCGGCCGCGGCGATTCTCGCCGCCGGCTTCGTCCGCCGGGCGCCGAAGCCGCTGCGCATGGTCCGATTCGAGTTCGCCACACCCGAGGACATCGTCACGATCGACACGCCGCGCATCTCTCCGGACGGCCGTTACATCGCGTTCAACGCGACGGACGCGGCGGGCAAGAGTCGGATCTGGGTGCGGGCGTTGAACGCGCTTTCGGCGCAGCCGCTGCCGGGCACCGAGGGAACCACGCGTCCGTTCTGGTCTCCCGACGGCCGGTTCCTCGGGTTCTTCGCCGACGGGAAGCTCAAGAAGATCGAGGTTACGGGCGGGCCGGCGCAGAAGATCTGCGACGCGCCGAGCGGCGCCGACGGAACCTGGAGCCCCGAGGGCGTGATCCTCTTCGACGGCAGGGCCAACGATCCGATCCAGCGCGTCTCGGCCGCGGGAGGGACACCCGTGGTGGCGGTCAAGGCGGAGGCCTCGCGCAAGGAGACTTCGGTCGGCTGGCCGGCGTTTCTTCCCGACGGGAAGCACTTCCTCTACCTCGCCAACGGCGAGAAGCCCGAAGACGGCTTTTACCGCATCGGCTCGCTCGACTCGAAGGAGACCCGCGCGCTCATCCCGGCGCAGACCCTGGTCTCCTACGCCCCGCCGGGCTATCTCCTGTTCGTCCGCGACAAGACCCTCGTCGCGCAGCCCTTCGACCTGAAGGCGCTGAAGACGAGGGGAGAGCCGATTCCGCTCGCCGAGCACATCGGCACCGACTCAGTCGGCCTGGCGCGCTTCTCGGTCTCCCTCGACGGAACCCTTGCCTATCGCACCGGCGAGTCGGGAGACCGTTTCGTCTGGGTGGACCGGACCGGGCGGGAGGTCGAGTCCGTCGGCGATCCCGGGGAGTACCACAATCCGGACTTCTCTCCGAGCAGAGACCGGCTGGCCTTCGATCTCGCCGATCCGCGCAGCGGCAAGACGGACATCTGGGTTCGGGACCTCGCGCGGGGGGTGAACTCCCGGTTCACGTTCGGCGGCAACGACGCGTTCGGGCCCAAGTGGTCCCCCGATGGCCGGTGGATCGCCTACGCCGTCGGCAACGACCTCTTCGTCAAGTCCGCGGACGGGCGCGGAGAGGAGAAGCCGCTGGTGAAATCCGAGGAGTCGAAGGTCCTCTGCGACTGGTCGCGCGACGGGCGCTCGATCGTCTACATGAGCCGCGGCAAGGAGACGGGCTGGGACATCTGGACGGCGCCCGCGTCCGGAGAGGGCAAGCCGGAGGCGTTCCGAAAGACCCCGTTCGCGGAGCTGTTGCCCGTCCTTTCCCCGGATGGCCGGTTCCTCGCATATCAGTCCACGGAGTCGGGGCGCGCCGACGTGTACGTCGAGACGTTTCCCGAGCCCGGCGGCAAGTGGCAGATCTCGGCGGCCGGCGGCATCGAGCCTCACTGGCGCGCGGACGGCAAGGAGCTCTACTACCGCGCTCCGGACCAGAAGCTGATGGCGGTCGAGATCAAAGCGGACGGCGGAAATCTTCAGGCGGGCGTCGCGCGCCCGCTCTTCTCGGGACGCTTCGATACGTCGATCGCTCGAAACCGATATCTCCCGTCCTCCGACGGCCAGCGCTTCCTGGTGGTCGCGCCGCTGGGACGGGAGGCCATGACCCCGACCACGGTCGTCCTGAACTGGTACGCGGGGCTCGGATCCTAGGGGCGCGCGGTCGGGCATAGAATGGCGCCCTTTCGGGAGGTTGGACCATGCCCGAGGACGTTCTTCCGCAGTGCGAGTTCGACAGCGGGGACCTGCTGGTCAAAGTCGACATGACGCTGCCCGGCGACGTCAACGCCATCTCGCCGGTCGTCGAGAGGGTGATGGGGATCGTCAACGAGATGGGGTGCGCCGCCGGCCGGGACTTCGAGATCGAGCTCGCTCTGCGGGAAGCGCTCGCCAATGCCATCGAGCACGGCAGCGGGCACGATCCGTCCAAGGAAGTCCAGTGCTGTGTCGCCTGCGACAAGGCCCGCGGCATGCTCATCGTCGTGCGCGATCCCGGGCCCGGGTTCGATCCGGCGAGCATCCCGAGCCCCGTCGTGGGCCAGAACCTCTTCGCGACCGGCGGGCGCGGGATCTACCTCATCAACCAGCTCATGGACGAGGTGCGCTTCGAGCGCGGAGGCACCGAGATCCACATGCGAACAAAGCCGCCCTCGGCGCAGCGGGCCGCCACTTCTCGCTAGCAGGGTGCTGAAAAATGGATGCGGGTGTCGTGTCCGAGGCTGTCGGCCGCAGGCGTTCGCT
>JBLMXY010000179.1:0-26681 GCA_050257975.1 Acidobacteriota bacterium
CATCCGCGGCGTCAACGACGCGGCCCGGATCCCGGGCATCGAGATCTTCCACGCCGGAACGGCCCGCGAGGGCGACCGGCTGATCACCGCGGGCGGCCGCGTGCTCGTCGTCACCGCCACGGCGCCCACGATCGCGGAGGCGGCCGGGCTCGCCTACGAGGCCGCCGACAAGATCGAGTTCGAGGGCAAGCACCTGCGCCGCGACATCGGCGCCCACGGCCTGCGCATGAGCCGGCTCTAGCCGCCCGCCCCGATCAGGCGGCAGCCGGTCTTTTCAGAAACCGCAGGCGAAGTCGGGGTCGGCGCACTTCATTTCGAAGTACGAGCCGTCCTGCGTCTGGTTGTCGATCACGACGACGAACCCCTCGATCGTCGGCGACGTCAGAACGCCCGGGACGGGTGTGGGACTGGTCACGTCAATGAAGCAGATCGCGGAGCTGACGTTGGAAGGGATCTGCGCGAGCGAGAAAACGTTGCCGGCGATGCGGACCTCGCCGGCAACCATCCCGATGACGGGAATCGCGTTTCCGACGCGCTGCCCGTTGGTCGGGCTTCCCTCCGTGACGTCGTAGAAGGTGAGCTGGAGGTTGACCGGAGGGCGGGTGGTGCTTCCGGGAGGTGCGTCGATGTCGGTGTTGCGGATGCCGATATTGGTGCGCTGCGAGCCCTGGATGCTCGCGCCGGAAAGGGCCGCGGGGCTCGTGTCGCGCACCGTGCCGGCGAGCGTCTGATGAGCCGACTCGAAAAAGAGGGAAGCGGGAAAGGCGTACCCGTACGTGCCCTGCGACGGATCCGACTCGTTGACGCGGTTGTAAATGCGGGCGGTGGCCGTGGCCTCCCAGCCATTGTTGGACGGGAGGTTGTCGAAGGTGATCAAGAGCGTCCCGACCGCGCTGTCGACGGCTCCGGAGGCGAGCAGTCCCTGGCTGTCCAGGAACTGCACCATGTCGTCCTGGTGAAAGTTGTCCAGACCCGCCAGGGTAATGACGAAGGGGGAGGTGCGGCAGATGCCGCCGGTCGCGGCGCAGGCCGCGTTCGCGTAGGTGAACTGGATTCTCGCGGTGACGCCGCCGCGGGTCGTGTTGTTGGTCAGGTCGACGGCGGTCCGGTAGAAGGCGAGCCCCTGGAGTCGAACGACCTGCGAGAGCTCCACGGAATAGGCCGCGGCGGCGGCGTTCTTCCCGAGCGTTCCCGTTCCGGCCGCGGCCGGAACCCGCGCCGCCGTCTGCGCGCCGGCCTGGCGCAGCACGATCCTCTCGCGGGGCGACGTGGAAGCCTTGGACTCCGCCAGCGCGCGGGAGGCAGACGCCAGGAGGGCGATGGCGATCAGCGGGAGCAGCTTTCCGGTCTTCATGTCTCTTTTCTCCTCATTTCGGGCACGGGCCGGGTCCGGGCGTCGCGTCGCCGCGGGAGGCCAGTGTGCCACGTTCGCAAAATTCGGTCCAGCCTGAACGGGGGCGGATGGGCCTTTTCCCGTCGAACCGGCGTCCGCGGAAGGCCACAGACCGGCGCGATCAGACTTCCGAACGCCCTCCCGGATGACTAGACTGCGCGCGTGACGCGCGCGGGCGGGCGGCTGGTCGCCCTGATTCGTCTGGCGACGGGGGCGATCTTCGTCGCCGAGGGATATTCGAAGGCGACCGGCGACTTCGTGCGCGGCGGCTTTGGGGCGCAGGCGCGCGAGATCGCCGCGAAGGCCTGGCCGTTCTGGGGCCGCTTCCTGCACGGAGCGGTTCTTCCCAACGCGGCGGCCGTCGCCTGGCTCGTGGCCCTCGGGGAGCTCGCCGTCGGCCTCGGCCTCCTGTTCGGACTCTGGACCCGCGTGGCCTCCTGCGGAGGCGCGCTGCTGGTGCTCTCGTTCCTGCTCGGGCAGTCCTACGTTCCCGGCGGCTCCTGGGACCGTTGGGTCACCGCCGGGCTCTCGAGCAAGTTCGCGATTCTGTTGCTGCTGTTGATCGGGGTCGCGGACGCGGGCAAGGTGTGGGGAGTGGACGGGAGGGCGAAGGGCCGGAAGGGGATCAGGGGTTGACCGCCCGGCCCGGCTCGATCAGCCGCCGCACCTCTCTCTCGAAATCCTCGTACGACTGCTTGCCGGAAAGGACCCGGGCCTTCTTCCCGTCGCGCCCGTAGAGAACCGAGAAGGGGAGCTCTCCTCCCCAGGACCGGTCCACCGCCTCGATGAACTCCTGGTCGTCGCCCCCCGGCTTCTTGCGGTAGTTCGGAAACGACGGCCGCTGCGCGGCGAGGAACTTCTCGACGGCCGGAAGCTGCGAGGAAAAGTCCGTCGAGACGCCCAGCACGACGACACCCCGGCTCCCGTACGCCTTCTGCAGCCGGGAAAGGGACGGAAACTCCTCGCGGCAGGGCTCGCACCAGGTGGCCCAGAAGTTGACGAGCACGACCAGCCCTCTTTCGCGCGCGACGCGCTCGGCGAGGCCCGGAGCGTCGAGCTCACCCGAGAGCCGCGAGGCCGGCGCCGCGGCCGTCAGCGCGGCGACGGCGAGCGCGAGAACGCCCGTCCACCAACCGCGAGTCACCAGTTGCCGACCGATGCCTAGACTCTCTTGATCGTGCAGCCGAACGCCCTGGTCTCGGCCTTCGCAATCGGGCGGTTGGAAAGCAGGGCGTTCAGGGCGTTCTTCAGATCCGGCGAGGTGACACGGGAGGGGTCTTCGTAGTTCTCGTCGATGCGGCCGTGGTAGCGAAGCTTCCCGCCCGGATCGACGACGTAGATTTCGGGGGTGTGCCGGGCGTCGTAGAGGTCGGCGACCTTGTTGTCGGGATCCTTCATGATGGGAAAGGTCAGTCCATGCTCCTTCGCGTGGGCGGCGACCTCCGAGAGCGGCTCGGTCTTGTTGCTGTTGATTCCGATGAAGAGGACTCCCTGCTTGCCGTAGGCCGCGGAGATCTCGCGCATCCGGTCGTTGTAGGCGTTCGAGTAGGGACACTTCGTCGCGATGAACATGACGACCACGGCCTTGTGGCTCCCGGCCGCTTCGGAGAGCGAAAAATCCTTTCCGTCGATGGTCTTGAGCTTGAAATCGGGGGCGGTTCCGCCGATCTCGGGGGCGGCGGCCAGGACGAGGGCGGCCGCCGCGGTCAGGGCGGCGGAAGCGAGGGCGATGCGGGCCAGTCGCATGCAGGACCTCCTTCGAATCAAAGGGTCGAAATCGGGGGGACCGAGGGATCTATTCCCGTTCGGGGAGAAATGGAAGAGGGCGTGGTTGGATGCGCGGGACGCTCTACCGTTTCCCGAACCACCCCTTGCGCCGGCCTTCCAGTTCCCGAAGCCGCGCTTCGAGCTCCTCGACGCGGCGTCCCAGTGCTTCCACGAGGCGCGCGCCCGCCTCCTGCGCCTCGGTGAGCCGGTCGACGGCTTCGCGCACGGCCTCGTGCTCTCCGCGGGACATCAACGCGCGGCGCAGCTCCGACAGGGGAAGTCCCTCTCCCGTGAGCGAGCGAATGGTCTCGAACCGCGAAACGTCCCGGCCGTCGTAGCGGCGGTGCCCGCCGGGCGTCTTGCGGATCGGGAAGAGGCCCGGCAACTCCCGCTCGTAGAAGCGAAGCGTGGTCACCGGGATGCCCGTTCGCCGGGCGACGGCTCCGATCGAAAGGACGGTCGTGGGCTTCACGTCCATGAGCTGTCAGCGTTCAGCTGTCAGCCATCAGCCGGAGAGGAACCGGCTCAAGCCGTCTGGCTGAAAGCTGAGAGCTGACAGCTGACGGCTAGACCGCGAACAGCGGTCGCGCGACCACCGGGTCGAACTTCCAGACGTACTTGTACAGCCCGTTGAAGAAGTCGATCGTCAGCTCGTAGTGCGCCTCGATGGTGATCTGCTCCTTGCTGCGCTTGATGATCAGGTTCTCCTTGCCGACCGGCAGCTCCAGCTCGCGCGCCTTCTGCAGGATGGCGTATTCGATCTGCGGGAGGCTCTTGATCGATCCGAAGGAGGCCTGCTCCTGCATCGTGTCGTAGAAGGTCGAGGTCGCGATCTTGACCGGCACGACCTTGTAGAGGGCATACCCGACGAGGAAGAGGATCCCAAGCCAGACGATGCATCCGATGTTGGCCTTGCCGCGCATCGCGCGCGCGCGTGTCTTCATCGACGGAGCCTCCGGAATTCTCTTCCCGAGATTTTAACCCGGATCGCGGCGCCGCGGCGGTCCGCGGCGCGGAAACTTCGCGCGGCGCGCCGCGGCTCTATCGCACCAGCCGGAAAGTCCGGTCCCATCGCGTCCGCGTGAAGAAGTCCGCGATGCGGCCCGGCAGACTGCGACCCGGCGGCTCGGGGGGCGATGACCAGTAGACGAAGAGCGCCCGCCCCTTGACGTTCGAGAGCGGAACGGTGCCCCAGAATCGGCTGTCGTTGGAACTGTCGCGGTTGTCGCCCAACGCGAAGACCTGTCCTTCGGGAACGCGGATCGGGCCGAACTGGTCGCGGCGACCGGCGGCGTAGACGTTGCGGTCGGCGTGGGTCACTTCGGGCTCGGCGAGCGGCGCGTGATTGACGTAGACCACCTTGTCGCGGATCTCGACGACGTCTCCGGGAAGCGCGACGACGCGCTTGACGAAGTCCCGGCGCGGGTCGTCGGGGAACTTGAAGACGAAGACGTCGCCCGGACGAAGGCGCCGCTGGGGAAGGATCCTCTCGAGCGGGCCGCGGCTCGGCGCGTAGAGAAACTTGTTGACGACGAGGTGGTCGCCCACCAGGATGTTGTCCTCCATCGAGGCGGTCGGAACCACGTAGGCCTGGAGCAGGAAGGTCCGGACGAAGAGGGCAAGGACCACCGAAACCAGGATTGCCTCGAGGTAGTCCCTCCAAAGCGAGCGCCGGCGCGCGCCGGCGGCCGGAGCGGCCTCCCCGATCAGCGGACCAGCGTGAACATCCGGTCCCATCGCGTCCGCGAGAAGAAGTGGATCGCCACACTCGCGAGCTGCTGGATCTTGGCGATGGCGCCTCGCCAGACGTGCGAATTGGGCTCGGCCTCGTAGGACCAGTAGATCAGGAACGGCCTGCCGAAGATGTTCGGGCGCGGGATGGGCCCCCAGAAGCGGCTGTCGAGCGAGTTGTCGCGGTTGTCCCCCATCCCGAAGTAGCGCCCGGGCGGCACCGCGAAGGGACCGAACTGGTCCCGGATCACGCCCATCTCGGAAGGCTCCGGGTCGGTCTTCCGGTAGAGGTCGGGGTAGATGTGCTGGACGTACGGGCCGTCGGCCGGCTTTCCGTCGACGTAGAGCGCCTTGTCGCGCACCTGGACGGTGTTGCCCGGGCCCGCCACGGCGCGCTTGACGAGGACGTTGCCCGGGTTGGCGTCGTCCCCGGGCTTCTTGAAGACGATGATGTCGCCGCGGTGAACCTCGCGGTACGGCAGCAGCTTCGCGAGCGCCGGCAGCCTCGGCGCGTAGGCGAACTTGTTGACCAGCAGGTGGTCGCCGACCAGGATCGTCCTCTCCATCGAGCCGGTCGGCACCTGGTACGTCTGGACGACGAAGGTCCGGACGAACAGGACGAAAATTCCGGCGACCAGCAGCGATTCGTACCACTCCCGCGAGGAGGAGTGGCGCGGCGCCGCGGGGGCGTCTTTCGGGGGCTCCGGCGTTTTCTTCGTCATTCGACTTTGAGCACGGCGAGAAAGGCCTCCTGCGGAATGTCGACCCTTCCCACCCGCTTCATCCTCTTCTTTCCTTCCTTCTGTTTCTCGAGCAGCTTCCTCTTGCGCGTGATGTCGCCGCCGTAGCACTTGGCGAGAACGTTCTTTCGCATGGCCGAGACGGTCTCCCGGGCGATGATCTTGGATCCGATCGCGGCCTGGATCACGACCTCAAACATCTGCCGCGGGATGATTTCTTTCATCTTTGCGGCGAGGATTCTCCCCTTGGCGGCCGCCTCGTCGCGGTGCACGATCAGCGACAGGGCGTCCACGGGCTCCCCGTTGACCAGGATGTCGAGCTTGACGAGGTCCCCCTCGCGGTAGCCGATGAACTCGTAGTCGAAGGAGGCGTACCCCTTGGAGATGGATTTCAGCTTGTCGTAGAAGTCGAGAACCACCTCGTTCAAGGGAAACTCGTACGTCAGCACCACGCGGTTGGAGGAGAGGTATTCGAGCGACTTCTGAACGCCACGCCGCTCCTCGCAGAGCTTCAACAGCCCGCCGAGGAAGTCGTCCCGCGTGATGATCGTCGAGGCGATGTACGGCTCTTCCATCTTCTCGACGTGGTTCGGCGGGGGCAGATGGTTCGGGTTGACGATGCTGACGACCTCGCCCGAGGTGGTCGTCACGCGGTAATTGACGCCGGGCGCGGTCGTGATGAGGTCGAGGTCGAACTCGCGCTCGAGGCGCTCCTGGACGATCTCCATGTGCAGGAGACCGAGGAAGCCGCAGCGAAATCCGAAGCCGAGCGCGGTCGAGTTCTCGGGCTCGAAGGTGAAGGAGGCGTCGTTCAAGCGCAGCTTCTCCATCGCGTCGCGCAGGTTGGCGTAGTCGTCGGCGTTGGTGGGGAAGAGGCCGGCGAAGACCATCGGCTTCGCCTCGGCGAACCCGGCCAGCGGCTCCGCGGTCGGCCGGTCGAGCGCCGTGATCGTGTCGCCGATGCGGGTCGAGTGCAGGTCCTTGATGTTCGCCCAGAGGAAGCCGACTTCGCCCACCCCGAGCGAGGGGACCGGCTCGCGCTGCGGGCGAAAGACCCCGACCTCCTCGACCTCGGCCTGCAGCCCCGTGCCCATCGCCAGGATCTTCATGCGCGGCGTCAGGCGCCCGTCGAGGATGCGGACGAGCGACGTGACGCCGCGGTACGGGTCGTACCAGGAGTCGAAGAGCAGGGCCTTCAGCGGCGCGCCGGGGTCTCCCTTCGGCGGCGGCACGTCGGCGACGATCCGCTCGAGCAGCTCCTCGATGCCGATCCCCTGCTTCGCGGAGGTCAGCACCGCGTTGCCGGCGGGAATGCCGACCACCTGCTCGATCTGCTCCCGGGCGCGCTCGGGCTCGGCCGACGGCAGGTCGATCTTGTTGATCACCGGAACGATCGTCAGGTTGTTGTGGACGGCCAGGTACGCGTTGGCGAGCGTCTGGGCCTCGACCCCCTGCGTGGCGTCGACGACGAGCACCGCCCCCTCGCAGGCCGCGAGCGACCGCGAGACCTCGTAGGAAAAGTCCACGTGGCCCGGCGTGTCGATCAGGTTCAGCGTGTACTCGTTGCCGTCGCGGGCGCGGTACTTCAGCGTCACCGACCGCGCCTTGATCGTGATGCCGCGCTCCTTTTCCAGCTCCATGTCGTCGAGCATCTGCTCGTGCATCTCCCGCTGCGAGACGGCTCCGCACACCTGCAGGATCCGGTCGGAGAGGGTCGTCTTCCCGTGATCGATGTGGGCGACGATGGAGAAGTTTCGGATGAAGCGCGGGTCGGGCATGGGCGAACCGGAGATATTAGTCGATTGGGTGATGGGTCCTTGGTCCGTAGTCCCTTCTCCGTAGTCCCCCGACCAGGGACTGAGGACTAAGGACCAAGGACTAAGGACTAAGGACTAGGGACTTCCCAGGGGCCATCGCGACCTCGCCGTCGCCCGCACGAGCTCCGTTCCCCCCTCCCGCCGATATCGCAGCAGGCCCGCCCAGGCGATCATGGCCGCGTTGTCGGTGGTCAGCGCGCGGTCCGGCAGCAGCACCTCGACCCCGTGGATCTCTCCCCAGGCGGCGAGCGTCGAGCGCAGCTCGGAGTTGGCCGCGACGCCTCCGGAGACGGCGAGCCGCCGCATCCTCTCGCTTCGCCGCACGGCCTCGACGCGCTCGACCAGCGCCGAGACGATCGCGCGCTGGAAGGAGGCGAAGAGGTCCGCCAGGTCGGGCCCGACCGCCTCCGGGTCGAGCGGGGATCCGTCCACGCCGAGCCGCTCGAACTCCCGCAGCATCGCGGTCTTGACGCCCGAGAAGGAGAAGTCGAGCGAGCCGTCTCCCGGGCGCCCGATCGGGAGCGCGTAGCGGCTCGCGTCGCCGCGCGCTGCGATGCGGTCGATCGGAGGGCCGCCGGGATAGGGAAGCCCCGCGCGCCGCCCCACCTTGTCGAAGGCCTCGCCCGGGGCGTCGTCGCGAGTGCGCGCGATCGGCGCAATGCCGCCCGGCTCCACCCGCACGAGCTCCGCGTGGCCGCCCGAGACGACCAGGCCGTGGAAGGGAAGCTCGACGGGTCGGGCGGGCGCGCCCCCCGCATGGAGATGCGACGAGTAGAGGTGCCCTTCGAGGTGATTGACGGGCACCAGCGGGATGCCGCGCCCGAAGGCGAGCGCCTTGGCGGCCGAGAGCCCCACGAGCAGGGGTCCGATCAGCCCGGGTCCGGCCGTGGCCGCGATCAGGCCGACGTCGGACAGTTGCGCCCGGGCGCTCGCGAGGGCCGCCTCGAAAACCGGGGGAAGGTTGGCCAGGTGCTCCCGCGCGGCGAGCTCCGGCACCACGCCGCCGAAACGGGCGTGAGTCCGCATCTGGGAGGCGACGAGATTGGAGCGGATCGCGCCGTCTTCCTCCAGGAAGGCGACCGAGGTTTCGTCGCAGGAGGTTTCGATTCCCAGAACGAGCATGGGCGGGACACTCCAATCAAAGCGGGGGGCGGACTACCGGTCTTCGCCCGCCGCGGCGACGGCGCGGCGCAGGGACTCGCCGTAAGGCGGGCGGCAGATGCCCCGGTCGGTGATGATCGCGGTGATGTAGCGCGACGGAGTGACGTCGAAGGCGACGTAGCGGCCTCCGACGCCGGCCGGGGCGATCGCCTGGCCGCCCACCGACAGCACTTCCGAAGCCTCCCGCTCCTCGATGGGGATCGCGGCGCCGTTGGGACAGGCGAGGTCGATCGTGGTCGTCGGCGCGGCCACGAAGAAGGGCACGGCGTTCTCCTTGGCGAGGACGGCGAGCGAGTAGGTGCCGATCTTGTTCGCCGTGTCGCCGTTGGCAGCGATCCGGTCCGCGCCGACGACGACCGCGGCGACGCCTCCGCGGGAGAGGAAGTGACCTCCCATGCTGTCGGTGATGATCTCGACGGGGATTCCCTCTCGGGAGAGCTCCCAGGCCGTCAGGCGGGCGCCCTGGAGAAACGGCCGAGTCTCCCCGGCGAGCACCCGCACCGCGCGCCCCGAGGCGATGGCCCCCCGGATCACGCCGAGCGCGGTGCCGTAGCCCGCCGTCGCCAGCGCGCCGGCGTTGCAATGGGTGAGCACCGTCCCTTGCCACGGCAGCAGCGCCGCGCCGAGCTCCCCGATGCGGCGGCAAGCGGCGAGGTCGTCGGCCGCGAGGGCGTCCGCCTCCTCGATCAGCGAGCTCTCGATCCGCTCCGGCGGCTCCTCGCGGACGGTCTGGAAGCGGCGATCGAGCCGATCGAGGGCCGCAAAGAGGTTGACGGCGGTCGGGCGCGTCCGCGCGAGAAGCTCGCGGGCGGTCTCGAAGCGCTCCGGCGGCGTCGTCGTCTGTCCGGACCGCATCGAGAAGGCGGCGCCGTAGGCCGCCGCGACGCCGATCGCCGGCGCGCCTCGCACCGCCATGTCGCGGATCGCGACGGCGACCTCCGGCGTCTTCTCGAGCTCGAGCCACACTTCCCGCGCGGGAAGCAGCCGCTGGTCGAGAAGGCGAAGGATGCGGCCTTCCCGATACAGGGGACGGAAAGGGTCGCTCACGGCGATCCGGGCGCCGGCTCCGCGACGAAGGCCGCGCCGTGCCGGCGCGGATCCGCCACGGCCTCGGTCTCCCCGCCCGGAAGGATGGCCACGGCATGCACGCGCCCGATCCGCCCCGGAACGGGTCCGCGGGCGCTGACCTTCGTCGCGTGCCCTTTTTCCTCCAACGCGGCGATCCAACCGGCGTCGAAACCCTCCCTCTCGTATTCGACGACGTCCGGGCGGTCCTGCTGGTGGAAGCGCGGCGCCGCCACCGCCGCCTCCAGGGATTCCAGGCGCGGGCTGAGCCCGAGCAGGACCTGGAACGTGGTGGTCAGGATCGTCGAGCCGCCCGCCGTGCCCCAGGCGAAGACGCCGCGGCCGGGAATCACCGCGACCGTCGGGCACATCGAGGACAGCATTCTCTTGCCGGGCGCGACCGCGTTGGACTCGCCTTGCACGAGGCCGAAGAGATTCGGTTGGCCCGGGCGCGTCGCGAAGTCGTCCATCTCGTTGTTCCACAGGAAGCCCATGCCCGCCGCGACGCGCGCGTTGCCGAAGGAGTCGTTGAGAGTCGTGGTGACGGCCACGACGTTGCCGAGGGCGTCGGCGACCGAGAAGTGGGTCGTGGACATGTCGCGCGGGTCGAGCCCCGGAAGCGCCCCGACCGGCGTTGCGCGCGCCGGGTCGATCGTCGCCGCCAGGCGCCGGGCTCGCTCCGCCGAAGTGAACAGGCTCTGCCGCACGCCTCCAAAATCCGGGTCTCCCAGGATCCGATTGCGGTCGTAGAACGCGCGCTTCTCGATCTCCGCCGTCAAGTGGGCCGAGGCGGCGTCTCGCGCCCGGAATTTCTCGAGCCCCAGGGCCTGCGCCAGAAGCGCCATCTCCGCCAGGGCGGGTCCGGAAGAAGGCGCCGGGGTCGTGAACACCAGCGCCTCTCCCAGCCGGAAGGAGACCGCGGGGCGCTCCTTGGCGGAATAGAGCGCGAGATCCCCCCGGGTGATGAGGCCTCCCGAGCGCTTCTGCTCCTGCTCGATCGCGCGCGCCAGGCGTCCGCGGTAGAAGCCGTCCTCTCCGCGCTCGGCGATGGCTTCCAGGGTGCGCGCCAGCGCGGGTTGCTTGAATCGCGAGCCGACGGCGGGCGGCTCGCCCCCCGGGAGAAAGATCGCCGCCGTCTCCGGATCGCGGGCGAGGCGGGCCTTCTCGGCGGCGATCGATTCGCGCACGTTCTCGGTCATGACGAAGCCGTCGCGGGCGAGCCTGACGGCCGGCTCGACCAGCGTCTTCCAGGGCAGCTTGCCTCCCCCGCGGTGAGCCAGGGCGAGGCCCGCGACCGAGCCCGGAACCCCGGAGGCGAGCGGGCCCTCGGTCGAGGAGGGCGGCTGCCCTCCCGCCTTGGCGGGCCGCAGGAACATGTCGCGCCGGGCGGCGCGGGGAGCGCGCTCGCGGAAGTCGATCGTGCGGACGCGGCCGGCCCCATCCCGCGAGATCCAGAAGCCTCCGCCTGCGAGGTTGCCGGCTTCGGGCCAGGTGACGGCCAGCGCGAAGGCGACGGCCACCGCGGCGTCCGTGGCGTTGCCGCCCCGGCGAAGGATGTCGGCGCCCACGCGGGCCGCGGTCTCCTCCTCGGCCGCAACCGCGCCGCCGCGGCCGCGGGCGAAGGACAGCGCCGCGCCCGAAGCCAGCCCGGCGGCGAGCCACAGCAGGAGGGCGGCGCGCAGGCGCATGGCCGCGCCATTCTACCGGCGTTAAGATTCGCGGCGTGAAATCGATCCGCGAGCTGCCGCTGGAGGGCAGGTCGGTCTTCTTGCGCGTCGATTTCAACGTGCCGCTCGAAGAGGGCCGCGTTCTCGATCCGACGAGGATCCTCGAGACGCTCCCGACCGTGCGGCACGCCCTCGAGCGCGGCGCGCGTCTCCTGTGCGCGTCGCACCTGGGCAAGCCCAAGGGGAAGCCCAACCCGAAGTACTCGCTCGCTCCCGTCGCGGCGGCGTTTGCCGAGGCCCTGGGCCGCCCGGTCCGCTTCGTCTCGGATTGCGTCGGCCCGCAGGCGCAGGCGGCGGCGGCGGCGCTTGCCGCCGGCGAGGCGCTCCTGCTCGAGAACCTGAGGTTTCACGCCGGAGAGGAGTCGAACGACGCGGAGTTCTCGCGCGCCCTCGCCTCTCTGGCCGAGGTCTACGTGGACGACGCCTTCGGGGCGGCCCACCGCGCGCACGCGTCGGTCGTCGGCGTTCCCGCCCTGATGCCGGAGAAGGGCGCCGGCCTCCTGATGGAGAAGGAGGTTCGCGCGCTCTCGAAGCTGCTCCGGCCGGAACGCCCGTTCGCGGCGGCGCTCGGCGGAGCCAAGATCTCGGGCAAGATCGACACGCTGCGGACGCTGGCCCGTAGCGCCGACATCCTGCTTCTGGGCGGCGGAATGGCGAACCACTTCGTCAAGGCGCTGGGCCTGCCGGTCGGCAAGTCGTTGCTCGAAGAGGACAAGGTCGCCGTCGCGCGGGAAGTGCTCGAGGTCTGCAAGAAGGAGGGCAAGACGATCGCTCTGCCCTCGGACTTCGTGGTCGCCTCCTCGCCCGAGGACGGCGCGGGCGCCCGCACCGTCGGAATCGACAGGATCCCCGCCGACCGGATGGCGCTCGACATCGGAGAGAAGACGGTCCAGCAGTTTCAGAGGCTCCTGACGGGCGCGCGGACGGTCTTCTGGAACGGGCCGATGGGCGTCTTCGAGAAGCCGCCCTTCGACCGCGGCACGATGGCCTTGGCCAGGCTGATCGCGGCCATGTCCGGCGCCTTCACCGTCGTCGGCGGAGGCGAGAGCGTGGCCGCAGCGCACGCGGCCGGGGTCGCGGAGAAGTTCTCCCACGTCTCGACCGGCGGCGGCGCCTCGCTCGAGTTTCTGACGATGGGCACGCTTCCGGGCATCGAGGCGTTGGATTAAGCCGGTGTTCGGGGCCCGGTGTCCGGTGCTCGGGACCGGAGCCGTCTGCGCAGCCGGACCCCGGACACCGAAGACCGGACACCGATCTTGAATCTTTTCGTCGCCAACTGGAAGATGAACAAGACTCGCGGCGAGGCTCGGGCCTTCGCCGAGGAGCTCTCCACCCGCCTCGGCGGGGAAGCGCCGGCGGTCGAGCTCGCGGTTGCGCCTCCCCTGACGGCTCTCGACGCGGCGCGCGACCCGAGCGGGCGATGGGCGCTCGCGGCCCAGAACGTCGCGGCCGAGGCGTCGGGGGCGTTCACGGGCGAAGTCTCGGCGCGCATGCTGTCCGACGCCGGGTGCCGCTACGCGATCGTCGGCCATTCGGAGCGGCGCCGGCTCTTCGGGGAGGACGGCGCGCTTCTCGCCCGCAAGCTCGCGCGGGTCCGCGAGGCCGGCCTCACGCCGATCTACTGCCTGGGGGAAACCGAAGAAGAGCGGGAGCGGGGCCTGACCGAGCCGGTCCTGGAGCGCCAGACCCAGACGCTGGCAGGAGATCCCGAAGACGCGCCGCTGGTGGTGGCGTACGAGCCGGTCTGGGCGATCGGGACGGGCCGGGCGGCGACCCCCGACGACGCCGCGCGGGCCCGGGAGCATCTGGCGCGGCTTCTCTCGGGACGGCGCGACGTGCGGCTTCTCTACGGCGGCTCCGTGACGCCCGGCAACGCCCGGGAGCTACTGAGCGCGTCGGGAATGAACGGCTTCCTGATCGGAGGCGCCAGCCTCGAAGCGGCTTCCTTCGCCGCCATTGCGGGGCTGGGCCGGGCCGGCTTGAGCCCGTGAGCCGCGTCCTTGACGCCCCGGGCGCCCGAACGTAAACTTCGAGCCCCTTTTCTGGGAACGGAGGCCCCGTGGGAATTCTCTACATCGCCCTGATCGTGATCTACACCCTCGTCTGCTTCTTCCTGATCATGGTCGTTCTCGTCCAGCAGGGAAGAGGAGCGGATCTCGCCGGCGCTTTCGGCGGCGGCGGAACGCAGACCGCATTCGGGGCTCGCGGGGCGACGACATTGCTCCACAAGCTGACGACCGGCGGCTTCGTGGCCTTCATCGTCGCCGCGCTCTTGCTGACGATCATGGAGGCGCGCCCGCGCGCCTCGGTCGTGCCCGAGAAGGCCCCGGCCGCCGGGGTGGCGCCGGCTCCGGCCCGTCCGGGGGGCGCGCCGGCCCAGGCTCCCGCGCAGGCTCCGGCCCCGGCTCAGGGAGCTCCGGCCAAGCAGTGACTCGTGCCGTCGTGGTGGAATTGGTAGACACGTACGTTTGAGGGGCGTATGGGGCAACCCATGCCGGTTCGAGTCCGGCCGACGGCACCATTTCCCTCCCAATGAGGCTTCACGGAATCAAGGTACCGGGTCGTAGCCTCCCTTCGAGAAGGGCTGGCACCGCAGCAGGCGTCCGGCCGTGAGGCGGCCTCCCCGCGCCAGGCCGTATCGAGCAATCGCCTCCCGTCCGTAGGCCGAGCAGGTCGGCTCGAAGCGGCATCGCGCAAGGCCCGTTCGCGACAGCATCGGCGAGAGGGTCGCGCGATAGGCGTCGATCGCCGCGAGCGCCAGGCGCGTGCCCACCTGGTCTCCGGGAGGCCTCGCGGCGTCGCCGATCGCGAGTCCCAGAAGGGCGGCCAGCAAGATCCTGTTCGGAAGCGGCGGCCTATCCGGCATGGCGGGACACCCCGGGCACGATCAGACGCTCGCCGCCGATCGCCTTGATGATCGCGAGGAGCGTGATCAGCGCGTAGGCCGTGAGCGTGAAGAGCATGACGACGGGATAGAGGCATCCGAAGGAAGGCAGCAGGAGGCCCGCCAGGGTCGCCGCCGCCCCGATCGCGGCGACCGCGGCGAAGAGCAGCAGCCCGTTGCGGGCGTGCCAGCGGATCTCACGGTCGTGTTTCTCCGCGACGAGCGCGATGAACCCGGCGAGCGGGAGGTAGCAGAGCAGAAGCAGGGCGGCGCGGCGCATGGAAACCTCGGCCACGGGCCGAGAGCCTAGCAGGGCGCCGAGGTGCGAGGGCGGCCCGGGAGCGGGAGCTTCCGCCGCCCGCTACTGGTTCGTCTTCAGCCGGATCGAGCCGTTGACCGTTTCGCAGTGGAGGGGCTCGGCGCCTCCGTTGTAGGAGCCCCTGGCTTCCTTGGGGCCGTACTTGCCCTCGACGGAGACGTCGAAGTCGGCCTCGATGCGGCCGTTGATGGTCTCCAGGTTGTAGCGCACCGAGGAGGTCTTGTCGAACAGGACCTCGACGCTGCCATTGACGGTCTCGAGCTGGGACTTGCGCAGAGGCCCCTTGAATCCCACCCGGACCGACCCGTTGACCGTGGTCGCCTTGACGGGGCCGTTGACGTCGCGCAGCTCGATCGAGCCGTTGACCGCGTCCGACGCGAAGTCCCCGGCAAACCCCGCGGCTTCGACCTTGCCGTTGCAGGTCTCAAGGCGCGTCGAGGCGGCGGCCGGGATGTGCAGCTCGTAGTCGACCCGGACGTTGCGGCTGCCCAGATCGAGAAAGCCGAACAGCCGCCGGCGGCGGGGGCTGATCGTCTCGATCTTGATCTCGTCGCCGACCTTGCGAACACGGATCTCCGTCTGGTGGAGCGTCTCGCTGCTCGCGCTGGAGGTCTTGACGGCGCGGACCCTGAGATAGGGCCTGTCCCAGGCCTGCGCCTCGATCTGGCCGTTCACGTTCTCGACCGAGACGCGGGAAACCCCTTCCATCGAATAGGCCTTCTCGAAGACCTCTTGTTCCCGGCCCAGGACCGTAGGGGCCAGGCAGGCGAACCAGAGCAGGCCGAGGAGGACCTTGCGCATCGCTTTCTCCGCTCTGATTAACGGATTGCCGCGGGAAAGGTTCACCGGAGGCCGCCGGGGAGGACGGTGGCGCGCAAGTGCCTGGATTCTCAGTCGCACGGGGCCACCTCGAAGCCGCGTCTGCGGTCGGAGGGGCGCGCGGCCCGCCCGTCCCGCAGGACCGGCCAGGCCTCGATGAGGTTCCAACCGGGGACGAGGAGCGGCAGATTGCGGCGGATCGAGCCCCAGCCGCCCGGCGCCTGCCCTTCCCGGTCGCGGACTTCGAGGGCCAGCCACCGCCGCGCCCTCCCGCCTCGCCGGTCTCGCAGGAGGAAGACGGACAGCGCCGCGAGAGCCGCCGGGAGCCAGATCCACGTTGCCGGCGGAGAGCTCACGGGGGCGAGGTACCAGACTGCGGCCGTCAGGAGGAGCCCCGCGGCGTCGGCGACCGCCGCCGGGATCAGCAAGTCGAGCAAGAGGGCGATGGCCCGCGCCCGCCGCACGTCGGAGTTCATCGATGCGGTCTATATTGCCACCGACTGCCGCCCCCGGCCGATCGAGACGAGGGACGAGTGGAGCCGTGAACCGATTTCTCGCCGACTGCCACCTTCACTTCGAGGGATGTCTCCCGGAGGAGACGGTCCGCGCGCTCGCCGCCCGGGCGGGGCATCGGTTCGCCGATCCGGCGGTCTTCGAGCGCGCGCGTTCGCAGGTTCGCGGCGCCGCCGGTTTCCTCGACCTCTACGCGGAGGTTTGCCGTCTCTTCCGCGGCCCCGACGATTACTTCGAGGCGGCGCGCGCCGTCGCCGCCCGCTTCGATTCCGACGGCCTGTCCTACGCCGAGGTCTACGTTTCCCCGGAGATCTTCTCGGTTCTCGGCCTTCCCTCGGGGGAGTGCCTGGCGGCGGTCGCCGCGGGCCTGACGGCGGGGCAGACCGAAGGGACCCGCTGCCGGATCCTGCTCGACGCCGTGCGCCACTGGGGGCCCGAGTCCGCCGATCGCGTCCTCGACCTCTACGAGCGCCGGCCGCTTCCCGCGATCGTCGGGTTCGGGCTCGGCGGAGACGAGTCGTCTTATCCGGCCTCGGAGTTCGCCGGCGCCTACCTTCGCGCCCGGTCGCTCGGGTTGCGCACGTCGGTGCACGCGGGGGAGTGGGCGGGCGCCGAATCGGTCGCCGACGCGCTCGACGCGCTTCGCCCCGATCGCATCGACCACGGGATTGCGGCGGCCCGCGACCCGCGCCTGATGGCGCGGCTGGCGGACGAGGGGACCGTGCTCTGTGTGGCGCCCTCGAGCAATCGGGCGACGGGCGCCGTCGAGGACCTCGCCCTGCACCCTCTGCGCCGGATGCTCTCGGCCGGGGTGCGGGTGGCGCTCGCCGCGGACGATCCCGTCCTCTTCGGGACGACGACCCGCCGCGAGTACGAAGTGGCGCGCGACGCCCTCGGCCTCACGCCGGGGCAGCGGCGGCTCTGCGCCGAGAGCTCCTGGCGCACGGCGTTCTGCGCCGAAGCGGAAAGGTCGGCGGGGCTGGCGGCGCTGGCGAAAGCGGAAGTCTAGAAGTCCGTTCTCGACCCGGGGGCGCGAACGGCCTAACCGAGCGTCCTCTCGTAGAGCCCGCGATACTTCGCCACGACGGCGCCGGTCGGGAAATCCTCGACCGCGTGGCGCCGGGCGCTGTGCGAGAAGTCGGCCCACTTGTCCGGGTCGCGCAGCAGCGAGAGTGCCGCCTCCGCCATTCCCGCGACGTCCCCGACGGGGCACAGGTACCCGTCCTTCCCGTTCTCGACCACTTCCGGCAGGCCTCCCGCTGCCGTGCCGACGACCGGCACTCCGCAGGCCATGGCTTCGAGGGCCGCGAGGCCGAAGGACTCTCGATCGGAGGGCAGCAGGAAGATCCTGCCGACGGGGAGAATGGTCTCGATGGAGGCCACGTTGCCGAGGAAGGTGGTGCGATCCTGGAAGCCGCCGCTTTCGGCCAGACGCTCGGCCAGCGCGCGATCGGGGCCGTCTCCGATCAGGACCAGACGCGCCGGGATCTCGCGCCGGATCCGATCGAAGACCGCGAGGACGTCGGGGATTCGCTTGACGGGGCGAAAGTTGGAGATGTGGACGACGACGCATTCTCCGGAGGGGAAGAGCGACCGCGCGTAGGGAGAGGCGCGGTCCGGCCGGTAGAGCTCGGAGTCGACGAAGTTCGGGATGACCTCGACCTCGCGGCGGACGCTGAACTCGCGCACCGTCACGTCGCGCAGGTAGCGGGAGACGGCCGTGACGGCGTCGCTCTGCTCGATGCCGAAGCGCGTGATCGGCAGGTAGGAGCGGTCCTGTCCCACGATCGTGATGTCGGTTCCGTGGAGGGTCGTGACGACCTTCAAGTGGACGCCGGTCGCGCGGCTCATGTCGCGCGCCAGGATCGCGGAGATCGCGTGAGGCAGGGCGTAGTGCACGTGCAGCAGGTCGAGTCCCGCGTGCGCGGCGACGTCGGCCATCTTGGTCGCGAGGGCGAGCGTGTAGGGGGGCGAGACGAAGAGCGGGTAGCTCGGGGCCACGACCTCGTGGAAGGAGACGCGCGGCCGGGGAAGCGCGAGGCGGGTGGGCAGCGCGTAGGAAATGAAGTGCACTTCGTCGCCGCGGTCGGCCAGCGCGAGGCCGAGCTCGGTGGCGACGACCCCGCTGCCGCCGAAGGTGGGATAGCAGGTGATTCCGATTCTCACGCGGCGGCGCCCTTCAGAATCCCGCTTCGAAGCCCTCGAAGGCCGCGACCGGGTCGTCGATCCTCGGAGGCCTTCTCGAGACGAACCCCTCCCCGAACTCGACGCCGATCAGGAAGCCGAAGTGTCGGGCCCGCGCTTCGACGGTCTGGAGGAAGGACTGCTGCGAGAGCATCGTCTGCGGCTCGCTCGAGCTCGGGTCGTGGAACTGGCTCGAGAAGGCGAGGCACGCCGCGCGCCGGGCCGGCATGGCGGCCGTCACGTCCACGACGAAGGTGGGCTCGTGCAGGAGCGCGGTCGAGAAGTAGATCGTCTGCTGTGGCCGGTGCGCCGGGTGGCGCGTCTCGAGCTTGCGCAGGCCCGCGTAATACGCCGCGTCGGTCACGAGCCGCCCGGCGCGGGCGTGGTCGGGATGGCGGTCCTCGGGGTAGGGGGTCAGGATCAGGCGCGGTCGCTCCCGCCGGATGACGTCGATCAACGTGAGCTCGTTCTCGCGGCTGTGCCGCAGGCCGCCGTCTCCGAAGTCGAGCGTTTCGCGAAACTCGGCGCCGAGCAGGTCAGCCGCCTCCCGCGCCTCCTGCTCCCGGCGGGCCGCGTCTCCGCGCGTTCCCATCTCCCCGCTGGTCAAGTCGACGATTCCGAAGCGGCGGCCGCGCGCCTTGAGGGTCACGAGCGTGCCCGCGCACGTCAGCTCGACGTCGTCCGGGTGGGCCGCGATGGCCAGGACGTCAACCGGCATGGCGATCTTCCTCCCTTTCCTCCGCCCCCGCGCCCAGGTTCACGATCGCGGCTCCTTCGAGCGAGCCTGTCGCCGCCCGGCGGATTGTCTCCAGAGCCTCCCGCCCGTAGGCCAGCATCGGGACGAGCGGCGGATAGAGCCGTTCGGCGGTCGTTCCCTCGGGGCGAAGCATCGTCTCCAGCTTGCGCAGGCGGGTCGTCGTCGTGACGTCCTTTCGCTGAGCGGCCTTCCGGATCCGTTCGGTCAGCTGTGCGAGGGGAAAGGCCGCCTTCTGGCGCGTCGTCTCGAGGGCGTTCGAAAGCGCCGGGTCGAGCCGCTTCAAGCCCGGCTCGAGCGCCGCGAGGCTCCGATCGAGCGACTTCGCGACTCGGATCACTTCCTCCGCCTCGTTGACCGCGACGTTTGCGGCGGGCGCCCGGGCGGAGAGCAGCTCCTCGGCCGGCACGCCCAGGGCCTCCGCGGCGCGGCGCTCGGCGGGGCCGAGCAGCACCAGGTGCGAGCGCGGCAGGAGGACGGGAGGCTCGAGACCGAAGACCGTGAAGAGCGGGATCACCTGCGCGTGATAGGCGATCTCGGCGGGGCCGAGGATCGAGGCCGCCGTGGGCATCAGGAAGGACTTCAAGACCGGGCGCGTCAGCACGTCCGTCGAGGGCCAGGCCGTGCCCTCGCGGACGCGGCGCAGGGCATCCTGCGGATCGGTCACCCGTCGGCGCTCGCCGTCCTCGATCAGGAAGAACGGGAAGACGTCGGGCCGGTAGGGGACGGGAACGGGCTTTCCCGCCCGCTCGAGCCGCGCCGCGGCCTCGGCGAGCGTCTTCTGCAGCGCCTCGCGTCTTTCGACGGCGATGGCGAAGAACTCGACCATCGCCCCGCGCAGGCTCTCCTGGCACGGATCCAGGACCAGCAGGGGCTCGGGCTCCACCAGATCGAGGAGCGTCTCGATGAAGGCGTCGGCGTAGGTCTTCGCGCCGCCGTAGTTGCGGGCGAAGGCTTCCAGGACCGGCCCGGCGTCGGGGGCGCGCGCGCCGGCGCGGAAGGCCTCGAGCAGCTCTCGGGCGCGCTCGGGCACCGGGAGACGGCCGACCGGCTTCTTGTTGGCGCGGTCCGCGCCCTCCAGAACGAGCACCTCCGGCCCCTGTGCGCCGGGCCGCGCGGTCTTGGCGACCTCCTCGAGATCGTGGTCGTCGGTCAGGGCCCAGAAGACGGGGACGGTCGCGGCGCCCTGCGCCGAGATCTCCCGCGCGGCGCGAAGCGCGTCGTACGCCTTGGTGAGCGTGTAGAGGGGTCCCGTGAAGAGGCCGACCTGATGCCCCGCGACCGCCGCCACGGCGCGGCCGTCCGACAGGGCCTCCGCGGTGTCCCGGGCCTTCTCCCCGCGGCATCGCCATGCGGAGGCGGGCACGCGCGAGGGGCTGCCCAGCAGCTTCACCGCCCGCGCCGCGGCCGCGGCCGTCGTCGGGGGATCCGGGAAGAACTCCGGAAGCCCTCTCAGGAAGTCGAGAAAGAGCGGCGAGAGGCCGGGATAGCGGTCGAACGGGATCAGGCCGTCGGTCATGGCTTGCTCGCGAGCAGGATCAGCCGGGGCGAATCGCAGCCCGCGGGGCTTCCGTCGAAGTCCCCCCAGGTCGCCTCGACGTGCAGCCCCGATCCTTCGAAGAGGCGCGTCAGCTCCGGCGCGGTGTAGGCGCGGACACTCTCGCGGAAGGTCTCCGTCGAGCCCGCCCGGCGCACCTCGATCTGTTTCTCGACGCGGCGCGACGCGGCGTTCCACCACCGCCGGATCCGGTACTCCTTGCCGGCGCTCGCCCAGCTCTCCTCGGGAACCAGCCGTGCGAGGACGTGATCGAGACCGAAGGTGTCGCAGATCACCCGGCCTCCGCGCGCGAGGACCCGCTCGATCTCGGCGACGACCGCGGCGTTGTCCGGCTCGGCGAGGAAGTAGCCGAAGCTCGTGAAGAAATTGACGACCGAGGAAAAGGCGCCGTCGGAGAACGGGAGCGACCGCATGTCGCCGCGCACGACGCGGAACCTCGGCGTCCGCGCCCGCGCCAGCTCCAGCAGGGGGGCCGAGTAGTCGAGGCCGATGGGGCTGATGCCGACCTCGAGGAAGACTCCGAAATGCCGCCCGGCCCCGCAGCAGAGGTCGAGCATCGGCGTGGGACGTTGCGGCAGCTTCTCGAGCGCGAAGGCGACCTCGCGGCGGGCCGCGTCGAGGTCGCGATGAGGATACAGCTCGAGGTATTCCTCTCCGAACCACGACTCCCACCACGTCATGCGGGGCGCATTATGCCGTAGCCGCGACGGGGCGGGGCCGGAGTAGAGTCTCTCCGCATGACTCCGTCTCGCCGGGCCGCTCTCGCGCTGGCGGCCGCCCTGCTCGCCTCGGGCTGCGACGAGTTCGGAAGCGGGCCGCGCACGGTGTCCCGCAGCGGCTACCGCGCGATCTTGCTCTTTTCTCCCGCCAACCGGTACGAGATCGCCGTCCGCGGAGAAAAGCAGCGCGTCTCGGGCTCGCTCGACGGCGCGGACCTGGTCAAGATCCTGCGCCCCGACCTCGGAAAGGTCTGGCAGTTCAATCCCTCGACGCGCCGGCTGGTCGAGTCGGCCTGGACACCGGCCGAAGAGCTCGTTCCGGGCTATCCGCTCGACCCGCACTTCGACCCGCAGGCCTACGCCGAGCGCTTCGGCGCGAAGATTCGCCGAATCGACGACGCCGCGCACGGCATGCACCCTTGCGAGCGGTTCGAGATGACGATGCCTTCCGGCGACCGCGCCGTGATCTGGGTCGCGCGGGACCTCGAGCGGCTCGTCGTGCGCATCGAGCACGCCCGCAGGGGCGACGGCGGCGAGTACCGGCCGGTCGCCGACACGCAGCTGCTCGACGTTCGGCTGGGCGCCCCGGCCCGGCTCTTCGAGAAGCCCTCGGGTTTTGCCGCCGTGAAGAGCTACGAGGAGCTCAAGAAGAAGTCGGTCACTCCTTCCGCATCGGGATCGTGATCTCCCGGGGACCCGCGGCCGTTCGAAGCATCACGCTCAGGGCGACCGGCTCGGCGAGGATCTCCCCGGTCTCCCGTTCGAAGCGGAAGCGGAGGGAAACTCTCCGGGTCTCTCCCGGCGCGACCGCGTAGCCCTCGTTGCCCGGCGCCGCGGCCTCGCCGTGAAACGATCCGGCTCCGGTATCGATCCGGCCTCCCGCGACGACCACGGCCGAGAGCGATGTGTTGTGGACGGTGAGCTGCGCGGAAAGCTCGCGGGCCCCCGTGCGGGCGACGATCTCGGGCATCTCGAGATCCAGACCTTCGGCCGCCGACGCCCACCGGTACGGCCCCGTGTGCGCCCAGTCTCTGGGCCGCAGCGAGATTCCGGGATCGCAGGCGGAGGCGAGCGCCGCGGCGGCGGCAAGCGCTGCCAGCGGCGCGCCCCGGAGCCTCCGGGCGGAAAGAAGCGCCCTCACGAGTCTGGCGAGACCCTCCCTCCGAGCATACGGATTCGGATGCCCCGCCGTCGGGACCGCGAGCCAGAGGCCGCTATCCGGTGGGACCCGCCCGCTCGAGCGGGCCGAATTCGCGGAAGAGGATGTGGTCGTAGAAGTAGTGAATCAGCAGGAACGAGAGGACCACGACGTAGTAGGCGCGGTCCTGCGAGACGTCGAAGCCCTTCCACAGGATCAGGTACACGGCGCCGGCCAGCAGCGTCGCGCCGATCATCGAGGCGTAGAAGGCGCCGGTGTGCGAAGTCCCCGAGATCTTGCGCACGAAATCGCTGCCGATCTCTCCCGTCTCGGCCTTGCGCGAAAGGATGAACCAGGTCAGCGCGAGGTACTGGAGCGAGTGCCAGGTGTTGAATCCCTGAAAGGCGACGTCCAGGTTGTCGAAGATCGGGACGACGAAGGCGAGCGCCACGGTCGCCGCCATGAAGGCGAGGCGCGGCCAGCTCGACTGGCCGCGGCGGATCTCCCGAAACGTGCGCCCGACCCAATAGAGAAACAGGATCGCGAAGCCCACGGTGAAGGCCTGCGCCACCCACGGGCGCTTCAGGAAGGTCGGGAAGAGAAGCGCCGAGGTCCCGAGCTTGAACTCGCCCGCGACGAACTTGTACATCGCCACCGTGTAGAGGGCCCCCAGGATCACCGCGCCGTCGAGCACCCGGTCCAGAGGGGAGACCGAGAGCCCCGCGCGCCGGCGATAGGTCTCCGAAATCCACTGCGCCTGGTGGGTCACGTGCATCGAGGCCCAGAAGAAGAAGCCGGTCAGGAGAAGCAGGAACGAGTAGATCGAGCCGATGATGACGAGGGTCGGAATGAGCACCAGAGGAAGGTAGGCGAGCCAGCCGTACCGCCGCCGGAAGCGGGGCTCGAGCGCCGTGCGCAGGTAGGTCGAGTACATGTGCGGGCCGCCGACCAGAAGCGTCACGGCCAGGCCCACGACGAGGCTCGCCGTGCCCTGGGAGGCCCCCAGACGCTGGAGCAGGCCGTAGGACAGGTAGGGGAAGAAGACCAGGGCCCCCGAGAGCGTCAGGAAGAGCAGGTCGAAGCGGCGGCTGTGGATCCAGACGGCATCGCCCGTCCGATCCGAGGGATGTCCGGCGCGCGCGAGCGTCGACATGGCGAAAACCCCACCTCCTGAAGAAACGAGATTCTATATCGGGGCGGGAAAATCGACCCCCTCCTGTCCGTGTCGGTCGCGAAAGCTCGAGTCCCGGAGCACCGAGGCTAGAATTGCCGATTCATGCTGCACTTCGGACCGGTCTCCGTCGATCCGCCCCTGGTGCTGGCCCCGATGGCCGGCATCACGGATCACGTGTACCGGCTGATGCTGCGGCGCATCGGCGGGGTCGGGCTGGTCACGATGGAGTTCATCTCGTCGGAGGCCATCACGCGCGGCAACGCGCGCCAGATCCGCAAGCTCCTCTTCTCCGAGGAGGAGCGTCCCCTCTCGATCCAGATCTACGGCTCGGACCCCGGGCGCATGGCCGCGGCGGCCGAGATCGTCGAAGAGCTGCGGCCGGACGCCTGCGACATCAACATGGGTTGCCCGGCCAACAAGGTCCTGAAGGGGTGCGCGGGCGCGGCGCTGATGGGCGACCTCGTTCTGGCTCGGGAGATCATCCGGGAAGTCCGGCGGCGCCTGACGATTCCCCTCACGGTGAAGTTCCGCCTCGGACTCGACGAATCGCGCAAGAACTTCCTGGAGCTCGGCCGAATCTGCGAGGGAGAGGGCGCGGCCGCCGTGACGCTTCACGGGCGGACGGCGCGGCAGATGTACACGGGCCGCGCCGACTGGGCGCGCATCGCGGAGTTGAAGCGCGCGGTCTCGATCCCCGTCGTGGGCAACGGCGACGTCGAGACGGCCAGGGACGCGCTCGAGATGTTCCGGCAAACCGGCTGCGACGCGGTGATGTGCGGCCGCTCGACCATGAAGAACCCGTGGATCTTCCGGCAGATCGCCGAGCTGCGGGCCGGCCGCGAGCCGCGCGAGCCGGGGCTCTCCGAGCGGCGCGACCTGATGCTCGCGCATTTCGAGGCCATCGAGCGGACGGCCTTCGATCCGCGCGAGGCGCTCCACAAACTGCGCACGATGACCGGCTGGTACACGCACGGCCTTCCCAACGGGCGGGCGCTGCGAATCCGGATTTCGGAGCTCGAGACCCCGGCGGAATTTCGCGCGGCGGTCGAGGAGTTCTTCGACGCCGCCGCCGGGACGGCCGCGATCGCCGCCACGGCGTAGGCGACCGCGCGACCGGGAATTCGCCGTCGCCCTTTTCGGGTTCGATTGATTCGATGAAGCCCTCACGCCTCGCCGCGTCGGGAGCTCTCGTGCTGCTCGCGGCCGCGGCTTTCGCTCAGAACGCGGGAAGGCCCCGGCAGATCCCCGTCAAGACGAAGGTCGGGACGTTCTCGCTCGGCATCGAGGCCGATTACCTCGGAATGGCCGGAGCGAAGACCGTCGTGCGCGTCCGGCTGACGGCGCCAGAACTCACCCGGGAGGCGGCCGCGCACGGCATCAAGGGGTTCCAGGGGCGGCTGAAGGGAGGCTTCCGCCAGGCGGAGACCGAGATTGATTCGTTCGAATACCCGGTGACCGCGGATCTGTCCGGCGGCGCTCCGTTCTCCTACTCCTTCCTGCGGGCGATTCCCCCCGGCACGTATCGGCTGCGCCTCGCGCTGGCCGATCCCGACGGCCGGAACATGGGCGAGGGATCGGTGGATCTTCTCGTGCCCGAGCTCGGCACGGCCTTCCGGCCCGAGATGGCTCCGGCGGAGGCGGGCACGCTGCCTTCGGCCGAAGCGATCGTGATCGCCGGCGAAGCGGCGGAGAAGCCGGCCTCGCCCGAAACGCCGAAGTTGAAGATCCTCCCGCCGTCGCGGGAGGCGCCGATTGGATTGCTGCGTCTCGAGGCCGTGGTCTCGCCGCCGATCGAAAGGGTGGAGTTCTATCTCGAGGACAAGCGCCTGGTCACCCGCACCCGGCCCCCCTTTTCCGTCGAGATCGACCTGGGCAACGTTCCGCGCCGCCAGACGGTGCGCGCGGTCGGATACGACGCGACCGGAGCCGTGATCGACGAGGACGCGTACGCGATCAATCAGGGCAAGGATCGCCTGGCGGTCCGGCTCCTTCCGCGAATCGACGCCGCGGCCGGGGTCGTTCGGGTGAAGGTCGCGGTCCAGTCGATCGGAGGCGGATCGGCGAAGTCGCTCGACCTCTTCCTCGACGCGAAGAAGGTCGCCTCCTGGACGGAGCCGCCCTACGAGGCGGCGATCCCGATCAACCAGTATCAGAGGGCCTCGATCCTGCGGGCGACGGCCATCGGCCTGGACGGCCAGGAGGCCAACGACATTCGGTCGCTCCGGGGGCCGCAGATGAGCGTCGAGAGCGTCCGCGTGGACGTCGTGCAGCTCCACGTTTCGGCTCTCGACAAGACCGGCCACTTCGTGAAGGGTCTCGCCCAAGGGGACTTCTCGATCAAGGAGGACGGAAAACCCGAAGAGATGACCGGCTTCGAGGTCGCCGAGAACCTGCCTCTGACCGTGGGACTCGTCGTGGACGGGTCGGGATCGATGGAGAAGAGCCTCTCGTTCGTGCACGACGCGTCGGCCGCGCTCTTCAAGAATCTGATCCGGCCCAAGGATCAGGGCTTCGTCATCGAGTTCCGGGACCGCGCCAAGTTCCTTCAGGAACTGACCGGAGACTCCGTGGCGCTGCAGCGGGCGGCGGCCGACACGCGGGCGGAGGGCGCCACCGCGCTCTACGACGCCATCGTGCTCGGCCTGTACCAGTTTCGCACCCTGCAGGGGCGAAAGGCCTTGATCGTCATCACCGACGGAGACGACAACCGGTCTCACGTGGACTACGACACGCTGCTGCGCTACTGCCGCTCGGCCGGCGCGCCGATCTACTTCATCGCCGTCGGCATCCCGCTGACCGACTTTCGGTCGCGCAAGGTGACCAAGTCGATCGCGGAGGAGTCGGGCGGGCAGGTCTTCCACATGAGCAACGCCGAGAAGATCGCCGAGGTCACGCAGCGCATCGAGGAGGAGCTGCGCTCGCAATACATCCTCGCCTTCCGCAGCGACTCCACCAAGCCCCCGGGCGAGTACCGCGCGATCGAGGTGGCCGTCGCCAGGCCCGGGATCACGGCGCGCACCATCCGGGGATACATCCCCTAGCAGGGTGCTGAAAAAGGGTGTGGGATGGCGTGACGAGCGCCGTGGGGTCCGATGCAAGGAAGCGCGACGACGGCGATGCGAGAGCATCGTCGAGGAGCGATGACGCCGCAGATGGCCCCGCGCCGCCGTAACCCGAAGGGTGGCCGGCACTTTGCCGGCGCCCGCGAGGAAGGGACG
>JBLMXY010000180.1:0-13225 GCA_050257975.1 Acidobacteriota bacterium
ATTGATTCCTCCCCTCCGCCTGGGCCTGCTCCCGAAGCTGTTTGGTCTTGGCCTCGAGCTCGTCGGCCTGCTGCTTGAGGCGGGCGGCTTCGGCGCGGGCCTTCTCCGCCCGGGCGCGAGCCTCCGCGGCCGCAGCGAAGGCCTTCGCCTCTTCGAGCTGTGCGCGCGCCTCGGCGCTGTTTCCCTGGGTCGAAGCCTGCCGGGCGTTCGCGAGCGCCCTCTGAGCGCGGGCGAGCAGTTCCGGGGCCTGTTGCGCTGCCCCCGCGTTCTCGGCCCCGCGGATTGCGACTTCGGTTTCGTCCACGCGAGCCTGGTCGAGCGGCGGTCCGCCCGCGCTCGAAGCGCAGGCCGCGGCGAGTACCGTCAAGGGGACAAGGAGAAGGAGAATTGGACGCTTCATAAGCGCTCCTTTTCGAGCGAAGTCTCCCGAGCTTCTCGGCCGGATGCCGCGCATCCCGGATGCCAGGATCTCGTCGCCTCTGGTTCCGAAGATATCACGGCGATTAGACCTCACCGGACACGGTGCGCGAGCTCGGACTTGACTCGGGCGAGCTCTGACACGAGGAGATGAAAGCGGCCGCCGTCGGGCTCTTCGGCATGAGGTAGAGCCGGAGCCGCCTCTGGGGATCCCCCGACAAACTTCCGGCTGTTGATGGTCCAATGGCGAAGAGTTCGACCCGCGACCGCGTGAACGGGTTGGCGACTCATGTGTGTGACTGCTTTCTTGCGAAGACCGCGGGGAAACTCCCTGGGGTCAGTCACGCCTTCCCTGCATTCGACCGACAAGCCACAAGGATGACTGACCCCAGGTGAAAATTTCACCTTGCCCTGATTGTCTCTCCGATCCAATCCATGCTGTTACGCCGCCTCAGAGTCCGAGTAGGGATTTCCGGCCAGCAGAGGGCGGTTCAAGTTCTGGCACCAATTCCTTTTTCGCCGTCGGATTGACCGCTTCCCCGGCCGTGTGTCCAGCCGCAGCGCCCGCCACGCCTCCCACGGCGGCGCCCGCGGCTGCGCCGACGGGACCGCCCATGGCGGCGCCAACAACGGCGCCGGTAGCCGCGCCGCCCGCGGCACCCAGTCCGGTACCGACCGGATGAGAACCCGGCTTTCCCGTCAATTCAACTTCTTCTTCCACCATGAATGACCTCCTTCTATCCGGCCTCGATCAAAGAATGCCGTCCGGTTCGATCGTGGACAGCATGTGCCGGCCGATTTGACGCTGTCCAATAGTTCGTTCCGATCAATTTGGGCTGTCCTGACGATCAATCGTGAAGAATTCGAAGGGCTGGGGTCAACGGTGTGTGCGGCCCGGGGGTCCGGGGTCAACCGTGAACTCCCGAACTCTCGACTTCGCCAACGTTCAAGAGTTCATGGCCGGTCCCGCTCGCGTCCCGCTCTCGAGCGCGTGTCTCCGCTCGGCGTCGCGCGCAATGCCTCGGAGCATTCCGCGGAAGACGAAGCGGTGGAAAGGGTACATCGCGTACCAGTAGAGGATCCCGAGCAGGCCGGCCGCGTCGAAGATCGCCGTCTGCCGGATCTCGGCGCCGCCTTTCGCGGGCATCGTCTCGAACTGCAGCCACGCCCGACCCGGCAGCTTCATCTCGGCTCGCAGGCGCAGGAGCGCTCCTCTCTCGATCTTCTCGACGCGCCAGAAGTCGAGCGGATCGCCTTCGTGGAGCTCCTCTGGATGCGGCCGCCCTCGCCGCAGGCCGACTCCTCCGGCCAAGAGATCGATCGCGCCCCGCGGCTTCCAAAGCCACGCGCCGTAATACCAGCCTTTCGAGCCCCCGATCCGCTGAATCGGGTGGAACGCCGCCGCGGGCGGAACGGCGACCACGACCGCGCGCGAGTCGATGAAGCGCGTCCCGACGAGCTCGCCGCCGTATCGCTCGCGCAGCCCCGAGGAGGACACGGCGTCGGACCAGCGCGTGCGCGCATAGTCCTCCTCCTCGTTGACCAGCGCCGCGGCAATGGCTTCGCGCACGCCCCTCGGCCGCACGGGAAAGGCGGCAAGCGCCGAGGGATCGCGGACCACCGTCGGGTTGCGAAGACTCTCGACCAGCTTCCTTCCCACCCGCGCATAGAGCGGCGTCACGAGACCGAGCCAGAGGCTCGAGAGCCGCGGGGTCAAGACCGGAACCGGGATCAGCAGGCGGCGCAGCCCGCGTTGCCGCGCGTATTCGCGCATCAGATCGCCGTAGGTCGTCCGGTCCGGCCCGCCGATCTCGTAGACCCGCTCGGCGCCCGCCGGCAGGTCGATCGCCGCGACGAGATACTCGATGACGTCTCCGATCGCGATGGGCTGCGTCTCGACCGAGACCCAGCGCGGGCAGATCATGACGGGCAGCCGCTCGACGAGCGCCCGGATCATCTCGAAGGAGAGGCTCCCCGATCCGAGGATGATCGAGGCCCTCAGCTCGACGACCGGCACTCCCGATTCGCGCAGGATGGTTCCGGTCTCCTGGCGGCTCGCCAGGTGCTCCGAGAGCCCGGCCGCGCTTTCGCCGAGCCCGCCCAGATACACGATCCGCGACACGCCGGCCGTTCCGGCCGCCCTTCCGAAGATCCTCGCCGCCTCGCGGTCGCGCGCCGCGAAGTCTTCGCCGCTGCCCATCGAGTGGATGAGGTAATAGGCCGTCTGGATTCCCTGGCAGGCGCGGGCGACCGACTCCTCGTCGAGCGCATCGCCCTGCGCAATTTCGGTCGATTCGGCGATGCGGCCCGCAAGAGCCTCCGGGCGCCGCGCGAGGCAGCGAACCGGGACGCCGCGCCGCTCGAGCTCGGCGCGGAGCCGGCCGCCGATGTACCCCGTCGCTCCGGTGAGAAGGATGCGAGGTCCGGGCGCTTTCATTCGAGTCGTCCTTGGCCTCCTCTACCCGCGCGTGCGCTCGACCGCGCGCTTCCAGCCGCGAAAGGCCGACTCCCGGCGGTCCTCGTCCCAGCGGGGCTCGAAGGTTCGGTCGGCCCTCCAGAGCCGCCGCAGCTGGTCCGTCGAGTCGAAGACGCCCGCGGCGAGCCCGGCGGCGTACGCCGCGCCGAGCGCCGTCGTCTCGCGCACGACCGGCCGAACCACGGGGATGCCGAGCACGTCGGCCTGGAGCTGCATCAGGAGATTGTTCGCGGTGGCGCCCCCGTCCACTTTGAGGGCGGTCAACTTCCTCGCGCCGTCGGCCGCCATCGCCTCGGCGACCTCCCGGCTCTGGAAGCAGATCGATTCGAGCGTGGCGCGCACCAGATGCGCGCGGCCGGCGTGGTGCGTCAAACCCACGATCGCCCCGCGCGCCGTCATGTCCCAATAGGGCGCGAAGAGGCCCGAGAACGCTGGCACGAAGTAGACGCCTGCCGCATCCGGCACGCTTTCGGCGATCGCCTCGGTTTCGGCGGCGCTGCCGATCAGCCCCAGGTTGTCCCGCAGCCACTGCACGGCCGCGCCCGCGACGGCGACAGAGCCCTCGAGCGCGTAGGCCCGTGCTCCGGGAGCGGCGCAGGCCGCCGTCGAGAGCAGGCCGAAGGAGCTCGCCATCGGCTTCTCGCCGACGTGCTCGAGGAGAAACGATCCCGTCCCGTAGGTGTTCTTCGCCTCGCCCGCCGCGAAGCAGCCCTGCCCGGCCAGCGCCGCCTGCTGATCTCCGAGGTCGCCGCAGACCGGCACGCGCGCGCGAAACGGGCCGTCCGGGAGCGTGTGACCGTAGGGCTCCCGGGCAATCGACGGCCGGATCGTGGGGAGAACCTCTGGCGGCACGCCGAACCGCTCGAGAAGCAAGGGATCCCACTCGAGATCCGCGAGGTTGCACAGGAGTGTCCGCGAGGCGTTGGTCGGGTCCGTCACGTGCGCGCCTCCGCGCGGCCCGCCGGTCAGGTTCCAGATGACCCAGGCGTCGATGGTGCCGAGGAGCAGGTGCCCCGAAGCGGCGAGCTCGCTCAGCCCGTGAACGTGTTCCAGCAGCCACCGGATCTTGGTCGCGGAGAAGTAGGTCGAGATCGGCAGCCCCGTGCGGGCGCGCACCTCCTCTTCCCACCCGAGCTCGATCGCCGCGCGGCACTCCGGCGCCGTTCGCGTGTCCTGCCACACGATCGCGTTGGCGAGGGGCCGGCCGTCTCGCGCGTCCCAGGCCACCACCGTCTCGCGCTGGTTGGTGATCCCGACCGCGAGCACGCGGCCGGGCGGCGCCGCGCGCACGGCCTCCGCGGCCACCTCCTCGACACGATCGCGAATCTCGGCGGGATCGTGCTCGACCCAGTCGGGCCGCGGAAAGATCTGGCGATGCTCGCGGTAGGCCGCGGCGGCGGGCCGCCCCTCGAGGTCGAAGAGGATGCAGCGCGTGCCCGTCGTTCCCTGGTCGATCGCCGCGACGTACTCGCGCATCGTGGCGGAATCCTATTCCCGGGCTCGGGCTAGAATCCCACAGCCCCGATGCCGCTTTCCCCCGGCTCGCGCCTCGGACCCTACGAGATCCTCTCCGCGATCGGAGCGGGAGGGATGGGGGAAGTGTACCGGGCGAGGGACGCCAAGCTCGGGCGCGAGATCGCGATCAAGATCCTGCCCGCCGAGAGCTCCGCCGATCCCGAGCGCCGGCAGCGCTTCGAGCAGGAGGCCCGCTCGGCGTCCGCGTTGAACCATCCCAACATCCTGACGATCTACGACATCGATTCCGCCGACGGCTCCCTCTACATCGCCATGGAGCTGGTCGAGGGAAAGACCGTCCGGGAGCTCGTCGCCGCGGGCGATCCGCTGCCCGCCAGGAAGATGCTCGACATCGCCGCGCAGACCGCCGAGGGTCTGGCCAAGGCGCACGCCGCCGGTATCGTCCACCGGGACCTGAAGCCCGAGAACCTGATGGTCTCCCGGGACGGCTACGTCAAGATCCTCGACTTCGGTCTCGCGAAGCTCACCGAGCCGAAGTCGCAGGACGCCTCGGTGCTTCCGACGGTCGTGGCCGCTCCCACGCAGCCGGGAACGGTGATGGGCACGGCCGGCTATATGTCGCCCGAGCAGGCCAGCGGCCAACCCGTCGATTTTCGCTCCGACCAGTTCGCCCTGGGCGCGATTCTCTACGAGATGGCCACGGGCAGGCGCGCCTTCCAGAGGAAGACGGGAGCCGAGACGCTCGCCGCGATCATCCGGGAGGAGCCGGAGCCGCTGGCGCAGCTCGCGCCCAGGGTCCCGGTCCCCGTGCGCTGGATCGCCGAGCGCTGCCTCGCCAAGGACCCGGAAGAGCGCTATGCCTCGACCCGGGACCTCGCGCGAGATCTCGAGAGCGTTCGCGACCACCTGACCGAGACTTCCGTCTCGGGCGCGCTGGAGGCCGCGCCGCCGGCCAGGGTGCGCCGCGGCTGGCTCGCGCCGGCCGCTCTCGCCTTCCTCCTCGGGGCGGGGGCCGCCATTCTGGTTGCGAAGGCGACCCGCTTCCTCGACACGCCTCCGCCGCGCTTCCAGAGGCTCACCTATCGCCGGGGCACGGTCGTCACCGCGCGGTTCGCTCCGGACGGCGCCGCGGTGGTCTACGGCGCCTCGTGGGACGGGAACCCGACGGAGATCTTCACGTCGCGGCCGGAGAGCCCGGAGTCGAAGTCGCTCGGCCTGCCGCCGGCGAACCTCCTCTCCGTGTCGCGCCAGGGCGAGCTCGCGATCTCGCTCGGCTGGCATCCGGTGCTCGGCTGGGAGTCCGCCGGCCTCCTGGCGCGCGTTCCCGTGACCGGCGGCGCGCCGCGCGACCTGCTCGAGGACGTCGAGGACGCCGAGTGGTCGCCCGACGGCCAGAAGCTCGCCGTCGTCCACCGCGTCGGGGATCGCGAGCGCCTCGAGTATCCGATGGGCACGGTGATCGCCGAGGTCTCGGGCTGGCTGAGCCATCCGCGATTCTCGGCGGACGGCCGCTACATCGCCCTCTTCGACCACCCCGAGCGCGGAGACAACGCCGGCCGTCTCGTTTTCTACGACCTGGAACGCCGCGCGCGCATCGAAGGGCCCCGCGTGGGCGGAACCGCCGGGTTCGCGTGGTCCCCGCGCGGGGACGTCGTGCTCGGAGGCGGAGGGGTCCTCACCCGGGTGTCCGTTTCAGGAAAGGGGCGTCCCTACATCTCGCTCGCCGGGGGGTTCCTTCCGGAGGACCTCGCTCCGGACGGAAGGCTGCTGGCCAAGCGCGTGAGCTACCGCCGCGAGATCGTCGGCGTCGTGGCGGGGGATTCTCGCGAGCGCAACCTGACCTGGCTCGACTGGTCGTTCCCCGACGACCTCTCCGCGGATGGGACGACGCTGCTCTTCGACGAGCAGAGCGCCGGCCGCCAGAACTATCTCTGCTACCTGCGCAAGACGGACGGCTCACCCGCCGTTCAGCTCGCTTCCGCGAAGGGGTTCGCGCTGTCGCCCGACGGCCGCTGGGCTCTCACCCAGCGGCTCGACTCGGACCAGCTCGTTCTGGTGCCGACCGGGGCGGGCGCCCCGAGGGAGCTGCCGGGATCCGGAATCCGCCCCCAGTGGGCGTATTTCTTCCCCGACGGAAAGCGGATCCTGCTCTGGGGAAACGAGCCCGGCCGCAGCGGCCGCCTCTTCGTCCAGGACATCGAGGGCGGCAAGCCTCGCCCCCTGACCCCGGAAGGGTTCGGCCTTTCGTTTGGCGGCAAGACAATCAGTCCGGACGGCCAGTGGATCGCCGTGGTAGGGCCGGATCGCAAGATTGCCCTCCTCCCGGCCGCCGGCGGGCAGCCCCGTCCCCTTCCTGGCGCGACTCCTGACGAGTCGGTCTGGGCGTGGGCGGCGGACAGCCGGTCGGTCTACATCGGCCGGGTCGCCATGCCGGCGCGCGTCGAGATCTGCGACGTCTCGACCGGCGCGCGCCGCCTGTGGAAAGAGATCGTCCCGCCCGATCCGGCCGGCGTTCTCGCCGTCGGACCGATCCTGATCACGCCGGACGGCAAGTCCTACGTCTATTCCTACCGCCGGACCCTCGACGACCTTTTCCTGGTCACCGGGTTGAAGTGAGGCGCACGCGACGTACCAGGTCTCGGGCGAGCACACCTGCTGAAGAAGCCACCGGCAGCCGCGTGGTCGCATCGGTCAACGAGTCGCCGGCTGGAACGCGAAACAGCTCGGGATGGCCGGCTTCGGAGATGCATCCGCTTGTTATCCCGAGCCGACGCGTCTTCGCGTCGTCTTGAGCGACGCGAAGGATTCCCGGACTTGTTCGCCCCTGACGGCTAGAATCACCAACCCAGATGCCTCTCTCGCCAGGCTCGCGCCTCGGCCCTTACGAGATCCAGTCGTCGCTTGGCGCCGGCGGCATGGGCGAGGTCTACAAGGCGCGGGATCAGCGGCTCGATCGAACGGTCGCCGTCAAGGTTCTCCCGCAGCAGCTCTCCGGCTCCCCGGAGGTCCGCCAGCGCTTCGAGCGGGAGGCCCGAACGATTTCCCAGCTTTCGCATCCGCACATCTGCGCTCTCTATGACGTCGGGCAGGACGGCGAGACCGATTACCTGGTCATGGAGTACCTCGAAGGCGAGACGCTCTCCGCCCGGCTCGCCAGGGGAGCGCTGCCGCTCGAGCAGACGCTCCGGTACGGAGTCGAGATCGCCGACGCGCTGGACAGGGCGCATCGCCAGGGGATCGTCCACCGGGACCTGAAGCCGGGCAACGTCATGCTCACGAAATCGGGCGTGAAGCTCCTCGACTTCGGGCTCGCCAAGAGCATGGCTCCGGCGGCGCAGCCGTCGAGCCTGACGTCGTTGCCGACGCAGCAGGGCCTGACCCAGGAAGGAACCCTCCTCGGGACCTTTCAGTACATGGCGCCGGAGCAGCTCGAAGGCAGGGAGGCGGACGCGCGGTCGGACATCTTCGCCCTGGGCGCCGTGCTCTACGAGATGGCGACGGGCCGGAAGGCATTCTCCGGAACGAGTCAGGCGTCGCTCATCTCGGCGATCATGAAGGAGAATCCCTCCCCGATCGCGTCGCTGCAGCCGGCGTCGCCCCCCGCGTTGGATCGTGTCGTGAGCACCTGTCTCGTGAAGGACCCCGAGGAGCGCTGGCAGAGCGCCGCGGACGTCAAGCGGGAGCTCCGCTGGATCGGCGAAAGCTCGGCCGCGACCCTGGCCGCGCCGGCCGCCGCGCCCCGGCGGCGAACGCCGCCCCTTCCGTGGATCGGCCTTACGCTGATGAGCGCTGTCGCGGCATGGCTCGCCTTCAGCGGCGCGCGCCGGACGCCGGTTGCCGGCAGCGCCGTTCGCTCGTCGATCCTGATGCCGGAGAGGGTGCAGTTCCGGAGCGGCGCAATCTCGCCCGACGGGACTCGCCTCGTCGTCTGCGGACAGGACGAGGGAGGGGTCGAGCGCCTGTGGCTTCGCCGGCTCGATAGCTTCAAGAGCGAGCCCCTCGCCGGGACGGAGCACGCCGCGCTCCCGTTCTGGTCCCTCGATGGCCGCTACGTCGCCTTCTTCGCGGACGGGAAGTTGAAGCGCATCGAGCCTTCGGGCGGCTCGCCTCTGGCGCTCTGCGATTCCGACGGCGTCGGCGGCGCCTGGGGACCCCGCGGCGACGTGCTCTTTGCCGAGCCGACGGGGCCGATTCTCCGTCTCCCCTCCGCGGGAGGCAAAGCCGTGGCCGTGACGAAGCTCGACACGGCCCGTCACGAGACGAGCCATCGCTATCCGTCGTTTCTGCCCGACGGGCGGCACTTCCTGTTCACGGCCCTGAACCTCGCGGGCAGTCCGCGCGACGAGGCGAACCGGCTCTACGTCGGCTCCGTGGACGGAGCGCCCGCCCGCCCTCTGATGCCGCTTTCCACGAACGCTCAATATTCGCAGGGATATCTGCTCTACATGCTCGGAGGCGTGTCGAGCGGGACGCTGCTCGCCCAGGCCTTCGATCCGTCCCGGTTCGAGATCCGGGGCGAGCCCCTCGTCGTCGCGGAGGCGATCACCGCCAACATCGGGTACTACAACTTCACGAGCTTCACGGTCTCGCCGAGCGGCGTGCTCGTCTACGACAGCACGTCGATCTCGACACGGCTCCAATGGCTCGACCGCGCCGGCCGGCCCGTGGCGCGCTTCGGGGAGGCCGGCCGCTACGGCAATCCGGTGGTTTCGCCCGACGGCACGCGGATCGCGTTGACGATCTACGACACCGGGATCAACAAGGATCAGATCTGGATCGGCGAGCTCGCGCGCGGCACGAGGACGCGGCTGACGGCGGGACCCGGCGAAAACTCGGATCCAGTCTGGTCCCCGGATGGGACCCGCGTCGCATTTCGATCCGACCGAAGCCACCAGGCCGATCTCTTCGTGCGGGCCGCGAGCGGCTCCGCCGGCGACGAGGCGCTCTCCGACGAGCCCGGACAGAAGGTGCCGATCGCGTGGTCGCCGGACGGCCGGTTCCTCGTCTATGTCGACCGGCCGGCGAGCGGTACCCGGAGGCCGCGAGTGTCGGTGCTTCCCCTCTCCGGAGAGCGGAAACCGTTCGTCCTCTATCCAACGATCGCCGACGGCGAATTTCTCGGCAGCTTCTCTCCGGACGGGCGCTGGGTAACCATTACGACGGACGAGTCGGGACGGATCGAGGTGTACGCGGTGTCCTTTCCGGACGGGAAACGAAAGATCCAGATCTCGAGTGACGGCGGCGACTCGCCGCGCTGGAGGGCGGACGGGCGAGAGGTCTTCTACGAGGGGCCCGGACGCCAGTTGATGGCCGTGGATGTCCAGCCCGGCGCCGATCTCAAGGTCGGCGTGCCGCACGCCCTCTTCGAGCTTCCGGGCGGAATCCGGGGCTGGGACGCGACACCCGACGGGCAGCGCTTCCTCGCCACCGTGCCGGTCGTCGAGAGCAACGCCGTTCCGTTGAATCTGGTGATCAACTGGACGGCCCAATTGAAACGGTAGGCGATGGGTCTATCGGGCGAAGGATCCGCGCCTGGGACGTGATCTGGCGATCAAGGTCGTTCCGTCCTCCCTGTCCGTGGACGCGGATCGCCTGCGCGGACGCCGCACTTCGCGCACGACGGCGCCTCCTCCGCCTATAGTTATGCGCGGACACTTTCGGAGCTTTGCCTGGTGAAGGCCCTCGAGTGACGTTTGCCGCCGGCTCGAACCTGGGTCCCTACGAGATCCTCGCGCCGCTCGGCGCGGGAGGAATGGGAGAGGTCTACCGGGCGAAGGACGCGCGGCTGAAGCGCGAGGTCGCAATCAAGGTCCTTCCCGCCTCCTTCGCCAAAGACGTCGATCGGCTCCGCCGTTTCGAGCAGGAGGCGCAGGCCGCGGGATCGCTCAACCACCCCAACATCCTCGCGATCTACGACGTCGGAACCCACGACGGATCTCCCTACGTCATCTCCGAGCTGCTCGAGGGAGACACGCTGCGCGCGGGCCTGGCCGGCGGGGCCTTCTCTCCGCGCCGGGCGATCGGATACGCGCTCCAGATCGCTCAAGGTCTCGCGGCCGCGCATGAGAAGGGGATCGTGCACCGGGACCTGAAACCCGAGAACATCTTCGTGACCGCCGACGGGAGGCTCAAGATCCTCGACTTCGGCCTGGCGAAGCTGACGCAGCCGGAAGGAGGAGATCCGGCTCAGACGAATCTTCCGACGCTTTCGCCTGCAACCGAGCCCGGTGTCGTGCTCGGAACGCTCGGCTACATGTCGCCGGAGCAGGTCCGCGGCAGGCCGGCCGACGCGCGAAGCGACATCTTCTCTTTCGGCGCCATCCTTTACGAGATGCTGTCGGGGCGCCGCGCATTCCGGGGCGACACGGCGGCCGACACGATCAGCGCGATCCTGACGAAGGACCCGCCGGACCTCTCGGAGACCGACCGGAAGATTCCCGAGGGCCTCGAGAGGATCGTGAACCACTGCCTCGAGAAGTCGCCCGAGGCGCGCTTCCAGTCGGCTCGCGACATCGCGTTCGGCCTCGAGGCGCTCTCGCAGGCGCCCGTGCCGAGCGGGCCGCGCGCCGCGGCGGCGGTCCCGGGGCGAATCGTCGCCGCGCGGTGGGTCCCCTGGCTGGCGCTGCCGGCGGCCCTCGTCGTCTTCTGGCTGGGTCGAAACACGGCCGCGCCGCGCCCGGCTCCCGCGAGCCCGCGGCCCGTCGAGTTCCGCCAACTCACCTTCGACCCGGGGCAGGAGGATTTCCCGGCCCTTGCTCCCGACGGCGCGAGCTTCCTGTACGTCAGCTCCGCCGCCGGCAACCCGGACATCTACCTCCAGCGCGTCGGCGGGCAGAACCCGATCAACCTGACGAAGGACTCGCCCGTGCCGGACACGCAGCCTGCCTTCTCTCCGACCGGCGATCTGATCGCCTTCCGCTCAGAGCGAAACGGGGGAGGGATCTTCATCATGGGCGCGACGGGCGAGAACGTTCGCCGCCTGACGGATTTCGGCTTCAATCCCGCCTGGTCGCCCGACGGAAAGCAGATCCTGGTCAACTCCGAGAGTGTCAGCCATCCCTTCGCCCGGATCGGATACGCCGATCTCTGGGCGGTCGACGCGGCGACCGGACAGAAGCGCCTGATCGTTTCCGGCAAGGATCGGGCCGACCGCGGCGCCGGCGACGCCACGCAAGCGAGCTGGTCTCCCCACGGCGATCGAATCGCCTACTGGGGAATCCGGGGCGACACCGGCTGGCGCGACGTCTGGACGATCCCGGCGGAAGGGGGCAAGCCGGTCGAGGTCACCAACGACGTGGCGACCGACTGGAATCCGGTCTGGTCGCCCGACGGGCGCTATCTCTACTTCGGGAGCGACCGGGGCGGCAGTCTCAATCTCTGGCGCGCGCCGATCGAGGAGAAGAGCGGCCGGACGCTCGGGTCGCCGGAGCCGGCCTTCTTGCCCGCGACCTACGTCGGCCACTTCAGCTTCGCGCGGGATGGCCGCCATCTCGCCTATCGGGCGCAAGAGGCGACGGGAAGCCTCTTTCGCGTCGCGTTCGACTCCCGGGCGGAGAAGCTCGCCTCGGCTCCGGTCCGAGTCCTGCAAAGCTCGATGGTCGTCTTGAACCTGGACGTTTCGCCCGACGGCCAGTGGATCGCCTTCCGGCCCGGGTTCGGACAGGAGGACATCTTCCTGGTGCACTCGGATGGGACCGGCCTGCGCCGAATGACGGACGATCCCTATCGCGACCGCGGCCCGAGGTTCTCTCCGGACGGCAAGCGCATCGCCTTCTACTCGAACCGAAGCGGCCGATACGAGGTCTGGGCGATCAATCTGGACGGGAGCGGTCTCACACCGATCACGAAGAACGCCGTGCACGGACCGTGGTTCCCAAATTGGTCCCCCGACGGAACGCGCCTGGCGTTTCCCGACGGAACCAACAGCTACGTCTTTCGCCCGGGCGCATCGCCGGGCGAGGGCTCGACCGAGCCGCTGCCGTTCCCGCCTGGAGGAGGCTGGATGCAGGCATACGGCTGGTCTCCCGACGGCCGGCTGCTCGTCGGGCAGCGGCAGGGGGGCTCCGACCGGAACCAGCTTCTCTACTCGCTGGAGACGAAGAAATTCGAGGATCTGGGCCCGGCGGACCCGGGCGAAGTCAGCGTCGTCGGGACGCTCGGCGCGCTCGGGGTTTTTCTCGAAGACGGCAAGCGCATCCTCTACCTGGCGCAGAATCGCCGGCTCTCGACCTTCGATCTTTCGACGCGCAAGGTCCGGCCGGTCGCCGGCGCGGAGGGCCTCCACATCACGGACTTCACGCTAACGAAGGACAACCGGTTCCTCTACGTCATCGACGACCAGATCGAGTCCGACGTCTGGATGGCGACGCTGAAGTGACTCTGGCTGCCGCCAATCGGCGTCTTTCAGCGCGCGTGCTGGCGCTCCTGCGCGCCTCGCGCGTCCTCGGCGTCCGGGCCGGTGTGGAGCGCCACCGGTTCACCGGAATCTGGTTCGTCATGGTAAGGGACCGCGTGTTCGTGCGCCCCTGGAACGACAGGCCCGGGGGCTGGCGCCGGACCTTTCTCGAGGAGCCTCGCGGCGCGATCACCGTCTCCGGCCGCGAGATCCCCGTGCGCGCCCGGAAGGTCCACGGCGAGCGCCTCCTCGACGCGATCGACGCCGCCTACGCCCAGAAGTACGACACGAAGGCCTCGAGGAAGTGGGTGCGCGGTCTCTCGACGCCCCGGCGCCGAAGAGCGACGACCGAGCTTCTGCCGCGGTGACCGGCGGGCGCGGACGTCCGGGCGCCGGCGCTCTCGATCGAGTCGGGGTGCGGGCTCCAGGCCTCTCGGCTCGAGGATCGCCGAGTCGCCTCA
>JBLMXY010000181.1:0-40108 GCA_050257975.1 Acidobacteriota bacterium
CGACCTCGGGGAAGCTTGCGTCGCCCGTGAAGCCCGGAAGGCTGAAGTAGCCGAACCGATCGCCGCGCGAGACCGCCGTCCCGTGCTCGAGCCGTCCCGTCCTGGGATCGACCGCGGCGACGGTCGCGAGGAAGCGTCCGCCGAGAAAGCACAGCGCCGTCGGCTGCGGGACGCACGGCTCTGCGATCGTGTAGTCGTACACGCCGCCGCCAGCGGCCACGTGCAGGAATCGCCCCGTGGCGTCGATCGTCAGCGACGTCGCAGGATCGTCCGGGAGCCCGTCGGAAAACTTCGTCCAGTGGAGGCCCCCGTCCAAGGTCCGGAATACACCCTTGAGCGTGGCCGCATAGAGCCGTGACGGATTCGTCGGGTCGATGACGATATTCGAGAAAAAGGGCGCTCCGAGGCCCGGCGCCGCCGGCAGACCGGTATCGATCTCCTCGCAGGCTCGGCGAAAAAGACGGCCTTCCGCCGTCGAGTAGTAGACGAGATTCGGATCGCGCGGGTCGACCGCCTCGTCGAGGGTGAAGAAGTCCGCCCAGAAGAAGGGATCGCCGAGGCAGGTCGGCTGCCGTGACGCCCAGGTCTCGCCGCCGTCCAAGCTGACGATCCGATCGCGGAAGGCGAAGCCGCCGAGGAAAGCGTAGACCGTCGGAGCTGAAGGCGCAACCACGAGCGAGAGGACGCTGCCCCAGAAGCCGGAATCGAAGATCGTGGTCCAGGTCTGACCCGAATCGGCACTGCGATGAACTACCGCCCTCGCACCGGAGAGTCCCCCGGGGCCGCCTCCGTATCCGAGGTACAGGGTCCGGGGCATGGACTCTCCGATGACGAGTTGCGAGGGACCTGCTCCCACAATGGCGTCGAAGCCGAGATTTTGCCAGTGACCGCCCGCATCGACGGACTTCCGGACGCTCGCGCCGATGGCGTAGACCGTGTCGAGAGATCCCGGCTCGAACACGATTCCCGAGACACCGGAGAGTGTGGGGTCAGACGTCCACGTCTGCCCTCCGTCGAGGCTTCGAAAGAACCGCGCACCGTCACCACTCCACGCGTACAGGCGGCTCGGATCCAACGCGTTGGCGCCGACACCGACCGCGGCTCCCAGCGCCGGGAAATTCGTCGTCCAGCGATCAATCCCCGCCAGCGCCGTTCCCGCCGCGAACGGTAGCAGGAGCAATGCCGCCGGGACGCGACAGGACCGTCGATTCACGTCTCCGAGATTACGGACGCCGAACGTCCGGCATTGTGATGCAAACGAACTACGTTCGCCGGCGCCCGCGGCGGCTCGTCGCGCTCGCGCCGCGAGGCTACGTCCGCCGGCGGTCGGCGACGTTGCTGGTCGCGCGATCGGTGGCGCGCCGGCGAGGGCGCGGCGGCTCGGTCAGGACGGTGCCTTCCCCTTCGAACCGGATCTTCGGGGCGCTCGCCGAATCGGGCTGCATGACCTCTTCGAGGAACCGGTCCTCCAGCACCGAAGGAAGCAGGTTCCCGCTCCAGGCGACCAGGTCGTGCGCCGAAACGATCAGCGGAAATTCCGCGGAAACCTCGTGGGCGAGGAGCGGCCCGGTGACCGAGAGGACGACGCTTCCCTTCCCCTGAATGCGGAGGACGTCCACGCGGCGGTTCATCCGGAAGTCGTGGATCGGCTCGAGGCGGAAGGAGAGGCCGTGGTCGAGCGCGAGCAGCCGGCTCCCCTCGAGCGACAAGGCCTGCTCGGAGAGGTCGCGCCGAAAGGCATGGCGCCCGGGATCGTTGACGAAGAGGTACCCGCGCCCGTCGGCCCGCAGGATGCTTTCCAGGCGCGTGCCCCGAAAGGCCTGCTCCGACGTGAAGCGGACGTTGCCGCTGTACCAGACCACCGAGCCCTTGCGCACGTAGACCACGCCCGGCGACGCGATCTCGAGCGCCCCGTCGGCCCGAACGACGAAGAGCGGATGCGCCTCGGCGGGCCGCCGCGCGGCGATCTCCTCGGTCCAGCCCTCGGAGCCGGGAGCCGGCTCCCCGACGCCCGGCGCCGCTTCCTCCGCGGTCTCGCTCGGCGCCGTTTCGCGAGGCGGCCCCGGCGGTTCGGCACCCTGCGGAGCCACGGGCGTCTCGGCCGTGTCCGCCGGATGCGCCAGCCGCAGGATCGGACGGGACGCCGGCTCGGCGACGAGCAGCGCATCCGCGGCCGCCCCGGGCTCGGCATCGGACGCCGGCAGGAAGGGCGGCGACTCGGCGGCGGCAGCCTGCCGCTCGATGGCCGGACGCGAGCCGCGGCGCAGCGACTCCTCGAGCTCCGCGACGAGTTTCTTCGCGCCGGCGAACCGCAGGTGCTCGAGCGCCAGGCCGAGCTTGCCGCGGTCGCGGTAGAGAAGGCCCAGGTAGAGATGGCTGCGGGCGTGGTCGGGCTTGATCTCGACGGCCCGGCGCAGCTCCTGCTCCGCCTCGTCGATCACGCCGGCCTTGAAGAGAATCAGCCCGAGGTTCGCGTGCAGAATCGCGGACTCCGGGTTCTTGCGCAGCAGAATCCGCGCCGCCTGCGCCGCCTCGAGGAAGTTGCCACGCTTGAACTCGAGGATCGAGAGCAGATTGAGCACGTCCTCGTCCTCGGGGCGCAGCATCTGCGCCTGCTCGAGCTCCTGGCGCGCAGCGTCGAGCCGACCCTCTCGCAGGCTCTTGCGGGCGCGAATCAGATGAACGAGAAAGACGCCCTGATCGATCGAAGGGGTCTCGCCCGGAGCTCGCGCCACCATGCCGCGGCCCTCAGAGCGCTTCCCGTCCGGCGGCCGGGCGAGGCGGGTCGGTCGTCAGGACCACCCGGTTGTTCTGGTCCCGCGTGACGTGGACGGGACGGCCCTTGGCGCGAAACGTCGTCGCCGGGGGCAGCCCGAAACCGCCTCCGAGCGAGGACTTGCCGTAGTAAGCGGTCAGCGCCTTGTGAACGTAGAGCCTCGTCTCCTCGTAAGGCGGCACGCCGCCGTATCGCAGCACGGCCGCTTCCCCCGCGTTGTAGGCCGCGAGCGACCGGGGCAGATCGTTTCCGAAGAGGCCGAGAAGATAGGCGAGGTGACGGGCGCCGCCCTGGATGTTCTCGCCCGGGTCGAAGATGTCTCGCACGCCGTGCCGGGACGCCGTTTCCGGCATCAGCTGCATGAGCCCGCGCGCGCCCTTGCGCGACACGGCGGCCGGGTTGAAGGCGGATTCGACGAGCATCACCGACTTGATCAGCTTCGGATCGAGGGACCGCGCCCGGGCGGCGTCCTCGATCAGAGCGTCGTAGAGCGAGGGGGTCGAGACCCGCGCCTTCAACCACTCGTCGCTCTCGGCCAGAGCCGCGTGCACCGACTCGCCGACACCGTCGTTGTAGACGACCCGGCGGCCGTCCTTGACCGCCACGCGCACGCGAGCCTCGATCGGCAGGCCGCAGAGGACAGCAATCCCAAAGCCGAGCAGATGGCGCCAGGACTTCATCGGGTGCGCGGGCTCCGTTTTGAAACTGTACAGATTATAGCGCAGGGGAAAGGGTGGAGGGGGCCGGGCCCGGGCTCACGCGACCTCTCCGAGCAGCTCCCGCAAGGCCGCCTCCGCCTCCGCCAGGGCCGCCGGCAGCAGCGCCTCGTTCTTTCCGCCGGCCTGCGCCAGGTCCGCCTTGCCGCCGCCGCTGCCCCCCAGGGCCTTTCCGATGCGCGCGGCAAGCCGGGAGGCGGGCACGCGCCCCGAAAGGTCGGGCGTCACCGCCGCGACGACGGAGGTCTTGCCTTCGTGCGCCGTGCCCACCACGACGACGCCGCTCTTGATCCGCGAGCGGAGCGTGTCGGACAGGTTTCGCAGCTCGGGGATCGAAAGGCCGGGGGCGATGCGGCGCACCAGGGGAATCCCGCCGACCTCCACGGTCTCGCCGGAGGCGCCGCCGTCCCCGGAGGCGAGCTTGAGGCGCAGCGACTGGACCTCGCGCTCGAGTCCCTTCAACCTCTCCTCGCGCTCCCGCCAGCGCACGGCCAGCTCCTCGCGCGGCACCTGCACCGCGGCGGCGATCTCGTTCAAAGTCTGCTCGTCGCGCGACAGCAGCTCGACCGCGCCGAGCGAGGTCACGGCCTCCAGCCGCCGCACGCCCGAAGCGAGACCCCTGTCGGAGACGATCTTGAAGGCCCCGATCTCGCCCGTCCGGCCCACGTGGCAGCCGCCGCAAAGCTCCGTCGAGAACCCGGCGACTTCGACGACGCGCACGCGGTCGCCGTACTTCTCGCCGAAGAACATGTCGGCTCCCCTGCGGCGCGCGTCCTCCATCGCCATGACCTGCTTGGAGACCGGGCGGTCCCGCAGAATCTCCTCGTTGACGAGCCTTTCGATTTCGGCCAGCTGCTCCGCGGTCGTCGGGCTCGGCGCCGCGTAGTCGAAGCGCAAACGATCCGGCGCGACGAGAGAGCCCATCTGGCGCGCCGAGGGGCCGAGCACCTTGCGAAGCGCCGCGTGGAGCAGATGGGTTCCCGTGTGGTTGGCCTGGGTGCGGCGGCGCGCCCACTCCGGCACCGTCATGTCGACCACGGCCCCGAGCTCGAGCCGCCCCCGCGTCACGCGGACGGCGTGCGCGATGACGTTCGGAATCGGGCGCCGCACGTCGGTGACTTCCGCTTCGCCGCCGGGCCAGCTCCAGGTCCCCGTGTCGGCGACCTGCCCGCCACCCTCCGGATAGAAGACGGTCCGGTCGGTGATCGCCTCGCCGCTCTCCCCCACCTCGAGGCCCGACGCCGGGGCGCCGTCGCGGACGAGGCCGACGACGCGGGCTCCCCCGAGCGACACGAAGTCCTGCTCCGGGTAGCCGCGGAAGACCGAATGGAGATCGGGAAGCTCGAGCCTCTCGAACGCCGAGGCGTCGGCCGCCTGGAATTTCGCGCCGGCCCGCGAAGCCGAGCGCTGACCCTCCAGTTGCCTCTCGAAGCCCTCCCGATCGACGGAGACGCCTTCGTCGCCGGCGATCTCCTCGATCAGCTCGAGCGGAATGCCGAAGGTGTCGTAGAAGCGAAAGACCGTGTCTCCCGAAAGCGCCGATTCCCCGCGCCGCCGCAGCTCCGAGATCGCTTCCCCGACGCGGTCGGCGCCCACCGACATGGTCCTGGCGAAGCGGGCCTCCTCGTCCTGGAGCGTGGCGCGGACGGCCCGGAGCGGCTCGGCGTCCGCCGGCTCGTCCGCGGAGAAGTACACGCCGCGATAGATCCTCTGCACCGCCGGGACGAGCGCGGAGAGGAACGGCTTCGAGAAGTCGACGCCCAGGCGCCGGGCGTAGCGCAGCGCCCGCCGGATGATTCGCCGCAGCACGTAGCCCCGACCCTCGTTGGAGGGCACCACGCCGTCGCGAATCAGCATCGTGGCCGCCCGGACGTGGTCCGCGATGACGCGGAACGGCGCGTCCTCGACGGCCATGCCGCCCTCGTACCGGCGCCCGGTCAGGCCCTCGATGCCCTCGAGAATCGGACGGAACAGATCCGTGTCGAAGTTGTTGTTGACGCCCTGCAGGACGGCCGTCAGCCTCTCCAGCCCCAGGCCCGTGTCGACCGACGGCTTCGGCAGCGGCGTCATCGCGCCCGAGGCGTCGCGCTCGAACTGCATGAAGACGAGGTTCCACAGCTCCATCGTCGTGTCGCCCTCGCCGTTGACGAGGCCGGCGTGGTTCTTCCGGGGATCCTCCGGATCGGGGCCCTGGTAGTAGTGGATCTCGCTGCAGGGGCCGCACGGGCCGGTCTCCCCCATGGACCAGAAGTTGTCCTTTTCGCCGAACCGGAGGATGCGCTCCCTGGGAAGGTGATCCTCCCAGAGGCGCGCGGCCTCGTCGTCGTCGGTGTAGACCGTCGCCCAGAGGCGCTCCTTGGGAAGGCCGTATCCGATGCGCGAATCCGTGAGGAGCTCCCACCCGAACGCGATCGCCTCCTTCTTGAAGTAGTCGCCGAAGGAGAAGTTCCCCAGCATCTCGAAGAACGTCTGGTGGCGGCCCGTGTATCCGACGTTGTCGAGGTCGTTGTGCTTTCCGCCGGCGCGCACGCACTTCTGCGAGGAGGCCGCGCGGACGTAGTCCCTCTTTTCCCGTCCCGTGAAGACGTCCTTGAACTGGTTCATGCCGGCGTTGGCGAAGAGGAGCGTCGGGTCCTCGGCCGGGATGAGCGAAGAGGAGGGGACGCGACGGTGGCCGCGCTGCTCGAAATAGCTAAGAAATCTCTCCCGAACCTGCGTCGACTTCATGGGAACCACGGATCATGGCAGAAATCGCGTCCGGCGCGAAACCGCGCGCCAGGAGCGCCCGCCGCACGCGCTCGCGGCGCAGCGTCAGCGACCGGCCGGCGGCGCTCTTCCAGAGACGGCGAAAGGCCTTCGCGAGCGCCTCGCGCTCCCGCGCGTCGGGCAGCTCCGCCAGGGCCCGCGCCGCCGTGTCCGGCTCGAAGCCGCGGGAGGCGAGCTCGCGGGCGACTCGGGCCCGGCCATATCGCGCCGCCCTCGCCCGGACGAGAGCCTGCGCGGCCGCGAGCTCCTGAAGCCAGCCCTCCGATTCCAGGCGCCGGACGGCCTCCCGCGCCGCGGCGGCCTCGAAGCCGCGCCGCTCGAGGTCCCGCCGCAGCTCTTCGCGCCCCCGCGAGCGCGCGGCGAGCAGCTTCAGGCCGCGGGCGTAAGCGGCCTCGGCGGAATCGGGCTCCGGTGCGCGGCGGATCCGGCGCGAGGTCAACGGGCCACGCCCGCCGCGGCGGTCACCGCCCCGCGGGCGGCTGGTTGCTGAAGTCGAAGGGGGACTCTTCGCCGGCGACGTTGGAGTACTCGCCCGGCGCCTCGAGCTCGGCGTCCATTTCTTCGCGCGCGATGTCGGAGGTGGACTGGATCCCCTGCAGCTTCAGCTTGAACTCGTTCGGGTTGGTGGCGCGCTTCAGGGCCTCGTCCAGCGTGATCAGTCCCTGCTTGTAGAGCATGTAGAGCGACTGGTCGAAGGTCTGCATCCCGTACTGCGACGTGCCGGCCTGGATCGCGTCCTTCAAGAACTTGGTCTTTTCCTTGTTCTCGATGCACTCGCGGATGTACTGCGTCCGGACCAGGATCTCCGCCGCCGGCACGCGCCCGAGCCCGTCGGCCCGAGGCATCAGGCGAAGCGAGATGACGGCCTTCAGCACGGCGCCCAGCTGCAGCCGGATCTGCTTCTGCTGGTGGGGCGGGAACACCGAGATGATCCGGTTGACCGTCTCGGTCGCGTCGAGCGTGTGCAGCGTCGAGAACACCAGGTGGCCCGTTTCCGCGGCGAGCAGCGCCGTCTCGATCGTCTCGTAGTCGCGCATCTCGCCGACCAGGATGACGTCGGGGTCCTGGCGCAGGGCGCTGCGCAGGGCGACGGAGAAGCCCTTGGTGTCGACCTCGACCTCGCGCTGGTTGACGATCGACTTCTTGTCGCGGTGCAGGAACTCGATCGGGTCCTCGACCGTCACGATGTGCTCGTTGCGCAGCGTATTGATGTGGTCGATCATCGCCGCGAGCGTCGTCGACTTGCCCGATCCCGTCGTTCCGGTGCAGAGCACCAGGCCGCGCTGCTCCATGCAGATCTTCTCGAGGACCGGCGGCAGCAGCAGGTCGCGGATCGTCAGGATGCGCGCCGGGATGACGCGCAGCACCAGGCCCACCGTGCCGCGCTGCTGGAAGATGTTGCAGCGAAAGCGGCCGAGGTTCGGGACCGAGTACGCGATGTCGATCTCCAGATCGTTCTTGAACTTCTCCTTCTGCCGCGCGGACATGATCGAGAAGGCCATCGCGATCGTGTCCTCCTGCATCAGGCGGCGGGTGTCCGTCAGCGGAATGAGCTGTCCGTCGATACGGATGACGGGGAAGGCGCTGACCTTCAAGTGCAGGTCCGACGCCTTGCGCTCGACCGCCACCTTGAGCAGATCGTTGATGTGCATGGATTGAACCCCTTTTGGGCGTTAAGTTTACGCCGATCGGCCGAACAGGAAAAGAGAAATCGAGCGCCTGGGAAACAGACTGAGCACCGGGGACTGCGTACAGAGGACTGAAGACTGAGGACTTCAGAAGCCGCTGCCCAGATGAGACTTAGTGGGACAGCAGCGACCGGAGTCCTCGATCCTCAGTCCTCTGTCCTCAGTCCTCGGTCCGTCAGACCCTCGCCTCCACCGGCACCGGCTCCAGCCATCCGTACCGGTCCTCGGCGTCCCCGCGCAGAAGCGCGAAGAACTCCTCTTGAAGGCGCTCCGTGACGGGGCCGCGCCGGCCCTTTCCGACCGGAATTCGATCCACGGAACGGATGGGCGTGATCTCCGCGGCCGTCCCGGTGAAGAACGCCTCGTCGGCGATGTAGAGCATCTCGCGGGCGATCTGCTGTTCGACGACCGTGTAACCGGCGTCGCCGGCAAGAGTCATGACGGAGTCGCGGGTGATTCCCGGCAGGATCGTGCCGGAAAGCGGCGGCGTCAGGATCTTTCCGCCGTAGACGAGGAAGATGTTCTCGCCGCTGCCCTCCGAAATTCGGCCGGCGCTGTCGAGGGCGATGCCCTCGGTGTAGCCGTTGGTGATCGCCTCCATCTTGATCAACTGCGAATTCAGGTAATTGCCCGTCGCCTTGGCCATCGCGGGAAACGTGTTGGGGGCCATCCGGTTCCAGGAGGAGACGCAGACGTCGACGCCTCCTTCGATCGCTTCCTCGCCCAGGTACTTTCCCCACTGCCAGACGGCGATCAGAACCTCGATCGGGCTCTTGAAGGGGTTGACCCCCAGGGCCCCCAGCCCGCGGTACACGACCGGACGGATGTAGCACTCCTCGAAGCCGTTGGCGCGAATCGTCTCGAAGATCGCCTCCTTGAACTCCGCGGGGCTGTAGGGGATCTCCATCCGATACACCTTGCACGAGTGGTACATGCGCTCGATGTGCTCCTCCAGCCGGAAGGCGGCCGACCCGTTGCGCGTCTTGTAGACACGCGCCCCCTCGAACATCGCCGAGCCGTAGTGGAAGACGTGGGAGAACGCGTGGATCTTCGCGTCGGCGAAGTCCACGAGCCGGCCGTTCATCCAGACCTTCTTCACGTCTTCGTAAGACATCGCTTCACCTCCGGAAGGCTTCGAGGTTCGTGGCGGGCCCGGGGCAGTATCCTCCGGCGCGAAAGGCAGTGTCAATCGCACCAAGGTGTCGTCGAGGTCCTGGCGCGGGTCACCTTTCCCGGCGCGAGAGCGCCGCGCGCATGAGCGTTAGCCCGGCGACCGCCGCGGTGTCGGTGCGGAGCCGTCCGGCCGGAATCGCGGACGGCGACCACCCGAGCCGCCGCGCGGTCTCCTTCTCCGCGGCCGTCCAGCCTCCCTCCGGACCGACGGCCAGCGCCGCCTCCGAGGCCGCGATCGCCCCGGGCAAGGGCTCGCCATCCGGGTCGAGCAGGAATCGATGCGGCGCCTTCTCGGCGGCGAGCGCCTCGGCAAACGCCAGCGGGCCCGCGATCGCCGGCCAGCGCGGCGCCCCGCACTGCTTGGCGGCCGCCCGCGCCACGCGCTCCAGGCGCCCTTGCAGCGCCGCCGAGGCGCGGAACGCCTGCGTGCGCGCCGAGCGCACGAGCACCAGGCGCGCCGCGCCGAGCTCGGTCGACTTCTCGGCGATCCAGGAGAGCCGTTCGGCGCGCACTCCGGCGACGTAGAGCGATATCGCCGCCCCGGCCTGCACCGCCTCCAGATCCCGCTCCGCGGCGACTTCGACGCCCGACCGCGACCGCCGTTCGACGCGTCCGAGGACCTCGCGGCCGCTCCCGTCGAACAGGACGACCGGATCGCCCTCGGCGAGCCGCCGGGCCCGCGCGTGCGCGCCTTCCGACGCCGACAGCCGCAGGCTTTCCCCGGCGGCCGGCAGACGCTCTACGAAGAGGCGCGCGAGAGACACAGGCAGCTCCAGGCGTTCTCGCGGTAGCGCGAGAGAAGCCGAAGGCGGCGCGCGCGCGCGAGGCTTGCGACGTCCGCCTCGCGCGCGGCGGGGATGCCGGACAGGATCAGACGACCTTTCGGTTCCAGCCGCGAGGCGAGCGCGGGCAGGACCGGCTGAAGCTCCTCGGGGAGCATGTTGGCGACGACGATCGTGAATCTTCCCGAAGCGGCTTGCGCGGAGCCGGCGAAGAGCCCGACCCGGGAGCCGAACGGGTGCCGGCGGGCGTTCTCCCGGGCGAGGAAGACGGCGTCCAGGTCCGAGTCGAACCCGACCGCGCCGCGCGCGCCCAGGCCAGCCGCCGCGAGGGCGAGGATTCCCGATCCCGTCCCGGCGTCGAGCACGCGAGACTGCGGGCGCACCTCCTCCTCGAGCGCCAGCAGCGCGAGGCGAGTCGACTCGTGGCCGCCCGTCCCGAAAGCGCGGGATGCAGGCAGCCGCAGCGCCACGCGGTGATCCGGAGCGGCGCCGTCGGCGGGATCCCCGGGATCGATCCAGAGCCGGCGTCCCACGGGGAAGGGACGCGAGGCCGCGCGGAAAGCCGCGAGCGGGTCTGGCTCGGGAATGTCGGTCGTCAAGGCCGCGCGGTATCCCTTCGCCTCGACGAAGGACCTGGCGCGGCGCGCCGCGTCGGCGGTCCGAAAGCAGGCCACCAGATCGGGCCCCTCCTCCTGAAGGCCGAGGGGCTCGTGGAGCCAGAGCAAGCCGGCGAGCGCGTCATCCTTCGCCTTGCGAGGGATTCGGAGGCGGGAGTATTTGGGAGTCAAGTTATCAGTTCTCAGTATTCAGTTTTCAGTTCCGGAACGGATGACCGACAACTGACAACTGACAACTGACAACTGATAGCTACTTGAAGATCTTCTTCGCCTTCCCGAGAACGCCCTTGCTCCCGACAGGCGCGTTGGTCAGCTCGGCGTACTCCCTGAGGAGCTCCTTCTCGCGGGCCGACGGCGCCTTCGGAACCGCGACGCTCGTTCGGACGACGAGATCTCCCCGCCCTCGCCGGCCGAGGCGGCCGAAGCCCTTTCCGCGAAGCCGGATCTCCGAGCCCGAAGACGTGCCCGGCTCGATCGAGACCTTTTCGGGCCCCTCCAGGGTCGGAATCTCGACCTCGCCCCCCAGAACGAGCGTCGGATAGGGCAGGTCGAGGTCGAGGATCACATCGTCTCCGGCGCGGGCGAAGACCTCGTCCTCGAGGACCGTCAGCACGACGTACAGGTCGCCGGCCCGACCGCCCAGAGGTCCCGCGTCGCCTTCGCCTGCCAGCCGGAGCCGGGAGCCGCTCTCGACCCCCGCCGGAATGCGAATCTCGAGCTTGCGCGAGGCGCGCAGCCGCCCTTCGCCCCGGCACTCCTTGCAGGGATGGTCGATGACTCGCCCCTCGCCCCGGCACTGGACGCAAGGGCGCGTGACCGACAGGAAGCCCTGCGAGAATCGCTGCCGCCCGCGCCCGCCGCAGGACGGGCAGACACGGGGCCGGGAGCCCGCCTCGGCGCCCGAGCCGGAGCACGCCTCGCACCTCTCCAGACGCGAGACGTGCAGCGGCGCTTCGGCCCCGAAGGCGGCCTCGCGAAAGGCGATCTCGATCCGGTAAACCAGGTCGCTGCCCTCGACCGGCCGGCTGGCGCCGCCGGCGCCGAAGCCGAAGAGCTCGCCGAAGAGGTCCGCAAAGTCCATGACGGACGGATCGAATCCGAAGCCCCCGCCCGCCGAGGCGCCGGGCGAGACGCCGGCATGCCCGAAACGGTCGTAGCGGGCCCGCTTCTCGCCATCCGAAAGCACCGCGTAGGCCTCGGAGGCCTCCTTGAACCGTTCGGCCGCCCGGGGGTCGTTCGGATTGCGGTCGGGGTGCGACTCCATCGCCAGTCGCCGGTAGGCCGACTTGAGCTGCTGCGCGTCCGCGTCCCGGGGCACACCCAGGACCTCGTAGTAGTCCCGCTTGGACGGCATGCCGCTAGGACGTGGTCGGTGAGGCGGGCGCGGCGCCGCCGCCCACACGCTGGAGCATGACGCGGGTCAGAACCTTGGAAACGCCTTGCATGTCGAAAATCGCCTCGTTCAACGCCTCACGGGAGTCGCCCACGGCGATCTCCCGGGATCGCTTCAACGTCTCCTCGATGCGCTCCCGCTCGTCCGGCGCGAGAGCCTCCCCGAATTCTGCCAGAACGCGCTCGTTGGAGGCGAGCATTCCCTCCAGGCGGTTGCGCACCTGGGCGAGCTCGCGCCGCAGGTGGTCCGCCTCCGCGAAGGCCGAGGCCTCCTTGATGATCCGGTCGATCTCGCTCTGGGAAAGGCCGCCCGCGGGGTTGATCTGGATGCCCTGCGCCTTTCCGGTGGCGAGGTCCCGCGCCGAGACGTTGACGATTCCGTTGGAGTCGATGGCGAAGGTGACCTCGATCTGCGGGATGCCGCGCGGCGCGTTGGGAATGCCGACGAGCTCGAAGCGGCCCAGCGACTTGTTTTCCTTGGCGACCTCGCGCTCCCCCTGGAGGACATGGATCTCGACGACCGACTGGTTGTCCGCGACCGTCGTGAAGACCTTGGTGTTCTTGGTCGGGATCGTCGAGTTGCGCTCGATCAGCTTCTCGAAGACGCCGCCATGCGTCTCGATGCCCAGCGAGAGCGGCGTGACGTCGAGCAGCACGACGTCCTTGATCTCTCCCTTGAGGACGCCGCCCTGGATCGCGGCGCCAATCGCGACGACCTCGTCCGGATTGATCTCCCGGTTGGGCTCGCGCCCGAAGAGCTCGGCCACCATCCGCTGCACCTTCGGCGTCCGGGTCTGGCCGCCGACCAGGATGACCTGGTCCACGTCCGAGGGCTTCAGCCCCGCCGACTGCAGCGCGTCGAGGCACGGCGCCGCGGTCCGGTCGATCAGGTCCGCCACCAGCGACTCGAAGCGGTCGCGCGTCAGGGTGCGGTTGATGTGCTTGGGTCCGGAGGCGTCGGCCGAAATGAACGGCAGCGTGATCGTGGTCTCCGTCGCGGTCGAGAGCTCGCACTTGGCCTTCTCGGCCGCCTCCTTGAGGCGCTGGAGGGCCATGCGATCCTGCCGCAGGTCGATGCCCGTCGCCTTCTTGAAGTCGTCCAGGAGCCAGTCCATGATCTTCTTGTCGAAGTCCTCGCCGCCCAGATACGTGTCGCCCGCGGTGGCCTTGACCTCGTAGATGCCCTCGCCCAGCTGCAGGATCGAGATGTCGAACGTGCCGCCGCCCAGGTCGTAGACCGCGACGATCTCGCTTCCCTTGCGCTCGAGGCCGTAGGCGAGCGACGCGGCGGTCGGCTCGTTGATGATCCGAAGGACCTCGAGCCCGGCGATGCGGCCGGCGTCGCGCGTGGCCTGGCGCTGCGCGTCGTCGAAGTAGGCGGGCACCGTGATGATCGCCTCCGTGATCTCCTCGCCCAGGATCTCCTCGGAAAACTCCTTGATCTCCTTCAGGATGAAGGCGGAGATCTCCTCGGGGCTGTACTCGCGGCCGCGAGCCCGGATCTTGACGTCGCCGTTGACGGCGCGGACGATCTCGTAGGGAAGCACCTCGCGGGCATGCTGCGTCTCTTCGGAGTCGAACTTGCGCCCGACCAGGCGCTTGACGGCGAAGACCGTGTTCATCGGATTGGTGATCGCCTGCCGCTTGGCGATCTGGCCGACCAGGCGCTCGCCGTCCTCGGTGAAGCCGACGATCGAAGGCGTCGTGCGGCTGCCTTCGCGGTTGTTCAAGACCTGCGGCGTCACGCCCTCGACGACGGACGCGCAACAGTTGGTTGTCCCGAGGTCGATTCCGAGAATCCTGCCCAAGCACCCTCCTGACCGACGAGAGAGGAAGACCGGAGACCCCTTCCCCGGCCGCTAGTTACCCGTCATTTTAACCCCATTGACGGCCTCGTCCTGCCCGCAGGGGCTCGATTTCGCCGCCGGCGGCGGGGGTTCTCAGGAGCCGTCGGACGGCCGCTCGGACGCCGATTCGCGCTCGCGCACGGAAACCTTCACGCTCGCCGGCCGGACGAGGCGGCCGTCGAGGACGTAGCCCTTCTGGAGGGCCTCGAGAATCGTGTTGGGCGGAACCTCGTTGGTCGCCTCGGTCGCCACGGCCTCGTGGCGGTTCGGATCGAACGGGACGTTGGTGTCCACTTCCTCCAGGCCGTGGCGCCTCCAGAGGTCCATCAGCTGGCGCCGGATCAGCCCGATGCCCTGCCCGAAGTGGCTCTTGCGGTCCTCCGGGGAGGCGTGCGCCATCGCCCGCTCGAGATTGTCGAGGATGGGAAGAAAGTCGCGGGCGAGATCCATGAGGGCAACGCGGAAGTGCTCGCGCTTCTCCCGCTCGGCGCGCTTGCGGATGTTGTCGAGCTCGGCGAGCTTGCGCAGGTGCCGGTCCTTCAGCTCCGCCAGGTCCCGCTCGACCGAACGCAGCTTCTCCTCCGCGGCGAGGATCGCGGAGCGTTCTTCCTCGGCCAGGGCCTCCTCGAGGCTCTCGCCCGGGTCCCGAACCTCGACCGGGTCGTCGGCGGCGGAAGCCGCCGCGCCGTCCTCCCGGTCTTTCGTGTCGCTCATTCTTCCTCGTCGACCGGCGCGGTCCCCTCGCGCCTTTCCAGGCGCACGGACAGGGCGCGGCCGAGCAGCTCCACGACGGGGATCACGCGCGGGTACTCGCGACGCGCGGGTCCGATCACTCCGAGCATCCCCGTCAGTGTCTCTCCCGAGCCGTACGACGTCAAGACGGCCGACAGGCGCGGGTCGCCGGCCAGAGCGTCCTCGGACCCGAGCACGACGCAGGTTTCTCGGGAATCGAGATAACGCGCGAAAAGAGAGAGCAACCGCGCCTTCTCATCGAAGGCGTGAAGCACCTTCTTCAGGCTCGCCACGTCGGAAAACTCCGGCTTGTCCAGAAGCTGCGCCGCGCCGTCCACGTAGATCCGCTCCTCCGGCTCGCGCCTTTCGAGCGCGCGGCGGGCGAGGCCCCGAGCGCGCTCGAAGATCTGGTCGCAGGCGGCGCGCTCCTCCGCAAGCTCCTCGAGGAGCTTGCGCCGCACTTCGTGCAGCGTGAGCCCGCCGTACTCGCGGGTCAGGCGGGCCCCCGCGGCCTCCAGTTCGGCGCTCGAGTACTCGATGTCGGTTTCGAGCACGCGCGAGACCACGGCGTCCGGCTCGTTGACCTGGACGACCAGGATCTTCCGGGGAGCGACCGACAGGAAGCGCAGGCTCTTCAAGACCGTGTGCAGAGCGTCCGGCGCGACGACGAAACCGACCTCGCCCGCCAGCTCCGCCAGCAGCCGCGAGGTCGCCTGAAAGAGCCGCGTGATGTCTCCTCCGGCGGAGGCCAGGTCCGAGTCCACCTGCTCGCGCAGGTCGGCCGCGACCTTGCGGTGCCGCATCAGCTCGTCGATGTAGAGCCGGTAAGCCTGGTCGGTCGGAATCCGCCCGGCCGAGGTGTGCGGCTGCGCCAGGAAACCGCCGTCGGTCAGGTCGGCCATGATGTTGCGGATCGAGGCCGGCGAGAGGGCGAAACGGCTCGACTTGAAGAGCGCGCGCGAGGAGACCGGCATCCCCGTGTCCACGTGGATGCGGATGATCTCCCGCAAGATGGCCCGGCTGCGGCTGTCGAGCGTCTTGTGCAAGGCTCCTCGCGCTTCTGGCACTCGAATTTTTCGAGTGCCAGCGGTCAAGGTACCGGCCCGGGCGCGGCGAGTCAACCGGCGTCATCGGTCAGTTCCGGCGCGCCTGCCGTAAACCGGCTCGGGACGGGAAGTTGCCGGAGTCCGGGCCTTCTTGTCGTACAGGCCGGAAAGCAGCCCGGCGGCCTCCGAAATCGCGACCGATCGGAGCCGGCAGGCAAACGGACCTGCCGGACGGGGGCCGGCCCGCTCGAGACCCGCGACTTGTAGACTGGCTCCGTGGCGGCCGACCCGATCCTCCGATCCCGTCTGGTCCTGGTCGGACCGGGAAGGGCCGGCATGGCCTTCGCGCGCTCCTGGATCCGGGCGGGCGGCGTCATCGAGGGCGTCGTCGGCAGCACGCCGGAGTCGGCCGCCCGAGCGGCCAGAGAGCTCGCGAGCACCGGAGCGATCGTCGCGGCGGCTCCGGCCCGGTGCGATCTGCTCGTCCTCGCGGTACCCGACGACCGCATCGCCGAAGTGGCGGAGAACCTCGCGGGACGCACGCGTTGCCGGATGGCCTTCCACCTCTCGGGGGCTCTCTCCGCAGCGGCCCTCGCCCCGCTCGCCCGCAAGGGCGCCGCGGTTGCCTCGCTTCACCCGCTTCGCGCGTTCACCGGCAGCCCGGGGGACGACTGGCGCGGGGCGCCCGTCGCGATCGAGGGAGACCCGGAGGCCGCCGAGGCCGCCGAGCGCGTGACCGCGGCGCTCGAAGGCGTCCCGTATCGCATTCGAACCGAGTCGAAGCCGCTCTACCACGCGGCCGCGACCCTGGCGGCCGGAGGGACGATGGCCTTGCTCTCCATCGCCGTTCGCGCCGCCGTCGACGCGGGACTTCCCGAGGAACAGGCGAGGAGGGCGCTCGCGCGGCTGGCTTCGGAGGCGGCCTCCGCCACGGCCGGGCGGCCCTTCCCGGAGGCCTTCACGGGGCCGATCGCGCGGCGCGACGCACAGACCGTGCGCGCGCACCGCCGCGCTTCGGCCGGCCGCCGGGATTTTTCCGATCTGTACCGGCGGCTCGCCGAAGAGATCCTTTCGACGACGGCCGGACGAGGCAAAGAAAAGGAGATTCGGGCGATCCTCGCCGAGGCCAAGGGAGCCGCGCCCCGCCCCACCGCCGCCCGGCGCCGCCGGTGAGACGCGCCGCGCCTGGCCGCGGTGCTACAATTTTCGGGAAATTCTCGCGGCCCGAGGGTTCATAATCAGCCCGTGGTCTTCTTTAACTACGCCACCATGCAGATGGCGGCCAAGATCGTCTATTACGGTCCTGGCCTGTGCGGGAAGACCACCAACCTGCACCACATCTACGGGCGAACCGCGCCCGGCTCCCGGGGGGAGATGGTCTCGCTCGAGACGGAAACCGACCGGACCCTCTTCTTCGACCTCCTGCCGCTCGACGTCGGCGTCATCGGCGGCTTCAAGACCCGGGTCCAGCTCTACACCGTCCCCGGTCAGGTCTTCTACAACACGACGCGAAAGCTGGTCTTGAAGGGGGTCGACGGCATCGTCTTCGTCGCGGACTCGCAGCGCGCCATGAAGGAAGCCAACATCGAAAGCTTCCAGAACCTGCGCACGAACCTGGCCGAGATCGGCGTGAAGCTCGAGGAGCTGCCCCTCGTCCTCCAGTACAACAAGCGAGATCTCGCCAACATCCTGTCGCTCGACGAGCTCGAGGAGACGCTCAACACCCTGCGCACCTACGAGAGCTACGAGGCCTGCGCGGTGCTGGGTCAGGGCGTCTTCGAAACGCTCAAGGCCATCTCGCGGCTGACGCTGCGGTCGTTGAAGAAGCGCATGCTGGGCGAAGAGCGCCCGGCCAGGCCGGCCATGGTCGCGACCGTGGCCGAGAAGGCGGCGCCCCCGCCCCCGCCCGAGCCCGCGGCTCCCGCGATCTCGGAGATCCTGGCCGAGCTGCGCACGACCTCGGAGATCTCGCCCCGGCCGGCTCCCGCCGCGCCGGCCGAGGAGGAGCTGCTCACCTTCGAGGCGGAAGAGCCGGAGCCCGAAGTCCCGATTCCCGCGGCGGCGCCGAGCGCGGCCACGGGGTTCGACGCGGGCTCGGTCGAGACGGTGCAGGAATTCGAGGACGCGCTCAACTCGCTCGACTCGCCGCTTCCCGAGACCGAGCGCCTGGCCGAGGAGGTCGAGATCGCCGACGTCTCTTTCGCGCAGGCGCCGGAGCCCGAGGCGGTCTCCTCCGAGGACGTCAAGCACGTGCGGGTTCGATCGAACATCGACATCCTGGCCGAGCTCGAGAAGCTCCGCAAGGACGCCACCGCCACACCCGTCACGGACCGGCCGGCGAAACGGCAGGCGCCCGGGATCTCGATCGACGATCTGCTCGCCTCGAGCCTCAACCATCGAAAGGAAATCAACCGGATCTTCGAGCTCCAGGTGCCCAAGAAAGAGCTCTCCGGGGGCCACCAGGTGACCGTGGGGCTGCGCATCGAGGACCGCGACCACAACCCCGTCGGCGAGGAGAAGACCTTCGCGATCGAGCTGCACACCCGGCCCGATCTCGAGAAGCTCTTGCTCTCGCTGAAGTTTCACATCTTCGCGAAGTAGCCGGCAGGTCCCGTGTCCTCATCTTGGGACAGGGCCTGCCCGAAAAAGGCTTTGCATTCCCCCGAAAGCCGGGTTTACCCTTTTTTCAGATGGCCAACCGAGGACCCCTTTTCCGGGGGAGAGACTGTTTCTTTTTCGGACTCTCTCTCCTCCTGGCGGGCTGCGCCACGGCACCCGTCGCGCGGCCTAAGACCTCCGCGCCCTCGCCCGAGCAAGTCGCGATGCGGAAGGCCGCCGACGAGTTCGCCGCCGGGCGCGACGCCGCGCTCGCTGGCGATTTCGCCTGCGCGCAGGACCGGTTCGAGCGTGCCGTTCGGACGCTCACTCCGGAGGGATCCCGATCCGCCGCCTCCCCGCGGCTGCTCGCCTTCTCGCTGGAGATCTACGAAGGGATACTCCGGTACGAAGCCCTCGCCGCGCCTCCCGAGGAGAACGCTTCGGGTGAAGGCACGATCGCCCCGGAGCTGTCCCCGATCGAGGCGCCGGCCGCCAGCGCCGAGGCGATCTCGAGCGCCCGGGACGCCGTGGCCTCGGACGCCTCCGGCATCACCTACGACCTTCCGATCGTCGTCAACGACGCCGTCCTGAAGGTCCTCGCGACGTTTCAGGGGGAGTTGCACGACATCATCGCGCGCGGGCTGGCCCGGTCCGGGCGCTACGTGCCGATGATCCACCGGATCTTCCAGGAGGAAGGGATCCCGGCGGATCTGGCCCAGGTCGCCCTGATCGAATCCTCCTTCCTTCCCCGCGCCCGCTCCCCGAGGGCCGCGCACGGCATCTGGCAGTTCATGCCCCGCACGGGACGCCAGTACGGCCTGACGGCCAACGCCGTGGTCGACGAGAGGAGCGACCCCGAGAAGGCCACCCGCGCCGCCGCCAGGCACCTCACCTATCTCCACGAGCTCTTTCACGACTGGTACCTGGCTCTGGCCGCGTACAACGCCGGAGAGGGAAAGATCCTGCGCGCGCAGGAGCGCACCGGGTTGAACGACTTCTGGCAGCTCGCCGCCTCGGGCACGCTTCGCGCGCAGACGCAGAACTACGTGCCCGCGGTCATCGCGGCGACACTCATCGCGAAGAACCCGAGGCACTACGGATTCGAAGTCGAGTTCGAGCCGCCCCTCGAGTACGAGACCGTCAAGTTGAACCGGCCGGTCCGGCTGCGCGACCTCGCCGCCGCGCAGGAGCTCTCCATCGAAGATCTGGAGCGGCTCAACCCCGAGCTCCGCACGGGAGTCACGCCGCGGCAGCCCGAAGGATACGATCTGAAAGTTCCGGTCGGGTCCCGCGAGGTGGCGCTGGCCGCCTTCGCCTCCGCGCCCACGGCCATGCTGTCGGCGCCGCGGCGGCATACCGTCCGGCGCGGCGAGACCCTGGCCTCCGTGGCGCGCCGCTATCGAGTCCCGGTCCGAAGCCTCGCCGAGGCCAACGCCCTCTCCCCGAGAGCCAGAATCGCGCGCGGCGAGGTGCTCGTGGTCCCGAGCCGCAAGCCCGTCCGGCTGGCGGCGAAGAGGCCTGCAAAGACGACCGCCGCCTCCGCCGCGGCTTCCCGCAGCTATCGGGTCAAGGGGGGCGACACGCTCTACCGGATCGCGAAGCGGACCGGAACGACCGTCGATTCGCTGATGGCGGCCAACAGCCTCGAGTCTCCCGAACAAATCAGGCCCGGCGACCGGTTGACCATCCCGGTGGCGTCTCGCCGCTGACGCCTGGACTCGGCCGGTTTTCCCTGCTAGGCTCGTCTCCGTCCTCTGACCCGCGGGCGTTCTCCTCGCACCCGAGGAGGCCTCTCATGTTCGCCCGCGTTCACTCCGCCGTTCTTTCCGGCATCGAGGCCCGCGTCCTGGAAGTCGAAGTCGACGTGGGCGGCGGCCTGCCTTCCTTCGCGATCGTCGGATTGCCCGATGCGAGCGTCCGGGAGGCGCGAGAGCGGGTTCGGTCGGCCCTGAAGAACAGCGGCTTTCCCTTTCCGATCGGCTCGATCACCGTCAACCTCGCTCCCGCCGAGTGGCGCAAGGTCGGAGCGGCCCTCGATCTGCCCGTGGCCGCCGCGCTGCTCGCGATCGGCGGCCTGAAGACCCGGCAGGCGCGCCGGCGCGTATTCCTGGGCGAGCTCGGCCTGTCCGGCGAGGTGCGGCCGGTCCGAGGCACCCTCTCCCTCGCGCTCGCCGCCCGCGAGGGAGGCTTCGAGGAGGTCGTCTTGCCGGCAGCCAACGCCCCGGAGGCCGCATGTGTCGACGGCCTCTCGATCGTGCCGGTGCGCACCGTCTCCGAGATGGCCGCCTTCCTGTCGGGAGCGGCCTGCCCGCGCTCCCCCGCGCTCGCCCTCCCTCCCCCGGACCCGGCCGCACGGGACCGGGTCGATTTCTCCGACGTGCGGGGCCAGGCCGTGGCGCGGCGCGCGCTCGAGATCTCGGCGGCCGGAGGACACCACGTGCTGCTGGTCGGCCCGCCCGGCGCCGGCAAGACGATGCTCGCGCGGCGCCTGCCGACGATCCTGCCGCCGCTCTCCCGCTCCGAGTCGATCGAGGTCACCCGGATCCACTCGGCGGCGGGCACGCTTCCTCCCGGAAGCGGACTCGTCCGGACGCCGCCTTTTCGGGCGCCGCACCACGGGGTCTCGGCCGCCGGGCTGGTCGGAGGAGGCGTGCGCCCGAGTCCGGGCGAGATCTCGCTCGCCCACCGCGGCGTGCTCTTCCTCGACGAGTTGCCCGAGTTTCGCCGCGACGTGCTCGAAGCGATCCGGCAGCCGCTCGAGGAACGGCGGGTCACCGTCGTTCGAGTGGGCGGCGCCTGCACCTTCCCCTGCGACCTGCTCCTGGTCGCCGCGATGAACCCGTGCCCGTGCGGCCATTCCGGAGACCCCGACCGCGTCTGCACGTGCGACGAGGGCTCCAGGCGCCGGTACACGCGCAAGGTCTCGGGGCCGCTGCTCGACCGCATCGACTTGCACGTTTCGGTCCCGGCCGTCCCCTGGCGGGAGCTCGCCCGGCCGGCGCAGGGCGAGACTTCGGCCGCGATCCGGGAGCGCGTCCTGCGGGCGCGCGGGCTCGCGGCGGCGCGGGCCCCCGGGATTCCGGCCTTCCGAAACGCCGACATCCCGGCCGGGCAGCTCGAGCGCATCGCGGCGCTCGATGCGCCGGCCCGCCGGCTTGCCGAGGGTGCCGTCTTGCGGCTGGGCCTCTCCGTTCGGGGATTCCACCGGGCGCTTCGCGTGGCCCGCACGATCGCCGATCTCGAGTGCGGCGACCGGGTCACCGCGGCCCACCTGGCCGAAGCGATCTCCTATCGCCAGCGGACCGTTCCTGACCTTGTGGGCAGGATTGACAGGGTTGCGGCCCCTCCGTAGGATGCCTCAGCACTCCGAATCGGAACAATCCTGCTGCGCGGGGTGACAGGGACGGCTCTGTGGCGTACGGCCGGAAGCGCGTCACGGCCCGGTGAGGAGAAACGGATGAGTCGGTACAGCACGATCATCTTCGTTCCCCACGCGCGGGCCCGATTCCGCAAGCTCACCGTCTCGACGCGCGCGCTCGCCGTCGTCTGCGCCGGCGCGCTGGCGCTGATGGTTTGCGCCGTGGCATTTGGATGGGCCTATCTGTCCACGGCCCGGGAGGATCGCGCCTACCGCCGGGCCCTGGCCGAGAACGCCCGCCTGCGCTCCTCGGCGCGCACGCTCGAAGAGCGCCTGGCAGGGCTCTCCCGCCAGATCGAGCAGTTCGAGGATCGAACCAAACGCCTCGCCATCGTCGCCGGCCTCCCCAGGGAGGCGGCCGGCCTGGGCGGCCCGCTCGAGAGCGCCGAGCGGCTCGACCCCACGTCGCCCGAGCGCCGGAAGGCGATCGCCGCGCGCCTCGACGCCCTCGAGAGCCAGTTTGCCCGCCGCGAGGCGGTCACCTCCTCGACGCCGACGGTGGCGCCGGTTCGCGGTCTCCTGAACTCCGGCTTCGGTTCCCGCTCCGACCCGTTCACCGGCTCGCCCGCGTTCCACACCGGCCTCGACATCGCAACGCGCTGGCGCGAGCCGGTCCTCGCGACGGCCGCCGGGACCGTCATTCGCAGCGGATGGACGGGCGACTACGGCAACCTCGTCGAGATCGACCACCCGGCCGGGTACCGAACCGTCTACGGCCACCTGGACGTCATCCTCGCCCGGGAAGGGCAAAGCGTGAAGCGCGGGGACCGCATCGGACTGGTCGGCTCGACGGGCCGCTCCACCGGGCCGCACCTGCACTACGAGATCCGCCTGGCCGACCGCGCCGTCAATCCGCTCGAATACATCCTCGACAGCCGCTAGGCGGTTTCGGGCGAACCGGGTTTCCGGGGGGAAGGGTCGGGTTTCCCTCTCCGGGCGCCGGGCACCAGGAACCGGACACCGACTCCGTCCGCTCCTGCAATCCTCCCCCCAAACGAAATAAACTCCTGCCCTCGAGTTGTTAACCGCCAGAACATGATCGACCGCGTCCTCGCCAAAGTCTTCGGAACCCAGCACGAACGCGACCTGAAGAAGCTCGCGCCGCGCGTCGAGGCGATCAACGCCCTGGAGCCGAAGATGGAGGCGCTGTCGGACGAGGAGCTTCGCGCCAGGACCGACGAATTCCGGAGCCAGATTCGCGAGAAGCTCCAGAACGTGCCTCCCGAGGAGCTCCGGGAGGCGCGCGCCCGCGTGCTCGATGTGTTGCTCGCGGAGGCATTCGCCGCCGGGCGCGAGGCCTCGCGCCGGGCCGTGGGAATGCGACCCTTCGACGTCCAGCTGATCGGCGGCATGGTCCTCCACCAGGGCAAGATCGCCGAGATGAAGACCGGAGAGGGGAAGACGCTCGTCGCCACGATGCCCGTCTACCTGAACGCCCTCACCGGGCGGGGCGTGCACGTCGTCACCGTCAACGACTATCTCGCCCGGCGCGACGCCGAGTGGATGGGCAAGATCTACAAGTTCCTGGGGTTGACCGTCGGCTGCATCCAGAACTCCCTGCTCGACGACGAGCGCCAGAAAGCCTACGCCTGCGACGTGACCTACGGCACCAACAACGAGTTCGGGTTCGACTACCTGCGCGACAACATGAAGTTCGAGATCGAGGCGATGGTCCAGCGGGGCCACGTCTACGCGATCGTCGACGAGGTGGATTCGATCCTGATCGACGAGGCGAGAACGCCCCTGATCATCTCGGGCCCCTCCGAGGAGAACACCGAGAACTACTACCGCTGCAACCGCGTCATTCCTCACCTGGTCAAGGGAAGCGAGGAAAAGGACAAGCTCGGCAACAAGATCACGACGGGCGACTACCTCGTCGACGAAAAATCGCGGACCGCGGTGCTCACCGAGGAGGGCGTCGCCAAGGCGGAACGGCTCCTGAAGGTCGAGAACCTCTACGAGCTGACCAACATCGACCTGCTCCACGGCGTCGAGCAGGCGCTCCGCGCGCACACGCTTTACAGGAAGGACGTGGACTACATGATCAAGGACGGCCAGGTCCTGATCGTGGACGAGTTCACGGGGCGCGTGCTCCCGGGCCGCCGCTGGTCGGACGGCCTCCACCAGGCGGTGGAAGCCAAGGAGAACGTCAAGATCGAGCGGGAGAACCAGACGCTCGCGACGATCACCTTGCAGAACTACTTTCGCCTCTACGAGAAGCTCGCCGGCATGACCGGAACCGCCGACACCGAGGCGTCCGAGTTCCACCAGATCTACAAGCTCGACGTGGTCGTCATCCCGACGAACATGCCGATGATCCGCGCGGACCATCAGGACCTCGTCTATGCCTCGGAGAGGGAGAAATACGACGCCGTCGCGGAGGAGATCGTCGCCCTCCGCGAGAAGGGGCAGCCGGTCCTGGTGGGCACGGTCTCGATCGAGAAGTCCGAGCGCCTGTCGGCGCTCCTCAAGAGCCGGGGCGTGCCCCACGTCGTCCTGAACGCCAAGTTCCACGAGAAGGAAGCCGAGATCGTGGCGCAGGCGGGCAGGTCGGGAGCGGTCACCATCGCCACGAACATGGCGGGCCGCGGAACGGACATCGTGCTCGGCGGAAATCCGGACGCCTTCGCCGAACGGCGGCGCCAGGAGACGCAGAGCGAGGAGGAGTTCCAGAGGCTTCTCGCGAAGATCCGCGCGGAGGCCGCGGAGGACAAGAAGACGGTGCTCGAGGCGGGCGGCCTCTTCATCGTGGGCACCGAACGGCACGAGTCGCGCCGGGTGGACAACCAGCTGCGCGGCCGCAGCGGCCGCCAGGGTGACCCCGGCGCGTCGCGCTTCTACCTCTCGCTCGAAGACGACCTGATGCGGATCTTCGCGTCGGACCGCCTCCAGAACATCATGCGCAAGCTCGGCATGGAGGAAGGGGTCCCGATCGAGCACCGAATGGTCACCCGCGCGATCGAGCGGGCCCAGAAGCAGGTCGAGGAGCGCAACTTCGAGACCCGCAAGCACCTGCTCGAATACGACGACGTCATGAACCGCCAGCGGGAGGAGATCTACAAGCTCCGCCTCCAGATCCTCGCCGGCGAGCGCGGCAAGGACGAGGTTCTGGGCCTGGCCGAGATGATCCTGGACTACCTGCTCGGGCGGCACATGGCGGAGGACAAGGACCCCGCGGAGTGGGATCTTCCGGCCCTCGATCTCGATCTGAAGGAGTATTACGGCCTCGAGCCCGGGGCCCGCAACTTCGCCGGCAAGACGCGCGAGGAGGTCCGCGAAGAGCTGCTCGGGGCTCTGCGCGAGACGTACGAGCGCAAGGAAACGCTGCTCGGCCCCGAGACCATGCGGCTCCACGAGAAGTTCGTCATGCTCCAGATCGTTGACCAGCAGTGGAAGGACCACCTGCTCGCCATCGACCACCTGAAGGAGGGAATCGGGCTGCGCGGCTACGGCCAGCGCGACCCGCTCGTCGAGTACAAGAAGGAGTCCTTCGAGCTCTTCACGCTGATGAAGGAGCGCATCGAGGACCAGACCGTGCAGTACATCTTCCGGCTCCAGCCGGTCGTGCGGGAGGAGCCGCGAGAAGAGGAGAGGGCGGCGCGCGAGCCGGTTTCCCTCCCCCGGCGCCGCGCCGCCAACTACAACTACTCCTACGGCGCGGCGGCCTCGGGCGGCCAGGACGCGAAGGTCGAGACGGTCCACCGCCAGGCTCCCAAGGTCGGGCGCAACGATCCGTGCCCCTGCGGCTCCGGAAAGAAGTACAAGAAGTGCCACGGCGCCGCCGCGGCGGGGGCCTGATGGCGCCGCGCCGAAAGAGACCCGGTGGAGACGCCGTCGCGCTCGCGCTGACCTTCGACGACGTTCTGCTCCTGCCGGCGCACTCGAGGGTCCACCCGCGCGACGTCGACCTGCGCACCCGGCTCACCGAGAACATTTCGTTGAACGTCCCGATCCTGTCGGCCGCCATGGACACGGTCACCGAGTCGCGCCTGGCGATCGCCATGGCGCAGCAGGGCGGCCTCGGCGTCATCCACAAAAACATGACGATCGCCGCTCAGGCCGCCGAGGTGGACAAGGTCAAGCGGTCGGAATCGGGGATGATCGTGGACCCGGTCACCTGCCGCCCCGAGCAGAAGATCGGCGAAGCGCTCGAGGTGATGGCCCGGTACAAGATCTCCGGCGTCCCGGTCGTGGATCAGCGTGGCAAGCTCGTCGGCATTTTGACCAATCGGGATCTGCGCTTCGAGACGCGCCTCGACCGCCCGATCTCGACGCGAATGACCAAGGACCACCTCATCACGACGCCCGTGGGCACGACCCTCGAGCAGGCCAAGGAGCTCCTCCACGAGCACCGGATCGAGAAGCTCCTCGTCGTGGATCGCCAGGGGAACCTGAAGGGGCTCATCACGGTCAAGGACATCCAGAAGGCGATCAAGTACCCCAACGCCGCCAAGGATGACCTGGGCCGCCTGCGCGTCGGCGCGGCCGTCGGCATCTCGAAGGACCTGCCGGAGCGCGCACGCGAGCTGGTGCGCGCCAAGGTGGACGTGCTCGTGCTCGACTCCTCGCACGGCCACAGCCAGGGCGTGCTCGACGCCTTGAAGCTCCTGAAGAAGAAGTTTCCCTCCACACCGGTCCTCGCCGGCAACGTGGCGACCGAGCAGGGCGTGCGCGACCTCTTGAAGCGCGGCGCGGACGCGATCAAGGTCGGCATCGGCCCGGGATCCATCTGCACGACGCGCGTCGTCACGGGCGCCGGCGTTCCGCAGATCCACGCAATTCAGGAGTGCTCCCGGGCGACCCGCGGAACGAAGGTCCCGCTCGTCGCCGACGGCGGCATCAAATTCTCCGGTGACATCACCAAGGCGATCGCCGCCGGCGCTCACGCCGTGATGGTGGGGTCGCTCCTGGCCGGGACGGAGGAGTCCCCGGGCGAGACCATCCTCTACCAGGGCCGCACGTTCAAGGCCTACCGCGGCATGGGATCCCTTGGAGCGATGAAGGCCGGCTCCTCCGACCGGTATTTCCAGGAATCCATGGAGGTCGAGGCCTCGACCAACGGCCTCCTCTCCAAGCTCGTGCCCGAAGGCATCGAAGGGATGGTCGCCTACAAGGGAAGCGTGGAGGGGCTCATGCAGCAGCTGACGGGCGGTGTGCGCAGCGGGATGGGCCTGACCGGCTCGCGCACGATCGAGGAGCTTCGCACCAAGTCCCGCATGATCCGGGTCACGTCGGCCGGCCTCCGCGAGTCGCACGCCCACGACGTGATCATCACCAAGGAGGCGCCGAACTACCGGCGCGAGGAGAGCTAGCCGGCGGGGCGCTTCAGCCGCCCTTCTCCCCTTCCTCCTTTTCCCACTTCTCGCGCCGCTTCTTCAGGATCGCCTCGAGGCGCCGGGCGAGCTCCGCCTCCTCCCCCGAGGAGCGCGGCCGGTAGTAGCGGCGCCCGCGCAGGGACTCGGGAAGGCACTCGATGCCGCCGACACCCTCCGGCTCGGCGGGGGCGTAGCGGTAGCCGACCCCGTAACCGACTTCCTTCATCAGGCGCGTCACGGCGTTGCGGATCACCGGCGGCACCGGCTCCGCGGGCTTTTCGGCGACGTCGGTCTTGGCCTCCGATTCCGCTTCGTAGAGCGCGGTCGACTTGGGGGCGAGCGCGCAGTACACCGCCGCCTGCGCGAGCGCGAGCGACCCCTCCGGCAGGCCCAGAAAATCGAAAGCCTCCTTCGCGTCGAGCGCGACCGAGAGCGCCCGCGGGTCGGCCAGACCGACGTCCTCCGAGGCGAAGCGCACGATGCGCCGGGCGACGTAGAGCGGGTCCTCTCCCGCCTCGAGCATCCGCACGAGCCAGTAGACCGTCGCGTCCGGATCCGACTCCCGCATCGACTTGTGAAGGGCCGAGATCAGGTTGTAGTGCTCCTCCCCCGCCTTGTCGTACAGGAGCACCTTGCGCTGCAGAAGCTCTCGAAGGCGCCCGACCTCGATGCGCTTGGTCTTGTCGGCCTCGGCGTCGGCGGCGGCGGCCTCGAGCAGGTTCAGGGCGCGCCGCGCGTCGCCTCCCGAGGTCTGCGCGATGAAGGAGAGCGCGTCGTCGTCCAGCCGAAAGTCGCGGGCGCCCAATCCGCGCGGGATGTCCTGCAGCGCCCGACGGACGATCCGCGCGATCGCCTCCGGGGCGAGAGGCTCGAGCACCACGACCTTGCAGCGAGAGAGCAAGGCCCCGTTGAGCTCGAAAGACGGGTTCTCCGTCGTCGCGCCGATCAGCACGATGTCTCCCGACTCCATGTACGGCAGGAAAACGTCCTGCTGCGACCGGTTGAACCGGTGGATCTCGTCGAGAAAGAGGATCGTCCGCTTTCCGGACCGGCCGCGCTGCCTTTTCGCGGCCTCGAGCACCTCGCGCATCTGCTTCACGCCCGTGGCCACGGCCGAATACGAGAGGAAGGTCGAAGGAGTCTGCGCCGCGATGATCCGCGCGAGCGTGGTCTTGCCCACGCCGGGCGGGCCCCAGAGCACGAGGGACGGCACGCGGTCCTCGGCGATCGCGCGGCGAAGGAAGCCGTTGCCGCCCACGACCCCCTCGGGACCCTCCACCTCGTCGAGCGATCGCGGCCGCATTCGGTCGGCCAGAGGGGCGTCGGGCGCGGAGGCTCCGCCCTCGACGAGCCGGCCCGGCCGGCCCAGGTCGAACAAGTCGGTCATCCGGCTTCCAGCCTCCGCCGGCACGCGTCCGAGCAGACCTCGACGGGCTTTCCGGCCCGCCGGGCGGTGACCGCCAGCCGGCGATCGAACCAGGCGCCGCAGATCGGGTCGCGGGCCATTTCTCCTTCGATGGCCGGCGGACGCCGCCGGGAGGCGCCGAGCCACCGCGCGGCAACCAGACGCAGCGCCTTCAGCAGCAGCAGGACGGCGAAAAGAGCGACGAGGACGAGAACGACCCGGGCCACGGATCAGGCCTTGGTCTTGAGGGTGTCGATCTGCTGCTGAAGGCGGTCGAGGTTCGGGATGTCCGGGTAGCGGCGCTTCAACTCTTCGAACGCGCGCCTGGCGGACGCGTCGTCGCGCAGATCGAACGCGTAGACGAGCACGAGATTCAGCAGCGATTGCCAGTGATCCGGATCGGCGGCCCGGGCCTTGGTGAAGAGCGCGACCGCCCGCTTGAACTCGCCGCGGTTCCTGTAGGCGGCGCCCAGATCCGAGAGCACGTTCGGATCGTTCGGGGCCTTTCGAAGCGCCTTTTCGTAGGCGCCGATGGCGTGCCCCCAGTCCTCGCGGTCGTAGTAGGCGTTGCCAAGCTCGGTCCAGAGGCGGGGATTTTCCTGATCCCGCTCGAGGGAGCGCCGGATCTCGGCGATGCGGTCGCCGCCGGCGGCGCTCGCCGGAGCGGCCACCGATCCCCCGCCCGGCCTTCCTCCGCCGCCCGCGAAATAGCCTCCGATGAAACCCAGCAGAATTCCGACGGCGAGCGGCAGCAGAGCCGCCGCGCGCGAGCGCGAGGTTTCCGTCAAGGCGATTCCTCCTTCTCCTCTTCGCGCGCCGCCTTCCAGCTGCCCGAGCCCCCCTCGCCGGTTCCGAAGGTCGTGGCCTCCCAGGTGCCCGCGATCTCCCTGCCGTCATTCGAGAGCCTTCCGTAGAAGACGGCGTTGAATCCGAGCTTGGAGTCCACCCTTTCCAGCTTGAGGCGGTCGTTGACGAGGGTTCCGCGAAGCGAGCCGCTGTAGCCCCCCTCGAGGACGTATTCCCCGGACACGATGGCGCCCTGCAGGCTCAGCCGGAAGACTCCGCGCTGCTCGCCAGGCTGGATCACGACCGCCCAACGCCCGTTCAACAGGTCTCCAGGCCTCTTCGTCTGGGTCTCCGCTTCGAGCATCGAGACGCGCCGCCTGCGGTCGACGACACGCTCGGCGAGCAGGCGCCGACGGTCGAGCAGCGAGCGCGTCTCCTGCTCCGCCACGGACAACGCCTCCTCCCGGCGGGTCACCTCGTCGGCGGCGTCCGCGCGGCCGGCGGAGTCGGAGACGGCGCGGCTGGCGGCCGCGAGGTCGGAAAGCGCGGTTTCCAGGCGACGCGTGACCTCGGCGAGGCGGCCGGTGTCCGCCGCGAGCAGGCGCCGCTCCCGGGCGAGCTCCGCTCGCGCCGTATCGGACACCGCGTCGGCCGCGAGCGCGCCCGAAACGAGCAGGGCGGCCAGAGCGAGAGCCCCCCGGCGCTTCATCCTGCGCGGATTCTAGCCCGGACCGGATGCCGCCCCGCCACGCCTCCTGAAAAAGAAAGGGAGGCATCGCGCCTCCCTTTCCCCGTCTTCCTCGACTCGGTCTCAGTGCGAAGCGCGGACCTCCGGGACGCGGATTGCCGCGGCGCGGCTCTGGGCCGACTTGGCCAGCGCCCGATCCACCTGGCGCTCGACTTCCTGCTCGTCCATGCCGTTGATCACGGCGATCTCCGAGATGATCAGGTACCGGGCGCGCTCGTACATCTTCTTCTCCCGGAAGGACAGCGTCTTGCGGGCCGAGATGTAGTTGAGCGTCTTCAGGACGTCCGCGATGTCCTGAAGGCGGCCGCTCTTCATCTTGTCCAGATTCTGCTTGTACCGCCCCTTCCAGTCGCCCGAGGCCGAGAACCGCCCGTCCGCCAGCATCTTCATCAACCCGGTGATGTCCTTTCGCTGCGTCAGACGCCGGAGCCCGATCAGATCCGTGTTGCCGATCGGAACCATCACCTTGGAGTTGTTCGACAGGAGGCGGAGGTGATAGAAGCTGCGAGGAGAGACCGGTTCGGTGCCGAAGCCTTCGCCGATCTTCTCGACGACCGAAACGCCGTGGTTGGGATAGACCACCTTCTCACCCACTCTGAAGCTCACTCAATCCTCCTAAAAGTAATCAGAACCTGTTCCGCGGGACTGATGATTTTAGGCGAAAACGGGCGAAAAGGCAACCGGGACAGGGGTTTAGGTCCCACCCCGGGGACACGGGCACGAGAGAAAAGGGAGCGCCCGAAGGCCTAAACCCCTCGAAAAATAGCGTCTTAAAGGGCTTCGAGGGTCGGTGCGATGCGGTCGGCCCGGCTCGGACCCAGCCCCGCTCCGAGACGGGGTCCACGGAGCCCCGGAGAGACAAGTCGAGTGGTATAAGCACGGCCGGCCCTGTCCCGGCCGGAGTGGCGGAATGGCAGACGCAGGGGACTCAAAATCCCCCGCTCGCAAGGGCATGAGGGTTCGACTCCCTCCTCCGGCACCAAGGTCTTCCGGTATCAAGCCGTGGGCAGCGCGAGCGGCGGCCGAGCCTCCGTGGAACCTTACGAACCGTTCCTGCTCGAGGCGGATGCGGAAGGCACCGGGCTCGGGGCGGCGTCTGAGCGACAGGCGGCCGGGATCGGCCCGAAGAGGCTCTCGATCGTCTTCGTCACGTCGACGGGTTCGCGGCCCGCCTGGACCATCGCCTCTTTGATCCGGTCATTCATGGGCCATGGCCAGAGTGGCGTCCTCGTCAGGACGCCGTCGCGGTACTGGTAGCAGAGGGACGCTCCTCCCTTGTCGCCCGGCGCGAAGATGCTCGCTCCGGACTTGCCGTAGAGGGCCATCGGAGAAACCGCCTCGACCAGCCCGGTCGTCCGCCACTGGGTCGCCGTCAGACCGGCAATCCGAATCCGCCCGCCGAAGGCCGTCAGATTCCGCACCACCAAGCCTGGATTTGACGAGTTGCAGGGAACTTCCGGCGCCCGGGCCGTGCAGTTTCCGAGCAGAACCGCCTCCTTGTCGGAGGGGCTTACCGGCCACCAGGTCATGACATTCTCGAGCGAGATCCCCTCGACCTGCGTCACGAACACCAGCCGCGGCAGCAGCGAGGTGTCCATCCCCGGCGGGACGTATGCGATGCTCCCCAGGTAGCGCGAGTTCGCCCGCCGATCGGGTTGTCCGCGAGAGAACGCGTCGGCGGTCAGCACGCCATACATCTGGTCGATCTTGCCATCGGTTACGAGGCAGGTTCCGTCGGGCTGTAGGGCGCCGACACCGCAGGTCGTCACTTTGTGGTTGTATTCGCTCCAGACTCCGGCGACAAAAGGCTTTCCGTTGTTCATGAGGACATACCGCGACGGCATCAGGCTGCGCCAGGTTCCGATGGCGTTTTCCACCGTCAGATTCCGACTGTTGTAGACGAGCGAGAACGTCATCTTCGGGCCCTTGTTGAGCGACCAGTTCCACTCGCCCCAGGCTCGCCGGATCGTGGCCGGCCCGTCGGTCTGGAAGTACTGGTAGGTCTTGCGCGCCGACCCGAATCCCGCGGTATCCTCGAGCAGCGTGTCCGTTCCGTAGGCGATCGAGAAGATCATGGCGTTTTGATCCGGAGCAGCATTCCATCCCACGACTCGGCGGATCGAGACGCCTTTCGTCGCGGACAGATAGAAGACGTCGTACTTGGAGCAGCACGCATTGATCCCTTCGATCGAGATGAATTCGTTCTTGCTGAGATAGACGGGCCGCAGCTTGCCCTCCCCGTCGATCAGGACTCGGCCCTCGTGCAGGGCCCGAATCCGGATCGGATTGCCGGGAGCGCCCTTGACCGTGACCGGTGGCGCGACCATGGACGACTCGCCACGATAACGTCCGTCGAGAAGCCAGAGCGTGGCGCCCGGGCGAGCGACGGACCAGAATTTTGCGATCGTGAAGGGAGTCGCTTCAGACCGCCCACTGCCCGAGCCTTCCGGCGAGGCGTAGAATGCCAGGCTCGCGATGTCGGACGGACGCGAAGGGGCCGCGGCACAGAAGACCGCAAACGCCAGGCCGACGCGTAAGAGGCGATTCATTGGGAGTCCAGCCAGACCGACGCGATCCAACCGGAAGCGCCGCCGTCAGTGCTCGAGGCCGTACTCCTTGATCTTGTTGTAGATCGTCTTGAGCGACAGCTTGAGCAGCTCGGCGGTCTTGCGCTTGTTGCCGCGGGCGAACTCGAGGGTCTTCTGGATCAGGCGCCGCTCGACGTCCGCCAGCGAGTCCCCCACGGCGATGCGCACCACCGGCGCCTTCTTGCGGCGGGAACGGCGCGAAGCGAGCGGCCGGCCCAGCACCGACGTGACGACCGTCGGGCCGATCGTGGGCCCTTCCGTCAAACGCGCGGCACGCCGGACGACTTCCTTCAACTCCCTCACGTTTCCCGGCCAGTCATGGGCCAGCAGCGCGTCGATGGCGCGGGCGTCGAAGGAGAGCGCGGCCTCGATCTCGTGGAGGAATTGCCGGGCGAGGAGCTGAATGTCCTCCCCGCGCTCTCGCAGGGGAGGCAGGTGCACGACGTGAACCGACAGGGTTTCGGCAAGGGCCGGCAGAAGGCGTCCGCTGGCGGTGGCTTCGAGCGGGTCCTGGTCGGTCGACAGGATCAGCCGCCGGCCGGCCGGACGGTCGATCTCCTCGAGCAGAGCCGCCTGCAGCGAGATCGGGGCATCCTCGATCGTCGGCAGGAAGAGCGATCCGCCGCCGGCGCACAGCCCGTCCAGGCTCTCCCCGTCCGCCGCGACGGCGAAGGGCTCCGATCCCCGCGGAGAGAGACGGTGCAGCGCGCGGGCGGCCGGCTCCTTCTCCGTCCCGGCCTCTCCCGTAAGAAGCACCGCCGATTCGAGCGGCGCCTCTCGCTCGAGGGAAGCGAGCGCGGCCTTCCAGCAGTCGGACCGGCCGGGAAGCGTCGTCGCGATTTCGTTGCGCGCCAGGCGCAGGCGCATCTCCTCGATCCAGCCTTCCCGCTCGCGCCGGGCCGCAAAGCGCGACCGAAGCAGAGCGACGCGGCCCTCGGAGACCGGCCGCCAGAGGAAGTCGTGTGCGCCGCGCGCCATCGCGCTCACCCCTTCCTCCAGGTGCGAGCCGTCGATCAAGGCGAAGACGCCGCGCCGCGGGTCCGCCCGGCGCGCCCGTTCGAGGAAGTCGGCCGCGTCGCCGTCGGGCGCGTCGGAAGCCGCGATCACGGCATCGGGAGCGAATTCCGTGAGGTGCTTTTCCGCCTCGGCGAGCGTCCCGACCCCCCGCACCTGATCGCCGGCCGACGAAAAGGCGCGCCGCATGGCATCCCGGGATTCCGGCTCCGGATCGATCAGGAGGACCTTCACGATTTCACCAGACCGGCGATTTTAGCACTGCGGGTCGGCCCGGGCCGCCCGGCTCAGGGCTTGCCGGGGAGCTTGATCCCGAGCGCCGGCCACAGCTCGTCCACGCGCTTGCGGACCTCCGCGCTCATGACGATTTCGGGGGGCCAGGGCCGGTCGAAGCCCTCCCCCTTCCATTTTCGGGTCGCGTCGATTCCCATCTTGCTCCCGTAGCAGGGCTGCCGGGAGGCGAAGTCGAGCTCGTCGACGGGACCGCGGACGAACTCGATGTCTCGCTCCGGATCGATCGCCGTGAGCACCCGCCAGAGCAGCTCCGGCGCGCGGCGCAACTCGACTCCCGCGTCGACCACGACGATCGTCTTGCTGAACATCATCTGGCCGCTGCCCCAGATCGCGTGCATCGTCTTGCGCGCGTGGCCGGGATAGCGCTTGTCAATCGAGACGATCATCAGATTGTGGAAGATGCCCTCGACCGGCAGGTACATGTCCACGATCTCGGGGATGGTCTTCTTGACGAGCGGCAGGAACAATCGCTCGACGGCCTCTCCCATGAAGCCGTCCTCCATGGGAGGGCGCCCGACGATGGTGGCGAGGTAGGACGCGTCCTTGCGGCGCGTGACGGCCGTCACGTGGAAGACGGGAAATTCGTCCTCGAGCGAATAGAAGCCGGTGTGGTCGCCGAAGGGCCCCTCCAGACGCCGCTCGCCCGGGTCCACGTAGCCCTCCAGCACGATCTCGGCCTCGGCGGGCACGAGCAGGTCGACGGTCTTCCCGGCCACGAGCGGCACCGCCTCGCCGCGCACGAAACCGGCGAAGAGAAGCTCCGAGAGCCCCGGCGGCAGCGGCGCGATCGCCGAGAAGACCGTCGCCGGATCGCAGCCGACCGCGACGGCCACCTCCATCCGGCGCCCTTCGCGCTCGTAGCCGCGCGCTTGCCCCGCTCCGTCCTTGTGCTTCTGCCAGTGCATTCCGGTCGTGCGGCGGTCGAAGACCTGCATTCGGTACATCCCGACGTTCGTCTTGCCCGAGGCGGGATCGCGCGTGATGACCAGGGGCATCGTGATGAACGGCCCGGCGTCCTCGGGCCAGCAAGTGAGAATGGGCAACTTGCCGAGGTCCACGGCCTCCCCCGTCTCCACGATTTCCTGGCACGCCCCCGACCGCACCGTCTTGGGAAAGACGGCGGCGAGCTCCGTGACGCGCGGCAGGGCCTTCAACTTGTCCAGAATCCCCTCGGGAGGCTTCGGATCGAGGAAGAACTCGAGCCGCTCCTCCCACTCCGCGTAGGAGGAGATTTCGAGCGCCTTCAACATGCGCCGGTGCGAGGCGAAGATGTTGATGGCGACGGGGAGCGTCGAGCCGCGGACCTTCTCGAAGAGGAGCGCCGGGCCGCCCGCCTTCACCGTCCGGTCGGCGATCTCGGTGATCTCGAGGCGCGGGGAGACCTCCTCCCGGACGCGCGCGAGATCGCCGTCCTTCTCGAGCGCCGCAAGAAACGCGGACAGGTCCCGGTAGGCCATCGGTTGCGCCGGGATTATGGCCCAGCTTCCGGGAGGACCTCGGCCTCCAGCGCACCGACGACACGCCCGCGCACGTTGCGGATCGTGGGGTGGCGATGGGCGGACAGCAGGGCCTTGGGCCGGGGCGAGAGGAGCCCGAGGCGGTCGAGCAGCGCCAGGGTGACGGCGTCTCTCGAGCGGGAGGACCCGTCCTCGATCTTCAAGGCGAGGCCGACCGCCCGGCCCGCGGTGCGAGGCGATCCTCGGACGCCGACCGCGTAGACGCCCTCGGCTCCCTCTTTTCCGATCCAGCGGCCCGCTCCGGCGCGCAGAAAATCGGTCGTGAACCGCCCGCGGCCGGCGACCATGCCGGGGCTGCCCGTCATCGCGCGCACAACCCGGTGTCGCGCCGAAGCGGCCGCCTCGCTCTCCCCCGCGAGCTCGCCGGCGAGGAGCCTCGCGTACCCCCGCGCCAGGCCGGAAAGCGGAAGGAAGAAGACCGGCAGGTTGCAGCCATCCACGGCGATCGGGATCTCCGAGGCCGGCCGCCCGCAGAAATCGGCGATCCGCCGCAGCACCTCGCGCTGGATCGGATGCGAAGGCTCGCAGTAGCCGGCCGCTGGAAACCCGTACAGGCGGCAGGCGAGCAGAAGCCCGGCATGTTTTCCCGAGCAGTTGTTGTGGAGGACGGTGACCGGCTCGCCCCGGCGGGCGAGTTCGCGCGCCGACGGCTCGTGCATGGGCCAGTGAGCGCCACAAGCGAGGTCCTTCAGGCGAACGCCGCCTCGGGCAAGCAGCCGGCGGGCCGTGCGAACGTGCCGCGGCTCGCCGCCGTGCGAGGCGCAGATGAGCGCGATCTCATCGTCGCCCAGACGAAAAGCTCGTTCTCCGCCCGCTTCGAGCAAAGGAAGCGCCTGGAAGGGCTTCCCCGCGGAGCGGATGAAGACGCCGCGGTCGGCGTCGCCCACCGCGGAGAGCAGACGCCCGTCGGCGTCCACGACCGCCGCGAAGCCCCTGTGTGCCGATTCCAGCCGACCGCCTCGCATAATGCGGGCAAGCACGGGCGGTGTGGCCGACCCGGTCACGCGATCCATCCGGCACTCTGGCTTCACTGGCGCGGTTGCTGCTGTGCGGTCGCCAGAGTATAAAGGCCGCAGAGCTCCGTCCGAAGATGCCGACTTTCACCCATCCGGACCGCGCCGAGGCGGTTCTGGCCGCCTCTCTGGAAGAGGAGGAGGAACGCGCCGATCCGGACGCGCGCAGGCGTCTGCTCGTGATCGGGGACTTCTCGGGGCGAGCCAGCCGCGGCGTCTGCGAGCCGCTCGGGCCCGAACGGAGGCCGATTCCGGTGGATGTGGAGGATCTGGAAGGCCAGTTCTCGCGTCTTTCCGTCGAGGTCCTCCTGGCCCGAGCGGAGGGGACGGACCTGCTCCTTCGGCCCAGGAGCCTCGAAGACTTCCACCCCGACCGAATCCTGATGCGGGAGCCCGCGCTCCACGAGCTGCGGAGCATCCGCCGGGGCCTGGAAGATCCCGAGCGTTTTGCCGAGGCCGCCGCGGCGGTGCGGGCGTGGGGCGCGCAAGACCAGACACCTCGGCGCGAAAGCTCCCCGACCGTCCCGGGCGCCGCGCCGCCGGGGACAGGATTGCTGGAGGAGCTGCTCGGCACGGGCCCTCCGTCCCGCGCGGCCGAGGCCACAACCGGAGACTTCGCCGGGTTCGTCGAGCAGATCGTCAAGCCCCACCTGGAGCCTGCCGGCGGCGGCGAAAAGGAGCGGCTGATCATCCGGGCCGACCAGGAGATCGGCGTCCGGATGCGCTCGATCCTGCACGATCCGGCGTTCCAGGCGGTCGAGGCGGCCTGGCGCGGGGTGGACTTCCTGCTGCGGCATCTCGAGGCCGGCGAGGATCTGCGCGTCGAGATCCTCGACGCGAGCAAGGAAGAGCTCGCCCGGGACCTCAAGAGCGCGAAGGATCTCTCCGACTCCGGGCTGTACCGGGTCCTCGTCGGCTCCGTGCGCGAGACTCCGGGGGCCATCCCCTGGACCGCCGTGGCGGGGCTCTACGAATTCGGCCCGACCGTCGAGGATGTCGCCCTGCTCGCTCGCCTGGGAAAGGTGGCGGCCGCCGCTGACGCACCGTTTCTATCTGCCGCGGCTCCATCGCTCATGGCCGCGGACTCCTTCGCGTCGGCCCCGGATCCGAGGCGCTGGCGGAAGGCCGAGGGTGAGCCCGCCGAGGCGCTCTGGGGGGCCCTTCGCCGCGTGCCCGAGGCGCGCTACCTGGGGCTCGCCGCGCCGCGGTTTCTGCTGCGTCTCCCCTACGGCGCGCGGACCGAACCCACCGAGCACTTCGTCTTCGAGGAGTTCGAAGGCGCGCCGGCCCACCAGGGCTACCTCTGGGGCAACCCGTCGCTGCTCTGCCTCGTGCTCCTCGAGTCTCCGGGGATGCTTACGGGCCTGCCGCTCCACGTCTACGAGCGGGACGGCGAGACGAGGCTCCAGCCCTGCGCGGAGACCGTCCTGCCGCTCTCGGTCGCCGAGGCGATGCTCGAGCGGGGGGTGATGCCGGTTCTGGCCCTGCCGAACCGGGACGCCGTCGGCATTGCGCGGATGCAGTCGGTGGCGGATCCGCCGGCGCCTCTGCCCCTTCTGGGTTACTAGGGGATCGACGTATTCAGGTTCACGCCGGTGTTCTGGCCGTGGGCGGTCTTGGTGTCGAAATCGTCCTGGAGCGCCTTCATCTGCCGATTGGCCGCGTTGATCATCGGGACCAGGTCGTCGATGCTCTTTCCCGGAAGCTTCGACTTCAACTCGTCGGCGACCTTGATCGCGATGTCGATGTGTCCCTGCTCGTGCGCCTCGAGGGCCGCGAACATCCGGTCCCATTCCTTTTTCGCAGCGGCCGACGCCGAGGAGTAGTCGAGCCACTTCGGCATCGTCTTTTCGAGGTTGGCGTGGAGGTTCACGTCCACGGTCGGGCTGCTGCCGGGGGCAATCGCGTCGGATCGGATCCTCCCGCCCCCTCGGCCCCATTCCGGAAGCGTGTTCAGGAGCCGGCCGACTTCGGCAAGCGTCGGGGCGGAAATCTCTTGATCGGTCGAGTTGACGGAGGGCGGGTGCCAGTCGTCCGTTACGCTGGCGATCTTCCGATCGATGAACTTGACCCCGCCGCCTTTGAGCCCGATCGGACCCGGCTCCGAGAACCCGCCGCGCGGCGGCGCCCCGTCGCCCTCGAGGGGCTCGTCGTCATCGAGGCCTTCGGCTCCCGGTATTCGTTGTCCTCCCATCGTCCTTCCTCCCGGCGCGATCAATCCGCCGGCTTCATCTCCAGAACGTATACCCTCTTCCAGAACGGCGGAATTCCCCGCTCCTGATACTTGACCCGGACACGCTGGCCGAGCTGGAAGGCCTCGCCGGCGCTCTTCTCGAGGGAGAACGTCGCTGCGTCCGCCACCCCGTCGATCTGGAGTTCGAAGACCCAGCTATCCGGAATCGTGAAGCGCTGCTGGCTCCAGTACTGCCGGCGTGCCGCACTCGAGGCGTCGTAGCGCGTGATCGCGTGCGCCGGCGCGAATGTCTTTCGAGCGATCACGGCCTGCCTCGATCCCGTCGGCATGGGGCGAACGAAGACAAAGTAAGCGAGGCCTGCCACGATCGCGCCGATCACGGCAATCATCACGGTGAATGGAATCAAGGCTCTCGTCATGCCCCAGCCGGAGGGAGATCCCAAGGATCGAATGTTGCCTCGAGCTGGAAGTCTGCTCTTCCAAGAATCCCACCGACGCCCGGCTCGAGTATTCGCCGAACGAATTCCGAAAGATTTGGCGCGGCCTTCCTGATGCCTGACTTTCGAGACCCAACGACATAGATCCAGAACTCTTCCGGCTCCGAGGGTGAGGTCGGGTCCCAAGCCAAGATGTTGGCGTTCTCCGAGTATCCGAACGGCATCAAGCGCAAGACCAACTCGCGGCTCCCGTCCGGGGCGAACTGCACCCAGTTGCCTCGGACGGACACTTCTAGCTCTTCTCGCAACTCGGCCGACCGACCTACCAGGCTGTCACAGCCCGTTGCCGTCGTGGGAACGTAGATGATGAAGAGCCCGGCTGTAAGGCCGTAGCCGTATCGCTGGACGAACGAGCGATAGGACCTGGGCAGGCGCACTCCCAGTTCCTTTTCGGCTGACGCAAGGTCAGAATCGGCCGGAGTACTTCGAATCGTGCCCCGAACTCGGAGATCGGGCGTGTCCAACTTGCCGATCATCCGAACACCGGCTTGGGCTTAGTGCTGGCAGGCCTTGTAGTTCTTGTGTTGACCATTCTCAACCTCCGTATCGACAATCTTGTTTCCGGTTGCCAAATCCGTCGCCTCATACTTAACGCGGCTGGGCACGAGTTGATCGCCCTCGTAGATCGGGGTGACGCGAACCTCGACGAAGTTTCCCGCTTCGACGTGAGCTCGTACCTGGGCCTCAAGCGATTCCATATGGGGATGATTCGTCCCGCCAGTCAAGGTAACCAGATTGCGGGGATCGTTGCCGTCGCCCCCAAGCTGATTACCGATGAGATGACCGCGTTCGTGGTGAAAAGGATGGTTGCCTCCCTCAAAACCGGGAGGCCGAATGGTCGAGTTGGCCTCGGTCCCCGTACTGATATCTGCGGGGGTGATCACGGCGGTAGCCCCAGTCGGGCGACCGAGACCATCCGGATCTCCATAGAGGACCTCGGCAAGGAGCCCGAGGGGGTCAATAACTTGAACAGGATCCGTTGGGTAAGCATAAGGGCCCGGGGACTGGACAGACCGCAACGGATCCTGCGAGAGGTACTGCATCCTCCAGGGCGCGTAGTAGCGAAACCGGTTGTAGGAGAGTCCGCTCTCCGCATCTGCCCACTGACCCGGCAGTCTCGCGGAGCAGGTCGTCTCGACGGCCTCTTCCTTGTCCAGATCTCCCCATGGCGATGGAAGTCCTGCCC